>CAYHNZ010000016.1:0-20401 GCA_964358205.1 uncultured Candidatus Saccharibacteria bacterium | reverse complement strand
TCTCTAATACGCAGTTGTTTCGGCTCGATAATCAGTAATGCTCGTAGCGATCCTTCAAACAACTGTTGGTCGACTTTACGGCGAACAGAATCATCCATATTTTGAGTCGTGCCCTGACTTTTGGTCGGACTAATCTTTCGGCCTGGTACTAGAGTTTTCTGTCCAGTCACGAATTCGGCCAAGACAAACAGTGGGGTCATTGCCAACCGGACCACCGATTCAATAGTAGCGGCCGTCTTATCAACGCTCCGCTGTGACACAACGTCGGGTAATTGCAGCTTAGTTGCATTGCGGCGAATCCGGCGTTGAGCGGAGCTGGTTAGCGGCCGCAGAACTAGTTGGATAGCCAGCGTTTCGTTTTCTTTAAGCTGGGTCATATTGTTTGTCAGATAAAGCAGAGGATCGTGCTTACCAAGGTCGACTTGTTCGTTGAGCGGCAGCGCGAAGTGCCCGGCCAGCTTAAAGTCGAGAACTTTAGCCTTAACTCCCAACGGCAACTTTAGCGGCAAATAGTCGTCCGCTTCTTTTATCTGCAATCCGGGTATGTACGCTCGCAAACTCTTTTCAGCTGGTTCGGCTAAAGCTTTAGGCAGTCGCAGTAAGTAGCGGATTCCCGTTTCTTTTTGTGAAGCGATTTCCAAGGAAGATGATAGTTGTCGAAGTAACAGCCGATCGATAAAAGACTGCTGACGCAGCAAGCCGGAAATAATTTGGAACAATTGGGTTGTCGTGAAGCTGGAAATTTCAGTGTTTCGGGGCGGCACCAGTTCCAAGAATACCGATTCTTGCCGCAGGTTCTGCCAAAAGCGAATTAGCCGGAAGAAATAGACGAGTGCCAGTACCGCAATAAGTGAGTACAAGAAAAGCCAGCTGTAATTTCGAACTAGCTCAAGGGTGAAGTTTAAGGAAGGGAATACATTCATTTTGGTATTCCGTCTTACCCCTCCGATAACGGAATGGCCTATATTTACCGTAGGTTTATCACAAAGGCATATGCTAGTAAAGGCGTTTATGGGGGCGGATAATTTGACAACATATGCTAGCTATGATAGAAATGTGGCAAATTAACGACCCATAGTTAATTGATTGATAATTAAAAGATTAACAACGAGCGACGAGGAATCGTTCTCGTGTGGAGGGGAAAGGAGTTTTTTATGCCCACTCGCCTCCGCACCATCGGTCTTTCGATACTTTTGTCTCTCGTTTGGGTCGCCCCAGCTTTGGCTGCTTCAGCCGATGTCGCTAGAGTCCAGAATTTTCTTCAGAACGCCATTCAGATACTGGTAACCCTTGCCGGTCTATTAGCTGCCGGGTTCTTCGTTATGGGTGGCATCGGTTACATCACCAGCTCGGGCAATCCGGAGCGCCTGGAAGGATCGAAGCGAACAATTATTTATTCCGGACTAGGATTGGCGATCGCGATCGGGGCGTTTGTCCTGAGTAATGCTATCTCGGAGCTGGCATCAACCGCATTCACTAAATAGTAAGTGATGAAAAGATTTGTTACCGCACTCATACTGGCGGGAACAATTCTGCTCCTGCCGACTTCAGCACTGGCCGCTTCTAACGGAGAAGTTGCTCGCTTCACTCAAGACACCTTAACGGTTTTGATTTCCGTCGCTGGATTAGCGGCGGCCTTTTTCCTAATCCGCGGCGGCTATGTCTACATTACTTCGACCGGCAAGCCTGAAGCCCTAGCTGAAGCGAAACGAACAATCCGACAAGCCTTAATTGGCTTAATTATCGTTGTTGGGGCAGCGATCTTTTCCTCCATGCTATCCTCGGCTTTTACTGAGCCAAGTTCACCGGCTCTAGGAACAGCGATCAATCTCGCCCCTATTAAACCGGCTCCCGATGATGGTTCTTTGGCCAGAATCATCTTAAACGCGATTGCCGGGTTCCTACAAAATATTGTTCAGTCGGCGACTAAACCGATTATCGACGGGATTATCGGTTTTCTCACTAATACGCCAGCACTCGCGACTAACTCCGTTGTTTTTAACTTCTGGCTAATTATGGTCGGTATCACTGACGCGCTTTTTGCGCTCGGTATCGCCTTGCTTGGCTTCCAAGTGATGAGCGCTTCGACGTTCGGCTTTGAGGATGTGCCCTTAAAGCAACTTTTGCCGAGAATCGGGTTAGCCTTCTTGCTGGCTAACACTTCAATCTTTTTAATCGACTGGATTATTAAGCTCTGCCAAACACTAATTACCGCCGTTATCCATGCAACGGGCGGTATCGGCCAAGCTTGGATATTGAACGCCTTTGATCCGGCAGCGCTCGCTACCGGCGGCACGTTGCTAATCACCCTAATCTTTATGGTCGTCTTTATCTTGCTGGCGGTCATCCTTTTATTGTTCTACATCAGCCGCCTCATGATTCTGGCTTTTGGGGCGGTGATGTCGCCGCTACTGTGTCTGCTTTGGCTGATGCCGAAAATGAGTGACTTTGCCGAAGCAGCGGCCAAGTCCTACATCGTGATGATATTCAGCCTATTTATTCACGTTGTTATTATCCAGCTGGCTTCGGCTTTCCTGACAGTACCGAACCAGGTTAATACAAATCCATTTATCTCGATTCTAATCGGCATCGCTCTTTTCTCCATACTCCTAAAAAGTACGGCGATGACTGCTCAGCTGATCCTGACTTCGCAAGCGACAGGTGTCTTTAAGAAATTTGGTGGACAGCTCTTAAACGTTGTTAGCCCGGCACCAAGCCAGGTCAATGCGACAAAACCAAGGGCGGCTAAAGCATGAAAACGACAATCGTTCCGGCCCAAATTACGACCGTTGAAGACCGGATTGCCGGTAATTTTACCTTCGCCCAGATTCTTTTGTTTATCGTGCCGCTACTGACGAGCACGGTTACGTATGTGTTGGTCGCTCCCAAGATGCACCTCGGGCCGCTGAAGCTTTCGTTAATTCTTCTGCAATTTCTGGTGTTCGGTGTCTTAGCGGTTCGGATTAATGGCAAAATCGTTGTCGAATGGTTTAGTGTCTACATTCACTTTACTCGTCGCCCGCGTTACTACGTATTTACAAAAAATGACGAGGCCGGACGGGAAAAAACAACGCTCGCCAAAGAACCGGTAGTTACTGCCGACCAAAAGGTGAAGAAACCAAAGCCGTTAGTCCCTGTGCTAGGGCCTGTAGACGAAAGTAGACTCGCCCAGCTGCTAGAGAACCCGTCACTAACTGTTTCGTTTGAATTAGCCAAGAAAGGAGGCATTGATGTTTCGCTCACGCCGATCAAAGACTAAGGGCTCGGCTCGATCACAAATCGGTATTAAGGGGGTCCGCGATAACATCCTGATCTTGCCAGACAATCGCTACCGGGCAATACTCTCGACCTCCTCAGTTAATTTCGAGCTCCAAAGCGCAGACGAGCAGGATGCGCTCGTCGATAATTTCCAATCATTTCTGAACTCATTGGCCACGCCGATTCAGATTCTGGTTCGGATTCGCGAGCTCGACGTTGACCGTTACATCGAAGACTTCGAAACCGCTCGCGCCGGTGAAACCCAGGCGATTTATAAGCAACAAATGCAGTCGTACGGCAACTTTATTAGAGAGCTGGTGGCCGGTAATAAGATTCTGTCGCGGCGGTTTTATGTTGTTATTCCGTATGAGAGCCGAACCGTAACAGATTTTTCGCTCGTGAAGGAACAGCTACAACTTGAGCAAGAAATTATTATTAAAGGTCTAGAAAAACTCGGTATGACGGCTCGGTCACTTTCTAGTCTGGAAATCCTGGACCTCTTTTATAGTTTCTACCGGCCGGAACAGGCGAAAGTTCAGCCTTTAAGTCAGGAATTAATCAAGCACACCAATGCCACAAATTATCTCTAGGTTCAGAAAGGGATTAACTCGCTGGAAGAAGCGCCGTAAGGAGCGGCCTCAAAAGCTGGCCTTTCATGTGGGCGAACAAGATCAACTCGATTTTGTTACCTACTCTGGTCTTGAAGAACAACAAAAGCATCTAGTGGTTGATGGTCGTTACGTGCGGACGCTCTACGTTTCTGGCTATCCGTACACTGCTTCGAGCGGCTGGCTGAATCACTTAATCAACTTCAATCACAACGTCGACATTAGCTATCACATCGAACCGGTTGAAGCGACCTTTGCCCTGCCAAAACTCAATCGGAAGATTACCGAGATGACTTCAACTAAACGAGCGATGGAGCGAGCAGGACGGATTATTGGGGCAGAACTACTCGATCCGCTCGAATCGGCCATTGAGTTGCGCGACAAAATCCAGCGCGGCCAAGAAAACCTCTTCCAAGTTTCCTTATATGTAAACGTTTCGGCCAATTCTTTAATCGAGCTCGATAAGATCGTTAAATTGCTAGAAACCCTGCTGGCAACACGCCTGTTTTACACTAAGACGGCCATATTCCAGCAGTTAGAAGGCTTGCAGTCGGTTTTACCGCGCGGCGACAATCTTTTGGGACAGAAGCGGAACCTCGATAGCTCGTCGGCAGCACTGACGTTTCCGTTTATTTCCTCAGAATTGGTGCATGAATCGGGTGTTCTCTACGGCATCAATAAGTCCAATAACTCACTGGTTATTCTCGACCGCTTTAGTTTGCCGAACGCCAACAGTATTCTCTTTGCGCAATCTGGTGCTGGCAAAAGCTACACGGCCAAAGTTGAAGTTTTGCGTCACTTGATGCAGGGCACGAAAGTTATTGTTATTGACCCTGAACGCGAATACCGACAGTTAGCTGAATCAGTTAAGGGGACATACATTAAGCTGTCGGTTCACTCGAAAGAAAAGATTAACCCGTTTGACCTTTCGATTAACGCCTACACCGAACCGGACAGCTTCGCCGATCACGTTCAATCGTTGACAGAGATTATATCGCTTATGGCCGATGGACTGAGCGCCGAAGAGAAATCCGTTGTTGATCGGGCGATTCTGAAGACGTATCGAGACTTCGGCTGGGCCAAGAAAAAGGCGGTCAAGAAAGCTGGTAACGCTTACCCGAGACTAAATGACTTCTATAAGGTCCTTAAATCCCTCAAACAGCCGAAGCTCTGTCAGCGCCTGGAAAAATATACCAAAGGCTCGCTAGCCGATGTTTTTGACTCGCACACTAACATCGAACTGAACAATCGTTTGGTTGTTTTCGACACCAAGGACCTACCAGAATCATTACGGCAAATTATGCACTTGGTTGTGGCGCAATTTACCCTCAATCAAGTTAAGTCCGACCCAGTGAAACGAATCCTGGTCATTGACGAAGCCTGGCTGATGCTGGAGCACGAAGAATCGGCTCGCTTTATCTCTGGTTTAGTGCGGCGAGCCCGAAAGTACTATCTCGGTGTCAGTATCATCTCCCAACAAGCGAGCGACTTTTTACAGAACGCCTACGGCCGGGCGATTGCTTCGCAAAGCGCTTTGCGAATCTTAATGCGCCAAGACACCACCACGATTAAAAACGTCACCTCGGAGTTTCGTCTGAGCGAGTACGAACAGCGCTTCTTGCTGACCTGCGAGCGCGGTGAGGCGTTAATAATCGCTAACCAACATCACGTGGCGGTTAAGGTGACCGCTTCGGAGAGTGAGCATCCATTAATTACCACTGACCCGTCCGAACGCCGGAAACAATGAATCCGACCTCTCTCAAACTAATCGCTGCGGCTTTCTCGATGAAGCCGGAGATTAAGCTTGTTTTCTACACGGTTGGGGCTATTTTCCTCGTACCGATGCTGATCGTAATGATTCTGACGCAAGCCGGATTCAATCTCATCTCTGACGCGCTGGCGACAAGCGACCCCCAGACGCAAGTTGTTGAAATCCACAACCCGGCCAACGGTGAGACGATTGACCACATCGACGCTCCCAGGGTCTGGCCAGCTAATGGGGTGGTGACATTGGAATTTGGCGAACCAAACTTACCCTACTATCTATTTCACACTGGTATAGATATCGCCGATCCCCACGGTCAGATCGGTTCACCCGTTGTCGCCTTCATGAAGGGAAAGATTCGCTACGCCGATACGGGAGGTGACTTGGGCACCCATGTTGTGATTGAGCATAACAGCTACCTAACCTCAACGTACGGTCACTTGTCCGCACTTGCCGTGACGGCTGGGGATGACATTGAAATGGGCGAACCAATCGGATTGATGGGCAGTACTGGTCAATCTTCAGGGCCACACTTACACTTTGAAATCCGGATTTTCTATATCCCCGTCAATGCCAGGATTTTCCTGACGGGCGACCCTGTTTTGTGACGTTTGTTAGCGAGACTGTTCGGCACTGCCAAACAGGTGCAAAATTTCACCCTCAACCACCCCAAGTTTGTGGCTGGTTTAGCAGGGTCGAACAGTCAAGATAACGGGTTTAAAGCTATTGTAGAATTACTACTTGACACTATCCAGATACGGATATATGTTATATCCATATAGTGTTAGTGGAGGGTAATGAATTCGCTACAGTTAGCCTTATATCCGATAGCAGCCCCTGACACGTTGAAAGACGCGGGTGTTCGAAATAATCATCCAGCTGAAATCGAAGTCGGGCTCAAGAAGGTTAGCTCGGTTTTCAATCCGCAGAGTGTTCTCGAATCGGAATTAGGGAGAATCTTTCCAGTCAGGGAGGAGGAAACTCGGATAGACGTAGCGAGAAGAGTTATGGGCAAGATCGTTGCCGAGCTGTCAGATGACGAGCTTGAAGCTTATCTAACCGAATTTCAGTTTCTGATTGACTCCTGGTTTGATAGTTTCGAAAAACAAATTTTTGAAGGTCGCAAATTAGAAGAGTTAATAAAGGGGGGTTAGATGAATCAGGTGTTAAGGGTTATGAAAGTGGGGCTGAAGAAGGCTGTAATTTATCTTCGTGTGTCCACTGAGGAGCAAGTTGAAAACTATTCGTTGGATACGCAAGAGGAGATCTGCCGAAAAGAGGCCGAGCGGCGTGGTATGGAAGTTATTAAGGTATTTAGAGAGGAGGGCAAGTCAGCTAAAAATATCAAAGGCCGGCCAGTGCTAATCGAGATGCTTGAGTATTGCCGGAAGAATCGCCGTGAGGTGGGGGCGATCATTGTCTATCGACTTGACCGTCTGTCTCGTCAAACTGCTGACTATTTGGCCATCCGTAAAAAATTACTTGAATCCGAGATTGCTCTTATTTCCGCCTCCGAGCCTACTGGCAACAGTCCGACGGAAAAGTTCATTGAGACGATGTTGGCCGGATTTGCACAGATGGATAATGACGTTCGCGGTGAGCGAGTCAGGAACGGGATGCGAGCCCGATTTCTAGCAGGATTACCAACCGGAGGTGTGCCGTTGGGTTATCTTCAACAAAACGGTTACGTGGCTAAGGATGCTGAGACTTTCGCGCTTGTAAAAGAGGGGTGGGAGTTAATGGCAACGGGAACTAAGAGCCTGAAAGGCATGGCTGACTACTTAAACGAAAAGGGCTTACGTGAACATGATCGTAAGGGTAAAGAATATCCCCTATGGCCGCAGGCAATGGCGAGGATATTCCGAAATAAGTTCTACTGCGGCAAGAATTACTCTAAACGCTACAACCAGGAGGTTCAGGGTCAGCAGGAGCCGATGATCACCGAGGAGCTGTACTACAAAGTTCAGGGAATCATCGATGGGCGGAATCGAAACGTCACAGTTGCTTTAGCCAGAAGAAACCCCGACAACGTGGAGTTTCCCTTAAGAAGACTGGTGAAGTGCGGTCGGTGTGGCTGTTCGTTTACGGCTGCTTGGAGTAAGGGCAAGAATAAAAAGTACGCTTATTATTTCTGTCGCACTCGTTGCGGAGATGGTATCTCGATTCCCTTGGAAACAGTCCACGGTGAGGCCTTAAAAAAGCTCAGAGGCGTTAGTTTGCTACCAGAGACAACTAAACTCTTTAACGCCTATTTGAGACGGACTTACTACGAACGAACGAAATCGCTACAAAAGAAGCGGGAGCTAGCGGATGAGGATCTGAAAAAGCTCTACTCATTACGACAAAGCCTCATACAGAAGAACCTGGAGGGGGTTTACTCGGACGAAGTCTTCAAGGAGCAAAATAAATTTCTAGAAGAGAAAGTTAGAGTAATCCAGATAACTAAAACCGATTCAATTATTGAGAAATATAATCTCCAGGCGATTGTGAAGTTCATCGAAGATAAACTGGTGGATTTGGCTAAGACGTTTGATTCGGAAGGCCTAGAACAGAAGCGGGTACTAGTGTGTTCGATATTTCCCTCTGGAATGTCGTGGGGCTATCCAGGCTATTCGAACACCAAAATCAGCCCATTTTACCAGGCTATTTTGGCTCTCCAGGAAAATAACGTCTCGTTCAGCGCTCCCAACCGGATTCGAACCGGTGATCTTCGGCATGAAAAGCCGACGTCCTAGGCCTCTAGACGATGGGAGCAATGAGGACATTTTACCTCGAAAAACGCCTTCAAACAACGATTCGGGGTATGATAGTCATAATGAAGGGTGCGTTTCTCTATCTAGTGGCTGGAATGATGCTCATCGGTGGTGGCTTGGTTTGGGTAGCGCTTTACCACGGGATACAGGCTTCTTCGGCTAAGCCATTAGTCGAATCGAAGAGAAGTGACCCAGTTTCGGAGCCGTTCGGACAGAATGAGTCAACGCTCCCGGTCGTCCAACCCACAATCTATGTACCGATTTTGATGTACCATTACATTCGCGACTACCAAAACGCCGAAGACCCGCTCGGCATTCAGCTCTCCGTTTCTCCCGATAAGCTCGATCTTCAACTCAAAACGCTCCAAATGGCCGGCTATGAAACTATCTCTCTCCAGGATTTTGCGGCAGGTAAAATCAAGCCGAAATCAATCATCCTCACTTTTGATGACGGTTACGACGACCATTATTTCAACGCCCTGCCGATTTTGGAAAAGTATAGGGCTACTGCCACTTTCTTTATCGTTTCGGGTTTTGTTGGCAACGATCGTTATATGAATTCGAGCCAAATCGAAGCACTGGAAGATGCCGGCATGGAAGTCGGCGGCCACACCATCACTCATCTCAACCTGGCCAACGCCAGTTACGAGAAAGCCGTCGTTGAAGTATTTACCAGTCTGCGCAACCGCGCCGCTGTCTTTGCCTACCCGTCCGGCAAATACAATCCCGTTACCCTCGATATTGTTTCCGGTCTTGGAATCAAAGCCGCCGTGACGACAAATCTAGGAGTGGCAACCGAAAAAAGCAGCTTGTTTGAACTGCCGCGCATTCGAGTTAAAGAGCAGACCGATCTCTTGAAGCGTATTAACGAAGAAGTGGCTATCGCCAAGCATCAGCTCTCACCTTCCCAACGCAGCAAAGATTAGCAGTTGACGGTTTCCGTACTCTAGAGCACAGTGAGGATACTGTGAGGAAATCTAAATGGCTACATCTAAAAGACACTGCATTAAAAATGCGAAAAAGGGGTGCTCCACTCGGCAGGATTGAGAAGGATTTAGGGATTCCTAAGTCAACTCTAAGCTATTGGTTTATTGGCATCAAATTAACGGATCGGCAAAAAGCTGCTATAAGAAAGAACTGGTTGAGGGCTATCAATGAGTCTCGTGGCAACGCAATCCGTTGGCACAATGAGCAGAGAGCGAGTCGTATTGAAGAAGCGCGGTTGGAGGCCGAGAATGTAACACATGAGCTCGATATCAATAATAACCCTACTTTAGAGCTGGCACTGGCGTTTCTTTACTTGGGCGAGGGCAGTAAGAAGTCTTACGATACTTCACTTGGTAGCTCTGATCCTGTAATTCTTAAATTCTTTATCTCTTGTATGAAAAAGCTTTATGGGTTAACTCCCAGCCAGGCCAGATACTACCTACATCTACGCGCAGATCAAAACATAACTGACACAAAGAAGTATTGGGTAGAAACTCTAGAAGTGCCTCACGAGAATTTTATGGCGACTTCTGTTGACAAGCGAACAGTCGGCAGACCGACTTATTCGGACTATCATGGTGTCTGCATTGTTTCGTATGGACGGGTGGCAATACAACGTAAACTCGTCTGGATTAGCAGGCTCTTCTGTGAGAAAATAGCAACAATGCGCGCGTAGTCGAGTTAAGTCTTCTAGCCGCACTTCTTAACACTTTGCGCGCATAGCTCAGCCTGGTCAGAGCGCTCCCTTGACGTGGGAGAGGTTTCCCTGGTTCGAATCCAGGTGCGCGCACAATATGAAAAATATTACTTACTTAGCAGTTTTCGTAGCCATTATTATCGGGATTTTTTCTCTTGTCCCACAAAATAAAACAACAAGCACAGTGTCTAATACAACTAGCCCTACAAAGGAGACAAAAACCATGAGTACAGACCCAACAGCATTTGAAAAAATAAGTGCTACATCAGCCGTAATTAAAACTAGCAAGGGTGATATTACTCTCGAGCTTTACCCGAACGATGCCCCAAAAACAGTGATGAATTTTGCGACTCTCGCCCAAAACGGTTATTACGATAATCTAACTTTTCATCGTGTTGTACCGGGTTTTGTCATCCAGGGCGGTGATCCGAGCGGCAATGGTAGTGGCGGTACGTCAATTTATGGCGCTAAGTTTGAAGACGAGCTCAATCCCAACACCGTCAGCTACAAAACCGGGTATCTAGAAGGTGTTCTGGCGATGGCCAATGCCGGGCCCAACACCAACGGCTCTCAATTCTTCATAATGTTGGCTAATAACGAAACTCTGCCGAAAAACTATTCTATCTTCGGCAAGGTTACTGCCGGACTTGACGTTGTCCATAAGATTGCCGTCGGCGATGTGATCACCACCATTACTGTAAACTAATTGATGTTTAGAAAATCTGCGGTTACAGCTTCGCTGTGCCTGTCTATCATCGCGATATTAGTAATATTCTTTGGAAAGTTATGGCTCGGTATGGGTGATGGTGATTCCGGCCTAGTAATTTGGCCAATAATCTTCTTAGCAATCGGTATATTCGTTTTAGATCTCACAGCGCTTTTATTTGGACTCGTCGGATTATTAAGAGCTGAACATAAGTCAGAGCGTTTACTGGCGGTTTTAGGTATCTTACTCTCAGTCATCCCCTGGCTTTATCTTGCCAGCTAAAGCTTTTTTAAAAGAAAAGAAGCCACATTAACCTCGATTTCCTTGCTGAATTCGGTAGCAACTATTTCTTAACTTCAATTTTGGTTACTTTTTGTTTAGCCGGCGGCATTTTCGGGACGTGAATAGTCAGTGTGCCGTCAGCTAATTTCGCCTCGACCTCCGATTCGTCAATCGGCGAAGCAAAGCGAATCGAGCGAGAAAATGAGCTGGCTTCCCATTCGTGGCGAATATATACTTTCGGTAATTCTTCTCTTACGGCTGGAATCTCGCCGGAGATGGTCAGAGTGTCGCCCGAAAATTCAAGGTTGAGCTTGTTCTCTTTGAAGCCCGGTGCCTGAACTATGATTTCGTAGTTTGTTTCGGTTTCGCGAATATTGATTGCACCCGTTGGCGAGCCAACGCTTTCCTGCCACTCGGCTCGACCTAAGAATTTCTGGGTAGAATTAACTTCGGACGGGAGCTGTTCTATATCAGCTCTTAGTCCCTCGACCAGCTCCTCAAGATCGCAGTTAAAGAACTGAATCATATTGATCAAAAGAGGGAAGCTAGGGAGGTAGGCACCTTGTTCGAGCGAAATTATCGATTGACGAGAAATACCCAATTGACGAGCCAACTCGTCTTGGCTTAACTCTTGCGCCAGGCGTAAGTCTCTTAAAAGCAATCTTAATTCAGCTGACATTTACCCATAATGTAAAGGAAACTTTACACCGAGTCAACATATAAGACCCACCTCCACCTGCCAGGTGGAGGTGGGTTAGCCGGAGTAGTTTTCGATCAGTAAACTTTTTATAAGCGACAGGCTTCGTTGGTAGGCGGCTCGACCGTTAACAAACTTGGCATAATCGGAAGGGTTAATGTCAAGCACTCCTTTCAAATTACAATTTAGTTCTGCGGCTGGATCAGAAATGTATTGTCCAAACGATGAATACTTCCAATCTCGAGGTGAGGTCACCAAACCGGCCGATACTGGATTTAAATGTATGTAACGAGATAAGTGCAGTAGCTGCTCGTCAGTATCAACGATGACATTTTTGAATTCAGACTCCCAGAGCGGTCCTTTTCTTTGGTGGGAGATATTAAAATATCTAGTAAAGCTATTGAGTGTATTACTCATAAAGATAGAAATTCCACAGTCTTTCAACTGCTTCAGGATCAGATGAGGATGAGTAGGCATTAGACAATAGCAAAGCATTTGCACCAAAGGGTCGTGATGACGCGTTTCGACTTGCCTTCTCTTTGCATCGGCTGATAAGTCTAGAAAATGTGAGAGCTTAATACTTGGAGAGACTTGGTTGTAATACTGGAGGGTGTCAATAAACCTCTCGAAAATGATTGACGAACGAAAAATTTCAAAGCCAGCGATACTTCGCGTGAAGATGTGGTATACACCACCGGTTACGATAGCATCTTTCCTAACCGTCACCATTTAATAATCATATACTATATTCCACCTGGCAGGTGGAGGTGGGGTTGTTTTTTTTGGGGGGCTACTCGTACTTGAGGGCCTGAACCGGGTTTTTCCGAGCGGCGCGAATGGCAGGCAAGAGGCCGAAGATGACGCCGGCGATAACGCCCATACCAACGGCCATCATAATGGTCGAGCTAGTTATGGCTGGTTCGAGTGGAGAGAATTTGGCCGCTAGATACGATGTCAATGCGGCTAAGCCGATACCGATCAGCGCTCCGATGATGGTTAATAGAACCGATTCAATTAAGAATTGAGTCAGAATTGCTCCTTCGGTGGCGCCAACGGCTTTACGAATACCGATCTCACGAGTTCGCTCGGCCACAGTTACCAGCATAATGTTGGAAATACCGATACCGCCGACCAGCAGGGAAATAGCCGCAATGCCGACGACGGCATATTTGAGCAGGTCGGTGATCTTTGTCACTGATTTCAGTATGTCGCTGGACAATAGGACAGTAAAGTCGGTCGCCCCATGTTTATCGGTGAGCAATTTGGTTATTTGGTTTTTGGCCGCATCAACGCCATTGACGTCTTTGGCTTTGACGATGACACGGTTAACTAGGTCTGACCCGCTGATATCTTGGGCGACCGTGGCCGGGATTAAGACGGCATTCTGCGAGTCGGCCGGACTCAAACCGGCGGTGTCCGGATTGGCGTAGATACCCTCAACCGTGAAGGTGTTTTTACCAAGCGTTAAGTTGTCACCCACTTTGACCCCAAGTTTATCGGCGGCCGATTGATTAATAAACATCACCTTGGCTTTGGCGACGAGATCGGCGCTGGTCATCTCCCGGCCGGTGTTAATGGTTTTGTAACCTAAATTGGTGGCAACGCCGAGGGTGGCGCCCATCGGCAAGGCCGAGACTCTTGTTGAACCATTTTGGAGTATCCCCCCCAGCACAATGGCGTAGTCAATACTTGTTGGATCGGTTAGATCCGCCTGCTCCTTCAGGAGCGTCACGTCACCTAGGCGGATTGTTGACGGAGCTAATTGGGCGGCAACGTTGAACGAACCGTTGTCTGATGCCCCGGGCAAAATCAGGATTGTTCTTGGGCCGAGCCCCTCAACTTGATCGGCAATCTGCTTCTGAATCCCTTGTGCCATTGAGAGCAGGGTCACGACGGCGTAAACCCCAATGACGATTCCGAGCAAGGTCAGGAAACTGCGCAGGCGATTATTCCAAAGAGATTTCAAGGCGGTTCTGAAGTTTTCGAGAATATTCATTTTACTTGATTGTCGCTCACTATTTTACCGTCGCGCATTGCGATAATTCGGGTGGCGTATTCGAGTAAGTCGGGGTTGTGGGTGACCATGACGACGGTCGTGCCTTTAGCATTAATACTTTTGAATAAATCCATAATTTCGCTGCCAGTTTTAGTGTCTAAGTTTCCGGTCGGTTCATCAGCCAAGATTATCTCCGGCTCGGTCACGAGGGCTCGGGCGATCGCGACGCGTTGTTGTTGGCCGCCGCTCATTTGATTAGGCCAGTTGCGACGCTTGTTCCAAACGCCAACTTGTTCGAGGGCGTGCTGGACCTTGGCGGCGGCGCCTCGTGTCTGGCCATATAGTAGTGGTAACAAAACATTATCAAACGATGTCGTCCGACTGATTAAGTTGAAGGACTGAAAGACAAAACCAAATTTTTTATTTCGCAAGGCGGCTCTTTGGCGGCTGGAAAACTTGTCCACGCGTGTGCCGTCGATAAAATATTCGCCCTCGTCGGTCGAATCAAGTAGGCCAAGGGTGTAGAGCAGAGTCGACTTGCCGCAGCCGCTCGGGCCGATGATACCAACAAACTCGCCTCTGGTAATCTTGAGCGATACCCCGTCCAAGGCGTTAACGACTTCTCCGGCGGTAAATCTCTTGCGAGCATTTTTAAGTTTGAGCATCGAGAACATACTAGCTAGTAGCCAGGTAATTGGCAACAAGTTGGTTGACGCCATACAACAAAATCTGTACCATATTCTCTTGACTGATGAAAAAAGTTGAAGGTTTGCACATCTTGGGGACACTAACGCTGGAGGTAGATTATGTTCATCGCGATCTAGATTTCTATAGAAAAGAAATCTCGCGAATTATCGCTGGAGCTGGTCTGACAGAAGTTGGGAACTACTATTACCCCTTTGATGGAGGGGGATTTACTGGTGTGGTCGCATTGTGCGAATCACATGTCTCCATTCACACTTGGCCGGAGGAGCATTTTGTCACCCTGGATGTCTTTACTTGTAACTACAGTCGTGACAACAAACCAGCCACGCACACAGTTTTTGACCAAATTTCGGCTCTTTTTAATCCCATTGCAATCGATAAGAAAGAGATCGATCGCTAGTTGACTTTTGTCTCATATAATGCTACTGTATTCGCATGGGGCTGACATGGCTTCGACGGGAACTTTAACAACCAAATTTGCAAGCGGAGAGTACCTGCCTTAGAGTACAAAAAAATACGTGCAAACGTTATGAGCAAAGTCAAAGCTACTGTAGCAAACGCGTTTGGTAGCTTCGTCGCTCAACCAGTATTCGCCTAAACTCGAATACCGTGACTGTACTTGATCTCTACTGAAGTGCATCGCGTCATAATCGTAGGGTAGCGCTTGGGTTTTCATCGGCCCTTTCACGAGATTAAGATGATGCTGTCGGAGAGTATTTCGCCTACTTCAAGCTCTTCGATCTAAGAAAATTAAGTTGGCTAAGCTTGTAGAAGATTTGGTTCGTTTGTTTTCGGACCCGAGTTCGATTCTCGGCAGCTCCACTAAGTAGAATCCTCGCTATCTGGCGGGGATTTTGCGTAAAGTGGGAAGTAGGAAATCTCTCTATCTTTATAACCCTAATTCTTCAGCGATATCTTGCATCGCTTTCAAAACGATTTCGATAAAACTTTCTAAATCTATATTCAATTCAGCTTCGCAATTCTGGATTTTAGAGCGATCGACACCGGCGGCAAAAGCACCTTCGGGAAATTTACGCATTACAGAATTGACGGTAACCGTATCGATATTCTTGTTTGGTTGAACTAACGCACAGGCGACAATTAGCCCGGTTAGCTCGTCAGCGCAATATAACGCCCATTCAAATTGAGTTTGGGGCGGTTCGTGACCGTTATGAAAATGATTGTGGGCCAGAATAGCTTCTTTAATCCCTTCATCGCCCAAATCCCAATCCTCCAGCCAATCAGCTAACACCAAAGTGTGCTGTTCGGGAGTATCCTTAGTGATTTCCCAGTCGGCGTCGTGAAGCAGACCGGCAATTCCCCAGGCCTCTTCATTGGCGTTGAAATAGTTGGCCAACGAACGCATCGATGCTTCAACGGCCAAGCAATGACGAACAAGATTCTTGTTTTCGACATTGTCGGTCAGGAGTTTGTAGGCCTCGTTGCGAGTAATCATGAGTTAAAACTACCTGACAAACCCTGTATTTTCAAGCTAGAATGAAGTAGAATAGCGTCACGGTAATTTGCATTGGTAGTTAGCTAGAAGCCAGCCTGCCAGTTGCTAGTAGCTTTTTTCGCCCTCGTAGCTCAGTGGATGTCGCCTAGCGTCTCGTCCCCTGAGCTACTAGTGCTCGGCTAGTAATAATCTGCTTACATTAGTGTAAGCCTCGCCCTCGTAGCTCAGTGGATTAGAGCGAACGGTTTCTACCCGTTAGGTCGCAGGTTCGAATCCTGCCGGGGGCACCACCAGCAAAATAGGTATACATCCCAACCTGAAGGACAGGCCTTCAGGTTCGCAGTGCACAGGTAGAGGCCTGTCCTTTACCTGATAGGTGTAACGAGCTATCGGATTAGTAGACCGACGGCAACGGCGATGGCGGTGACAGCACTACCGACAATAAATACTTTCAGGGCGCTGTAAATTGGATGTTTGCCAACGACATAGCCCTTAAACAAGCCCAGGCAAAACAGGGCGACCAATGATAAGCCGACCGACCAATAGAAACCGGTAATTGTGTTGGCGGAGAAGACATAAGGCAGAAGCGGGATCAGGCCGATCAGTAAGTACGAGACCAGCATTATTCCTGCGTCAGCAATCGTATTGTCCCGCTCGCCCTCCTGTGGTAGCTGATTGGCCGAATCTTCCGACAGATACACTCCCGCCCCCATCGAAATCGACTCGACTAGAATCAGAATCACGCCGCTCAAAATTACTTCGCGACTGGTCAGGCCAGCAAAGGATACGCCGGAAAGTAATCCAACCGTTGAGACCAAGCTATCCTCGGCGCCAAAAATAAAATTTCTTAAATATCCTCGTCTCATTACCTCTATCGTATATTAAAAAGATATCTCGACCAAAGGGCCCTTAATAAATGAAGCCCCAAGCAATTGATGTGGAAACGGTTCGGCGGCTCACAACGTAGCGACCGACATAGTTCATCTCGGAAATGGTCATCTCGCCACCGCGAACACTTTCAACGTAACCGGCGTGTCCCCAACCACTTTCGCCACTAACAAAGATTGCTCCTGGTCTGGCAACCGATCCGGTCGCCATGCCAGCTGCTCGAGCGGTCCGCAAATAATCCCGAGCGTTACCGGAAGCCAGTAAATCAGGGCGTTTATAGTGAGCATACCAAGTACACCAACCTGGCAGGCCACCGTTATAGCTACCGCGCATCGTCCCAATGGCGACAGAATTGCTGGAACCTGACGAAGTGGTTGTTCGGCTGTTGGAGGCAATGCGGTTACGGGCTTGTTGGGCGAGCTGTTTTTGGCGGGCGGCTTCGGCTAGTTTTTGCTGGCGGGCTTTTTCGGCGTTGATTTCACTTAACCACGCTAGAGACGAATTAGTATCCTCGGCGGGAACAACCAGCTGGCTACCGATTTTTATTTTCTCGGCATCAATAGGCTTGATACCATTGGCATCCAGGAGCGAGCCGACGCTTAGATTGTAACGAGCGGCGATCGTCGAGACGCTGTCACCTTTTTCGACAGTGTAGTTAATTACCGCTACCTGTTGAGTTTCGCCGGTTAAAATTGTTTCTGTACCCAATATTTGCGGTTTGCCCAAGAACCCTTCACCAGATAGATCGCTCAAGTCCGAAAAATCGGCCTCACCAACCTGATAGGCCTGGCCCTCACCGACCGAAACAGTCAGAAAAACAGCCAAAACTACCCCAAAACTAATCTGGGCGGAGTACTTTTTAATAAATCGTACCGGTCGTTTAGGTAGGCGTTTGCCGAGTTTAAGGGATTTAACAACCGAAAAAAGGCCACTTACGAGAGTTAGGACAAAACTCGTGACTTGGGAAGCGTAGCGACGAACAAACTCGGTTATAAATCGTATGTTTTTTCGTATTTTGTCTAACAAGAGGGATATGGAGCCTCCTTTACAGTCGGACGATTCCCAGTTTATCAGACGTTAAGAAGCTGTCAAGGGTCAGGTAGTGACAGTTAAAGTCTAAAGTGGCAAGTCTCAAGTCTCATTTAAGTTTCAAGTAATAAGTCTCAGGTGTTCCCACTTGAAAATTGTCACTTTTGACTTACTTTAGACTTTAGCCTTCAGACTTCAGCCTTGTAAGTTTCAGCCCAAGAATGGATGGCGCATGACTGGGCCAGTGTTTTTCCACCAGGCTCTCATACTCCACGATGAGCCAACATCACTCGTCGCAAATCCGATTAGGACAAGGGCGTAGATAATGTGTTCGTCGATGAAAAGATGATTTTCAACCGGCAGAAGAGCGGCCCACATTAATATCATCAATACCGCCCCACCCCAACCAGCCAGCTTTAGGCCGATGCCAAAAATTAGCGCCACGCCCAAACCGAGTAGCGACAGCATAAATAGCCAGTCAATGATTGGTGAGCCAGCTAAGCTCTGGAAATAAGATCCAAACGGCCCCGACGCGTGAGACAGAAAACCAGTCGTTGGCGAACCACCAGAGAGCCAAGACAGACTGGCTTTGGTCGCAAAACCTAAGCCAAAGACTTTATCGAAAAACGCCCAAAGAAAAATTAGCCCTAACGCAATCCGTACCAACGCCCAAATCTTACTGTTCATTTTACAGACCCCAGTCTGGAAATCGAAGATGTACACATTTTCATATTCCCTCCTTTTTAATTCTTAAGACCACTCTTTAAATTTAGTTGATCACGCCCCATGGTGCGATTGATCTGATTTTGAACAGACTGGACAGCTTTCGCTCAAGCGATAACCATCGGTAAAGGCGACCAGCGCTGAACGTACCGGTAGAATTGACAGGAAAAATTTCAGATCAGCTAACTTTCGCAATATCCAGCCAATCCATCCGGTGACAATCCGATTGCCGATTAGCACCATTGCCCAACCCGGCCCGATCGGGATAGCGGCGATCGGTTGATGGGGTCGATAGTCGGCAGTATAACCGCACGACTTACCAAACGGAGTACCCCTTTTGGTATAGCCGATAGGTGGTCGGCCGTGCAGTTTTCTGTGTAGTCCCCCAGCCACAAAAGCGCCGTCGTCAACAGCGGTTTGAGCCATACCGCTATAAGCGCTAGCGGCGGCGTCGCCAATAACATAAAGATCGCGAGTGCCTCTGGCTTGCATCGATGGGTCGACTAAAACCCGCCCATATTTATTTAGGGCCAATCCCTTGATGGTCGAGTAAAGTTGGTTCGGTCTAACTCCGGCCGTCCAGATGAGGGTTTTAGTTCTGATTTCCACATCTTTTAAGTAAACCGTTTCGACTTGACGCTCCGTAATCGGCGTGTCCAAAAAGATATTGACGCCGAGACGATGGAGTCGTTGGTAAGCTAACTGCGAAACCTTTTCCGGGCTCCTGGCTAGAAGGCGATCGGTGGCTTCAAACAGGTCGATAGTGACAATGTTCGGGCTAAGGCGGTGTTTTTTAGCCAGCACTCGAGCGTAGATGGCTAACTCGCCTGACAGCTCAACGCCAGTCGTGCCTCCACCAACAACCACCAGATGAATCGCCTTTTTTTGCCCGTCTTTTAGTTGGCGCGCTGTCTCGTCAAAAATCTCGTGGAGATGGCGTTTCATACGCAGGGCGTCGGTGATCGAGCCTAGGGCGAACGAGCGTTCTCTTAACCCTTGCACGTCAAAGTAAGCCGTCTGGCTGCCAAGGGCTAAAATCAAAGAGTCGTAAGCGTAGTTCGAGCCGCTTTCACCGATCAGCTGTTTAGTTTTGGGGTAGACGGTTTTGGCTGTGTCTTCAACAACCTTAACTGCCGAATGACTAAAAATAGTTGATAAAGGAATGCAAACTTCGAGCGGCGAGCGACCGGTTACCACTCGATATAAAGCGGCATGGTACTCAAAGTGGGGCCGATCAGAGATTAGGGTGATGTCGAACTCGTCGCGGTGTTTGGCTAGTTGTTGAGCCGCTCGAATACCACCAAACCCGCCGCCGACAATGACGACCCGATGTTTTAGTTTTGCCTCACCCATACTATAAAGGTTACCAGAAAACCGTTCTAGGGGTGGACATCGACAATTTTTATTGCTATGATATTAAGACTTTACAAGTACTCTGCTAGTCGCACGAAGTAAGTAAAGCAATATTATTGCTTTCGGATAGTCGCTCCGCTTCTAGCTCTCACCGACAAGCGGCTCGACATTGTTGCCTACAAGCTACTAAATAACGGCACTACTGTCTGGGAGCCATCGACCAACACATTTGGTCGAACCAACAGTAGAAAGGCTGTTTTTAGAAAATGTACAACAATACCAGAACTTCGAGGCGTCCCTCTTTGGGGAACACTCGCTCATCTCGCCCTGGCCGTCGGAGTCCCAATTCGGGCTCTAGCTTCGTTAACCCAGAGCGATATATCAACAAATCGGCCGACCTGCCGATTGAATTACCGTACGAGCCAACCCACTCGTTTAACGACTTTGGTCTGAACGGCCAAATTTTGGAACGAGTGGTCCGTCACGGCTACCAAACTC
>CAYHNZ010000015.1:0-20899 GCA_964358205.1 uncultured Candidatus Saccharibacteria bacterium | reverse complement strand
GGGGGTCAATTCGATAACTTAATCGCACCTCTTTGAGCTGACCAATTTTCTTGCCACCCCGAGCTTGCTTCTCTTGTTGATAGCGAAACTTGTTATAGTCGAGAATTTTGGCAATCGGCGGATTGGCATTGACATTAATCAACACTAAATCGAGTTCGTACTGACTGGCAAGGTACTTGGCTTGATCGCTTGAAACTTTTCCAGCTGATCGGCCGTCAGGCATAATCAGATAAACCTGGCTGGCGACAATCCCTTCGTTAACGAGTAGCTTTCGTTCGATCTTTAGCTCCGTTTCAAAACAACCGCAACGAGTCGGCTAAAGTACTGCATCCGCTAACGGGGTGTGGAACATTTTCATTGATCTACAAAATACTACCACGTCGAGTGATTACTTTCAAGGAGTTTTGGGTTAGCTGAAGCTGGATCGGGGTCTTAGTGATTGGCACTCTTGAAACGGTAACCGGCAAATCCGGCTCGGTCACTAGTCGAACATTCTTGCCACGGAAGACGCTTTCTGACCCTATCACTCTTCCTCCAACCGAGAAAAGGCCGAGAATTTTTTTAGCCTCGATGTGGTGGCTACTCTCAATCTTGATCTCTAAATTACGAGTGATGGTAAGTTTATTAAAATAGGCGTAACCCCGTAGCTTACCGTCAATCACAAAATTTACTTTCGCTAATTTAGTCGGTTCAATTACCGAATCGAGGAAAATAGTCGCTTCACTATCAGTTAGTACGGTATTAAAGGTGCTTAATCGTCGAAACTTCAAAAATTCGGCGGCAGAGCGCATATTGTCTGTGCCAATGATTTGGGAAATCTGAACCGCTTCCCCGACCGGAATTACCCCTAAAACCGACTGACCGATAATGGATTGGGCAATCCGACCGACAAAAGCGTCCCCACCGACTGCCACAATTGTGCTGTAACCCTTTTCCAAACCCATTATCGACAGTTCCTCGGGTGTTCGAGCCGGGCTAGCGGCGACCATCTCGCCAGCAATACCAAGATTGGTTAATAGATCCCGAAGGCGCTGATAGGTTTGACGAACCGCTCGACTTGAGGGCGGTTCCAGGATGTAGTAGTACATTTACTACTCTTCGTCTGGTGTCAATTCAGGTGATTCTTCGTTAGTGCTGTCCGATTGATCTTCGGGAATCGATTCCCCCACTTCAGTTTCATCACCGGCCGGCATTTCACTCTTACCAATTAAGACGGCTCCCGAATGAATCACCAGGTTTTTAGTTGAGATACTGCCAAAAACCTTACCGGTTTCAAGAAGTTCCAACTTCTCGTGAGCTGTAATCGAACCACGAACCACACCCGCAATAGTTACCAGCTCACCTTTAACCGGACCCTTAACTTGAGCTGACTGGCCGATTATGACCGCTTTTTCTGAAATGACCTCACCCTCAATCATTCCAAAAACCGAAATGTCATTCTGATCTTTGAGCGTACCCGATAGCGACACGTTCACTCCGACAATTGTACCTGGTCCGTTTGTCTCCATTGCTCCTTTCAACTTACACCTCCTTTATAATTCAGTTTTGCTTGCCTAACTTTGTTATTAGACAAATTTCACCTAAATGCAAGCCCTGGGATAAGTCTAAAGGCTGAAGTCTAAAGTCTGAAGTAAGTAGTAAGTAATAAGTTCCAAGTATTCTGAAGCAGTAAGTTCTAAATCACTTGAAACTTAAAACTTGATTCTTAGTTTAGACTTGGGCCTTTAGACTTGGGCCTTTAGACTTCAGCCTTTCCGCTTGAGCCCCGGCTCTTGCATTATCGCCCATTTGTGCTGTACAATTGCCGACAGCACGCATTATTATGTCAAAACAAAATTTAACCAGAGACAGCTTAGAAAACATTCAGATCGTTGGGGCGCGCACACATAACCTCAAAAATCTCAATGTCACTATCCCGAAAAACAAAATAACGATCATTACCGGTCTGTCGGGTTCGGGTAAATCCAGCTTGGCCTTTGATACAATTTTTGCCGAAGGTCAGCGTCGTTATGTTGAAAGCTTGTCATCCTATGTCAGTCAATTCTTGAGCGATATCGAGCGACCGGATTTTGATTACATCGAGGGCTTGTCGCCGGCCATCGCCATCGACCAGAAGACAGCCTCTCGTAATCCCCGTTCAACCGTCGCCACGGCCACCGAAATATATGATTTTCTACGCTTACTTTTTTCTCGAGCCGGTACACCGTTTTGCCCCAAATGTGGCATCGTCATTAAGCCACAGACAATCGAGTCTATCACTCGTCTAATTTTGCGGGGATTCACGGACAAGGACACTTTGAAAGCCAAAGTTTTTGCTCTCGCCGTTCAGGGTCGCAAAGGCGAACATAAGTATCATTTAAAACAAGCTCGAAAATACGGAATTGTCAGAGTTCGGTTTGACAGAGTCGAGATGGATATTGACGAGGCCTTAAGCCTAACAACTGATAAGAATAAGCGTCATACAATCGAGCTGCTGGTTGGCAATATTGATTTTCCGGTGTCTAACGAACAGTCAGAGTCGATCGCCTATATTGATCTATTGAAACAGGTTGAGAGAGCTCTTAAGCTTGGTAGCGGTATGCTCGTTGTCAGCGCACCCGATAACAGCAAGGAACAATTTTACTCTCAACGCTACGCCTGTAGCCAGTGCGGCTGGCAGTTCCCCGACATCGAGCCACGGCTTTTTTCCTTCAATAATCCCGAGGGCGCCTGCCAAATTTGCCAGGGCCTGGGTCTCCAGATGGTAGCCGAGAAAGACCTAGTCATACCCAACCCTCGTCTAACTTTAGCTGAAGGAGCAATTCGACCTTGGAGTCGAACGACTAGCCACTCCAATTGGTACCAAAAAACTCTCAACACTCTATCGAGTAAATATCATTTCAGCTTAGATACCCCCGTTGGCGAGTTACCGGAAGCTATTATGAACATAATTCAGTTTGGCGAACCGGGCTCTAATAACAACCCCTCAACAATTCAACGGGCTCACCTCTCAACTGATAACAGCACCCCCACGGGTAAACTTGGTGAGCAGACAGATCCAGACATCGAGATAGTAGAGCCTGACTCACCCCAAGAAGTATCGAACACTAACGACTCCGAGTTGTTCGAAGGTGTTTTACCCAATCTCGAACGTCGTTATCGTGAAACCGATTCCGATTATCTCAAGAACGAAATTGAAAAGTATATGGTTGAGAAAATTTGCCAGTCGTGTCACGGTCAACGACTGCGTGTCGAGGTTCTGTCAATTAAAATTAAAGACAAAAACATCATCGATGTCACTAGCTTGAGCATCGAGCAAGCCGCTCAATACTTTGAAGAGCTGAAAACTGTTTTTGGCCATAACGGTCAGGCAAAAATCGCCGCTCCTATTATTAAGGAGGTTGCCCAGCGTCTCGCCTACTTACTCGAAGTTGGTTTGGGTTACGTCACCCTAAACCGCACCACCTCCACACTGGCTGGAGGCGAGGCCCAACGCGTTCGTTTGGCTACCCAGCTTGGATCGGGTTTAACTGGTGTAATCTATATTCTTGATGAGCCATCAATCGGTTTGCATGCTCGTGATCACCAGAAATTACTCCAAACCATTAGAGAGCTAAAGGAGCGCGGCAACACCGTCATTGTGGTTGAGCACGACAAAGACACAATGCTGATTGCTGATCATATTATCGATATGGGCCCAGGAGCGGGCGAGCTCGGTGGCGAAATCATCTCTGAAGGCACGCCGAAACAAATTATGGACGACCAGAAATCTTTAACCGGTGCTTACTTGTCCAATTCCAAGAAAATCAGCTTGCCCAGTCATCGTCACGAGCACGAAGCCGTTTACCTAGAGATAAAGAACGCAACTGGTAATAATCTTAAAAATGTATCGGTAAAAATCCCACTCAATCGATTAATCTGCGTCACCGGCGTTTCCGGTTCGGGCAAATCAACCCTAATCAGCGACACTTTGGCCGTAGCTCTTGAAAAACACTTTCACGGTAACCAGGCCGATCCGGCGCCGCACGGCGGCATTACCGGCCTAGACCAAATTGACAACATCATTAATGTTAATCAATCAGCTATCGGCCGTACTCCCCGTTCAAACCCAGCCACCTATACCGGCACTTTGGGGCCGATCCGAGAATTATTCGCCCTTACCAGCGAGGCGGCCGAACGAGGTTACGAAGCGTCGAGATTTAGCTTCAATCTTCGGGGTGGTCGGTGCGAAAACTGTCGCGGTGACGGTCAGATGAGAATTGAAATGAACTTCTTGCCTGACGTTTATGTACCCTGCGTTGAGTGCCGAGGCAAGCGCTTCAACCCAGAAACGCTCGAAATTAAATATCAAGAAAAAGACATCAGCGATGTCTTGCAAATGACTGTCGCCGAAGCCCTGGACTTCTTTAAGGGTACTGCCGACGTAACAGACAAGCTGGAGGTACTCCAAGCTGTTGGTTTAGGCTATATGCGGCTCGGTCAGCCAGCCACTACCCTATCGGGTGGCGAAGCCCAGCGAATCAAACTGGCTACCGAATTGGCTAAGCGCGAAACTGGTAAGACCCTTTATATTCTTGATGAGCCGACTACCGGCTTGCACTTTGAGGATATTCAGCGCTTGCTGACCGTCCTTTATCAATTAGTTGATAAGGGCAATACCGTTATTTTAATTGAACATAATCTTGATGTCGTCCGTTGCGCCGACTGGGTGATTGATTTGGGTCCAGATGGAGGCGACCGTGGCGGCGAGCTTGTCGCCGAAGGTACACCGGAGGATATTAGTAGTAATGCCAAATCGATTACCGGCCAATTCCTCAAGCGAAACGATTCGCCGAGCCTTGTCGTCAAAAAACCCGTCGCGACGACCGCCAAGGCATCAGTTCGTTAAAGACCTCCAATCTCTTGGCTACGAGAAAATTATCGGCGTCGACGAAGTCGGGCGAGGAGCTTTGGCTGGGCCATTAGTCGTCGCGGCGGTGGAGATTTACCGGCCGATTCCTGGTATAAATGACTCCAAATTACTCACTGCTTCGCAACGAGAATCATTAGTCTATCAGATTAGACGCTCGGCGCTCCAAATCGCTTTCGGTTCGGCTAGCAACGACGAGATCGACCAGCTTGGTCTGTCCGCCGCCCAAAGATTGGCCTATCAGCGCGCTTTAGCCGACCTCGATTTCGACCTCCTCCTAACCGACCACATACACCCCTGGGGTGTCACTCGGTTCATCAGTGCAATTAAGGGCGATTCGTTGTTCTATCCGGTGGCCGCAGCCTCAATAGTCGCCAAAGTTTATCGCGATCAATTGATGAGCGTTTATCACCAGTTCCATCCTCAATATAACTGGCTACAAAACGCCGGTTACGGGACAGATCAACACCAGAAAATGACTATGAAGCACGGATCAACCGCGCTCCATCGGAGATCGTTCGGAACCAGAATGAAAAAAGGGGTGCCGACTGGAGAGGACAGTGTCGGTACCCCCAAGATTTTTGACCTTGCGTAACAGGATTCGCCAGTTTTGATACCGGTCATGCTTCTGAAGCTCGTCCGCAGCAGCCGATGCAGACAAACATCATCCACAGTTAGTATATACCTACTTGTCAAGTTTTGTAGTTTCTCGATCGTTCTCTTGACTTTACTGCCAATATTTGGTAGAATTTTGCCGAAGTCGAAACGATCGCGCTTTAACAAGTGAGGAAAGTCCGGGCACCATAGAGACGCGCTCCTGCTAACGGCAGGCTAGAGCAATCTAAGGGAAAGTGGCACAGAAACAAAACAGCCTAACCAATGCTTCGCATTGTGGCTTCTGGCTCCTAGCTACTGGCCTCTGGCATTTTGCTAGAAGCTAGTGGCGAGTTGCTAGTTGCTACACTGCGGAGCAGTGGTGGCAAGGATGAAAAGAGTGTCCCCCTCCGCTCCTAACGGAGCTATGGGGGATCCCACAAAGCTTTATGCGAAGTGGGAAGGTAAGAGCTCACAATCGCCTCTAGTAATAGAGCGAGCAGCTAAACCCAGCGTGGTGCAAGTTGAGTGGGCCAATATTTAATCTAAGTTCAAAGTTCCCCAAAGGGACAACGAGCGCCATTGCGGTCTCGCAATTAAATATTGGTCTCAACGCACGAAGAAGATGATTGGTTTAAACCAATCATCTTCCCGACTTCGAATACTGCGAGGTACCGAGGTAGATAGATGATCGTGCCAATGCGAAGCATTGGGGGAGCTAGGAACTGGCTACTGGGAACTGGGTTAACATCTAGTGCCGAGTCCCCAGTCCCTAGTACCTCCGCTGCTTCGCAGCGGTTACAGAACCCGGCTTACAGACTTCCGAAAAGGCCCTCCGAAAGGAGGGCCTTTTCGTGATGAGCGAAGTCGAACCACGGCTTCCGCAAGGAAGCGCTTTTGCGTACCTGACAAGAGGCTGTTTTACGGGTAGAATACATTTAACGCTTTGGGCAGTCTGAGCCGAGAGCACATCACAATTAGTAGGAGGAAGGAATTGATAAAACGCTACTGCAACCCCGAGATTACCGAGATCTGGTCTGACGAGAACAAGTTCAGCTGTTGGCAAGAAGTGGAGCTTGCTTTCATCCGTGCCCGAGCACACCTGGGAGTACATCGACTCGACCTGCCTGGCGAGATCGATAGGTACTTGCTGGAAGTACCAGTCGACATCACCATGATTGACGAGATCGAAAAGACCACCAACCATGACCTCAACGCCTTCGTCGAAGAAAGACGACGCCATCTACCCATCGATCTTCAGCCGTACTTCCATAGCGGCAACACTTCGTACGACACCGAAGAGCCAGCGTTCGCGCTAATGCTTGGGAAGTCCTACGACCTTGTCGTTGAGGAATTCAGTAGGCTCCAGGAGGAGCTCTACCTTCTGGCGATGAAGCATCAATACACAATTATGTTCGCCCGCACCCACGGCCAAGAGGCGGAGCTACAGACGTTTGGCAAACGTTGCCTAAGCCAGCTCCAATGCGTGAACGCTCACGTTCCGCACCTTAGAGTGGCCAGAGAGAGCATAAACTACTCAAAGTTCTCGGGCGCAGTCGGAAACTACACGACGATCACGGCCGACGAAGAAAAGGCAACGCTCGAGTTTCTCGGGCTCAAGCCTTTTTACGGTGCGACCCAGATCATGCCAAGAGAAGTATATGCACCGCTCGCTGATGCTCTGGCTCGACTCTGTCTGACCATCTGCAAGATCGGGCTCGACATTCGTCTTGCCGGTCGAAGCGGTCGACCGCTCTGCCACGAGCCGTTTGGCAAGGGGCAGATGGGCTCAAGTGCGATGCCGCACAAAAAGAACCCCATCTTCACGGAAAACCTAGAGGGGATGTCTCGGCTTGCCAAGGCAGCGGCCTCGGCGATCAGGGACAATATTCCCACCTGGGAAGAACGGGCAATCGAGCAGTCGTGTGTTGAGCGCGTCGCCTGGCCAGATCTCTTCCACGTCACGGTTTTCGCCCTTAAGCGACTGACCCGCGTCATCAGAGACTTGGTTGTTTATCCCGAGAATATGATGCTCGAGGTCAAGGAATCTGGTGGCCTGTACGCCAGCAACGCCGTCAAGGAGTTGCTCAAGAAAGCCGGTGAGCCGTTTGGCCTTACGGCCGAAGATGCTTACCGGATCGTCCAACTTGCGGCCTTCAATGTCGCCGACGAGAGAAGGAGACAGATCGTGTACAGTACTCCGAAACACTGGAGGGATATGGACAGAGTCTTCGACGTGATCCAGCCGCTAGAACACAGCGCCCTGCCACAGTTTAGGGAGATTATCGGGAATGGTCACCTCTCGATTTCGCCACAACTTGCGGCGGACGAGCAAACTGTCTCACGCTGGAATGCCGCACTATGTAAGGTGTTCCAAAAGAGCAAAGACCTTGATTGGAATGGACTGTTCGAACCCTCGCAAGTGATACAGCACGAGTCAGCCATCTACGACGCAGTTCGCGTCGAGCCCCTTGGTTAGCTACGAGCCTTTGCGCTCCCCTAGTCGGGGGAGCGCGATTTCTTTTGCCGGATAATCATTGAGAAAAGCGTTAACTTTCGTTAAAATGCCGATAGTCCGAAACTGGACATTTACAACAAGATCGCCGAAAAATCGGCGAGGAGGAAAAGTGAATCAACTGAAGCCGATCAATATTGCCGTCGTTCTTGGGAGCAAAAGCGATTTAGAAGTCGTCAAAAACTCCAAATTACCCGAGATTCTCGATGAAGTTTCTCAAGCATACGACATTTCGATCATTTCTGCTCATCGTAACCCCTATGAGCTAAGCGAGTACTGCCAAGAGTCATTCAACAGCGGTGCACAGGTCTTCATCGGTGTGGCCGGCATGGCTGCCGCATTGCCAGGGGCAATCGCAGCCAATCTCAACCGATCGACAACTAGGAGACCAGTTATCGGCGTGCCGTTGGCTTCAGGAGAATTTCCCGACGCCCAAGACGCTCTACTCTCAATGGTGCGAATGCCACCAGGAATGCCAGTTGCCGTCTGCGGTATTGGCAAGAGCGGCTTGCAAAACGCCGCCCTGCTCGCCTGCCAGATAGTCGCTATTACAAGAGTTGACGTCTACACACGGTTGGATGGGTACATGGAGAGAAACATGAAACCGCCCGAACTCGACATCAGACTTTTCGAAGGAGGAAAATGATGGCTCAAATCCCTAACCTCGTCACTACCGGCCCGCTCATGCGCGGCCAACCACCCCTACGTGTTCAAGACTACCTGGAAGGCCTCGGCTATGAGCGAGTGCACCAAGGCAAAGTCCGCGACACCTACGAACACCCGGCGCTGCCCGACATTCTCTGTGTCGTTGCAACCGACAGGTTGAGCATCTTCGACTTTGTTCTCCCCGTCTACGTCGAGCACAAAGGAGAGGTCTTGACGGCATTGACACACTTCTGGTTGACAGATGTTCTCAAGGACGTCCCCAACCATCTGATCAAACCGCCATCGCTACCCGAGGATTTTCCGCTCGAGCGCTGCTTGTTTGTTCGCAAGCAAACAATGCAGCCGTACGAACTGATCTTCCGATGCCACATTGGCGGCTCGGTCTGGAAACAGTACCAAGCCGACGGGACCGTCGCTGGCCAAAAGCTACCCGGCGGTTTGAAGAAGTGGCAACGTCTCAACGAACCACTCTTCACGCCGTCGACCAAGGCGGAAGTTGGGCACGACGAGAACATCACCCGCCGAGAGTATGTGGACACGATGGGCGACGCTGGTTTCAACACTATAGACTGGTGTCGACAAGCTTACCTGGACGCATATCACTACGCCAAGCAGCGCGGTATCTTGATTCTCGACACAAAGTTCGAGACCGACGCCAATCCGTTCTGTCTAGCAGACGAGGTTCTCACGCCTGACTCCTCGCGATTCACCACCACGGAGGACTACGAAGCCGCGATGATAGAAGGTCGGGACCCGATCTTCTTCGACAAGCAGCCGATTCGCGAGTGGGGGAAGACAGTCGAAACTTGGTGCGAAGACGAAAACGGCCGAAAGATCGTTGGAATCAACAACCTCGATCCAGCCAACCATCTTCATCGCAACTTCGTCTGCAACGGCCTTCACGACATCGACAAGCTCAAGGAGGCGGTCATCGAAGCCTCGACCCGCTACCTCCAGATCTTCGAGATGCTGGTCGGCGTCCCGCTTGACGAGTATCAACAGACCCGAATGGGCGTTCGCGCTTAGCGCTTACACCCCTTCCATTCATCGCCCGAGACCGTTGTGTCTCGGGCCTTTTCTAGCTCAAAGATGGCTTGCTCATTGTAATTACGGGTTAAATCGTTAAACTGCGAATATCTGAAAGAGTTTAGAACTTTTACAGTTTAGGAGGATTCGAAGTGAAAAGAAATGCCTTGATCTCCGTCTACAATAAAGACGGCATCGTCCATTTTGCTCGTACACTTGAGGAGATGGGTTGGAACATCATCGCCTCTGGTGGCACAGCCAAAAAGCTCAAAGAAGACAACATCGCCGTCAGCGATGTCGCTGAAGTTGTTGGAGGCAACGCTATTCTTGGCCATCGTGTGGTGACGCTTTCACGCGAAATCGCTGCTGGTCTGCTGGCACAGGATAACAATACTGACCGCGCCGAACTCGAGTTGTTAGGAATTCCGTGGATCGATCTAGTCTGTGTTGACCTCTATCCGCTCGAAGCGGAGATTGGCAAAGAAGGCGCAACACGGGACTCCGTCATCGAACAGACAGACATTGGTGGTCCGACCCTCTTGCGCGAAGCCGCCAAGGGACGGCGAATCGTCATCTGTGAGGCCGAAGATCGCCAGCGAGTTCTGACTTGGCTAGCTAACGACGAGCCAGATTGCGCCGAGTTTCTGAATGACCTGGCGGCCAAAGCCGAAGGCTACGTCGCTCGGTATTGCCTGGCTTCTGCCCGCTATCATAGCGCTGGCAGCATTGACGGCATGATCGGTACGCGGGTCCAGACCTGCAAATACGGTGAGAATGCTTGGCAAACACCGGCAGGGTTGTTCTCGACCGGCACCAACGACCCATTGGCCCTCGACAAGTTCGAGCTAGTGGCTGGTACGGCGCCAAGCTACAACAACTTCTGCGACATTGATCGTTTACTTCAGACTATGACCCATGTGGCCGCTGGTTTTGATGTTAACACTAGTCTAGTCCCTCAGATCGCCCTTGGCGCCAAGCACGGTAATTGTTGCGGTGCCGCGGTCGACGATCGTGCCCATCTGGTTGCTACGGGCCATATGCTCAAGGGCAACCAACGAGCTATCTTTGGTGGGTTGGTGATGCTTAACTTTACCGTTGACGCCAACGTAGCCGAACACTTACTTCATTTCGGAATGGACGATGATCGGCCACGATTACTGGACGGAATCATTGCACCAGAGTTCGACCCCGTGGCTATCGAGACCCTAAAACGCAAGGGAGGAAAGTGTCGGTTACTTGCCAATCCTGCCTTAAAGAGCTTAAGGGAATCATCGCTTGACCAAACCGCGCGTTTCCGCAACGTGCGAGGTGGGTTCCTGGTTCAACCAAACTACACCTTTGTTTTCGATATCGATGATCCCGACCTTAGCTTAAGTAGGGAGCTAACTACTCCGCAACACATCGATGTCCTACTGGCATGGGCAGTGGGTTCCACGAGCAACTCCAATACAATCACCCTGGTTAAAGATGGGATGTTGATCGGGAACGGCACCGGTCAACAGGATCGGGTCGGCTGCTGTGAACTAGCTGTCAAACGCGCTCGCGATGCCGGACACGATCCTTGCAATGCGGTTGCCTATTCCGACAGCTTCTTTCCTTTCACCGATGCGGTCGGGGTTCTTGCCCAAGAGGGTATCTCTGTTATTCTCACCTCAAGTTGATCGATTCGAGATGATGATGTGAGGGATCTCTGTCGGGATCGTGCGATCGCACTCGTCATGATCCCCGATGCCAAAGGCCGCGGTTTCTACGGCCATTAGTCCAAAAGGCAATTCCGTCGAGTTACCCGTCCTTCACGCAGCCCTGAAAACGGGCTGCTCTTTTTTACTGACAAAAATAGGGTTTACGGGTAAAATACATATATATTCCCGGGTCGTCTAATGGTAGGACGGCTGGTTTTGGTCCAGTTAATCGGGGTCCGAATCCCTGCCCGGGAACTATGTTAGTCAAACCCCCAGATCTCCCTTCAGTCGCCGAAAGTATTCTAGAGCAATTGACGCCTGGCGATGTGCTGGCGCTATCTGGGCCGTTGGCTAGCGGTAAAACGACTTTGACTCAACACATTTTGCAAAAAATGGGTTACACCGGCCGGGTCACAAGTCCGACATTTGTCCTGGAAAAGCATTATCCGGTCGGTTACAAAGAGTTCAAAGAAGTCGTCCATCTCGACTTTTACCGACTCAAACCAGAAGAATTAACAACTTTTGGTTGGCAAGAATACCTCGGCGACCAAACGACACTAACGATCATTGAATGGCCGGAGATCGGCTTGGAGCATTTGCCAAAAAGTATTAAGACAATCAAACTAGAGATTATCGATGACCAAACCCGCAACTTCCTCTTTTCGAAAAATTTAGAGCCTGACAAAATCTAATGCCGAGGAAAAACAAACACATTTCGAGCGAAAATTACGAAGACCGACGAACCATATTGAGATACGGTGAGGAAGGATGAGTGATTTGCAGCGGAAATGTGTTGGTTTTAACCGGCAAGCAGCATTCTTCAAGTCCCTACTATGCGGTTAGATTTTGTCAGGATCTTAGTATTTGATACAACTAGTCGCGACCAAACCAGCGTCGCGCTGGTTATCGGTGGCAAGGTTAAAAAATTAGTCGCCCCTGTCCGGGCCCAAGACTTGCAACAGCTGACTGACAAACTTTTAAAATCCGCCAAAATCAAAATCGATAACATCGATACCGTCGCCGTCCTGACCGGGCCCGGGTCCTACACTGGCACTCGTATGGGGGTGGCAGCCGCCAACACCCTTGGCTGGCTACTCGACAAACCAATCATCGAGCTAGCCGGCGACTCCCTTGAAGTCGCCATCAATCAACTCAATGCCACTCCGCCTGCACCAGTCGGTCAAGCCAAAGCGCGCTACTAGGTTAAAAACGGCCGATATGTTAGAGTAAAAAGCGATGATCTTTCGAAAAAAACCCCCACTCCGACGCCCATCACCGCCCTATTCACCAACAACAATCGACCCCAGCGCGCATAAGCAACGACGGAGTTTGAAAATCTTTTTCCTCGGCATCGCCGTGTTAGTTTTAGGTTCGCTTGGCTGGGTGGCCACATCTGGTTATTTAGCTTTCAAAAATATTTCGGCCAAGAATTCTGATGACCGATCGTCATTTTTCCGCTTTGACGGTCAAATATCACCCGATCAGTTGAGAAGCGAAGGCGATAGTCGAATAAATATTTTGTCACTAGGAATTGACCAAGCCGCGGGATTAACAGATTCGATCGAAGTTATTTCAATCGACCCGATCAATAAGACGATGGGGATGCTATCCATACCGCGCGATCTCTATGTCTTTAACTCGGCTGAAAATCGTCAGACTAAAATCAACGAAGTCTATAATTCCGGCCAGAGCGCTTGTCTCTCGCCAAAAAAGACCTGCGACCCAAAGGTTGATGCCGGAGGAGCGCTGATGAAAAAAACTGTCTCCGACACTTTGGGCGTACCAATTAGTTACTTCGCCCGAATTGATTTTGAGGGAGTGAAAAAAATCGTTGACTCGCTCGGCGGTATCCAGATCTATGTTGATAAAGCGATCTCTGACCCCAAATATCCCAACCGTTCTAACACCGGCTACGATCCATTTAGCATCAAGGCTGGCCTCCAAAAACTGAACGGCGAAACTGCTCTCAAATACGCTCGAAGCCGTCAGACCACGAGTGATTTTGACCGTTCGCGCCGACAGCAACAAGTCATTAGCGCCATTCGCGAAAAAGCTTTTCAACTCAACTTTTTGGCCAATCCCAAAAAAGTAACTGATATGATAACCGCCGTTGGTCGAAGCTTTAAAACCGATCTCCAGAGTAACGAAATAGTTAGCTTGGTTAAAATGGTTCAAGCAATCGACGGCAGTAAAACAACGTCCGCCGTCCTAGACAACGGTCCGAACGGTCCCTTGATTTCAAGCGTTAACAGTGCCGGGCAGTACGTATTGATTCCTAAGCTCGGCGAGACCGACTGGACTGATGTTCAGGATTTTGCTCAAACAGCCCTTCCCGAACCATATCTGGTCAAAGAGGCCGCCAAAATTAAGATCGTTAACGCCAGCGGCAAAGCCACTAACGGCGAATTATTAAAAAAGAAATTGACCAGTCTCGGTTACACCGTTAGCTCGCTCGAATCTGCAACTTCCGGTCAGGTCAAGTCAACAATTAGCTACTCCACCGACCAGCCCTACACCCTGGCCCTACTCAAAAAACGCTTAAAACTGACCCCGACACGCACTAAGGAAGGCCCAACCGGATTCGATATCGTCATTACTCTTGGAAGTAGTTTTGTTTGGAAAAAATAATGACTTCAATTTTGCGTCGATTGCCACCAATAGCAATTATTCTCTGGCTAACGCAAATTATCTGCTTGATCATCCTCTGGAACTACCTCCCCAACCAAATAACCAGCGTCTTATTCGCCCTACTCATAGCGGTCAACGGCGTTCTTCTCTATTTACATCAATTCGAACTACCAACTCTTACCAGCGTCGCCCTGTTCTTGTCTGTAACCCATTACGGACTAAGCAATAGTTCGATTAGCCCCTTACTGGCTTCAGCAATTGTATTTGTCGGCGTCACTTTAGCTGGCCTAGCCGGCCAATCGCTTCGTCGTCAGATTGACAAAGACGATTGGCTGACGTGGTTTCTGATTGGTCTATTCACTGCCCAGATCGCTATCTTCACACAGTACTGGCCGATCTCGTTTTTTCAGAAATCAGCCCTTGGCACGACCATTTTTTACTTTATCTGGCAGCTCTGGACAGTTATTGATCCACCAACCGAAGGGGGTCGTCAGCCACTTTTCGGCCACTTTGTCTTTGTGGCGCTGGCTGTTATGGTAGTTATAACCACTATCGCATGGACAACCTGGCCAGGCTTAAACAGTTTTTAAACACCCTCGTCCAAGGGGCTCAAGCCTTCGCCAGAGTTGCTGTCGTTCTATATCAAAAAGTCTGGTTTTGGTTACACACTCATGTCCCAATTTTGGGTGCCTTGGTTCGTCGCCATATTACCAATCCAACCACCGTTATTATTGATGCCGCTATTATTGTTTTAACGGTTTATAGTATCTTTGGACTGGTTGGCTATTCGCAGATTTACCCTCAAAAAGCTGAAACGCGCCTAGCCGAGAATATCAGCTCCCTATATCCGTTTCCCGCCGCTAAGATAGATGCTACTCTCGTTTGGTCGCACAGCTTTCTAACCAGGTTACGCTTCCTCAACACTTTTAGTGCGTCTGCGCCGAGCGACACCGCTAGCAAACCGCCAACCGATTCGGAGTTGCGCCAGCGGGTTTTAGAGGGACTAATCGAAGATCGAATCATTTACCTGGAGGCTCAAAAACGGCACATCCGCGTCACCAGCGAGGAACTTAATACTGCCGTTAGCAAACAGGGCAAGTCGGAAGAAATCGGGCCAAAAATCCAACAGCTTTACGGTATGACTCTGCCGGAATTTCGTAAAATTCTGGCTGAACAAATACTAAAAGAGAAAGTCAAAAATGCCGTTTTAACCCGTTGGCGCATCCGCCATATTTTAACGCTCGACTTGGCTAGCGCCCAGGAAGCCAAACGCCAACTTAATTCCGGAAAAGATTTTACGGAGGTGGTGAAAGAATTTTCCCAGGATGCTAAAACTACCGAAACAGGAGGCGAACTCGGTTTTTGGCGTAAGGGCGAACTGGCTTCTCAAGTTTCCCAGGGCTTCGAAGATGTCGTTGCCACTCTCGCTGTCAATCAAATTTCCGATCCAATTCAAACTAAATTCGGCTACCAAATTGTTCAGCTAATTGAAAAAACAGATAGTACCAGTCAGGTTTACGAGGAATGGTACAAGGAAGCTTTAGCCGGGCATAAAGTAAAACGATTTATTAAAATCTAAGGCCAAACCAAGAATAACCGAATCAAACACCCTGCGGCCAAGCCGTCAGGGTATGATTAAAGGAATGTTTGTTAATTTTTATGTTTCACTTTGAAAAAACGATCCGCCGGCTAGCGGAGACATCCCCGGGGCAAGCCCACGGGGTATTCACAAAAAAATGAATAATATTTCTGCGCAGCCGACCGGATTCGAACCGGCGATCTCCTCCGTGACAGGGAAGCGCTTTAAGCCAGGCTAAGCTACGGCTGCAGGTAAGTTTATTTTACCAGGTTGAGAACTTTATTAGAAGCCAGACCTCAAGCACAATCGAACCTGAAGGACTGTCCTTCAGGTTCGATTGTGTAGTTTGCATACTTGTTTCAAAAATGTTTTACTAACCCCAACTCACTAGGAGTAAGAAATAGACGTACCACAACAAATCACCGTACCTTACACTAACGATTTCTTCGTTGGACTCTTCTTCGCACTCCAGGCTCTTCAGACTGAAGGCTCCTACTGTTTCGATTGCAGTAGTGACGGCCAGAGAAAAATTGCGGTAGCACTGGAAAAAACATCGGGGGAGTTACCGAAGCTGGCAAGCCCGTATGGGGTTGATGTTTCCAAAATAATTCCCAAACTAAAACCACACCCGTCTTACGGTAACTGTCCTGCTTTCGAGACCGCACTATCAATTGCTCAATTAGGCGGAACGATATACTTTAATTCGAATGAAACTAATAGATACTACATTAGCAGGAGCGAAGAATTTCCTAAGTGGATCTATCAACCGAAAGAATTCTGTTTGGCAGTGGCCGAGGAGTTTAAGAAACAACTCAACTCATCGTCAAACCCCTGATCTAAGTGGCGGCCTTCGGCCGTCACTTGTTTTAATCTGACGATGTCGCTACCGTTAATATATGAGCGTCACCGACGAAGAAAAAGAGAAGAGCATCAACGGCTTGATCGCCGCCATAGATAAGGCCTACCACAACCCGGGCAAATTGGCGGCACGAGGATTTTTGATGGGATTGATGTCGGGATTAGGCGCAACTGTCGGTGTCGCGATTGTGGTTGGAGTTCTCGGAATATTGATCAGGCAGTACGGCGGTTTGCCAATTGTCGGTGACTGGCTTAACGGTCTTGGTCGGATTTTGCCCGGGTCTTAGAGCGATGTTTGCGGTGTTGATGATAGCCCCAGAGTGGCGTAATTGCTGAACATATAATTATCACAGCAACTATAGGCAAGATATATTGGTCGATATTCGGCACGGTTTTACCCAATAAGTATCCAGCAAAGCTGACGCTAAAAACCCAGAGGATTCCGCCGACAATGTTATAGATAAAGAATTTTCGATAATTCATTTTGCCCACACCGGCGAGAATTGGGACGAAGGTTCGAACAATTGGCGTAAAACGGGAGATTATGAGGGCTGTGCCGCCGTACTTCTCATAGAAGTTTTCCGCTCGAATGATGTGGTCTTTATGAAAAAGAAACGACTCTTCTTTATTGAAAATTCGCGGACCAAACTTGCGTCCGAAGTGATAGCCAACTTGATTGCCGATGATTGCCGCAACCGCTCCACCGATAACCAGCGCCCAAATGCTAAAATAGCCGCGCGATGCTAATAGCCCGGCCGTGAACAGTAAGCTATCGCCGGGCAGAAAAAACCCGATCAACAAACCAGACTCGGCAAAGAGGATGATATAAGCGCCAAGCAGTCCAACTTTTATCAGGGTGTCTTCTAGACCACCGCCAAACAGATCCATGTCCCTAGCCTTTCAAATTATTGAGCGCAATCATAGTGGGTCGGGTGGGGATCGAACCCACGACACACGAGTTAAGAGCCCGTTGTTCTACCACTGAACTACCGACCCGGTAATTAAGCTCCTTTATTATACCAAGAAGATTCATGGCTTATTAGGTACTGAGCAGTAAAATTAACCTAGTACACCACCTACATAATGGTATTATGGGAGTATGATAGCGAAGTCGCAGTTGAAAGATGAGGCCATCAAGCTAAGGATGAAGGGGTTGAGTTACCGAGAAATACAGCAAGAAATTAATGTTTCAAAAAGTACTCTCAGCTCTTGGCTGAAGAATGTGTTGTTATCCCCAGAGCATAAACAGAGACTTTATACCAAACAGGTAGCGATACTAAATTTGGGATCGCGTAGCCACCACCTCAGACGACAGGAGGAGATCTCGCAGATAATGGATTCCGCCCAGAATGAGGTATCTACATCTCTGAACGACGAAACCGTAAAGTTGCTTGGAGCGGCCATCTACTGGGCCGAGGGAACTAAAAAAGGAGCAACTCGAGTAACAAACTCAGATCCGGCATTGATACTATTTATGGTTTATTGGCTAAGGCGTGTCTTCGGAATTGAGACTTCCAGCATAAAGGCCTGGTTGAACATATATAGTCAGCAAGATGAAAAAGATTTGATAGCATTCTGGTCCGACTTAACTGGAATCCCCGCGAAGAATTTCGGCAAGTCATACATCAAACCGGAAAGCAAGAATTATAAGAAGAATACGCTTTACTATGGAACCGTCCAAATTAGCGTACCAAAGAGCACTGACTTGCAGTATCACATTCAAGGTTTAGTTAGAGGCTTTATTAGTACAATCGATCCAAAATTGAAATCCACAATATTGCGATGGGAGGGCCTTCGAGATATACAAAGAACTATTAATCTTGTTGAGAAATAGACGATCCTAAACCTGTTTGAATTTCCCCGGTGCCAAGTCCCCTAGCTCGTAATCACCAACGCGGATGCGAGTTAGGCTGTCGATCTCGATGGCAACGGCCGCACAAAGTCGTCTGACAAGATGATTGCGACCTTCGTGAATAGTTAATCTGAATTCGATTTTTTCGTGACTAATTTTTATCACTTCTAAATTATCAACTTTGATTGGTCCATCAGTCAATCGGAGGCCTCGTCGGATTCTTTCGAGTGATTTTTCGGGAGTTTTTGATCGACCGTGAACAATATATTCTTTTTTGTGCTCAAATTTAGGATGGGTGAGTTGGTAGCAAAGATTGCCGTCATTAGTTAATATCACTAGTCCCATCGTGTTTTCATCCAATCGACCGCAGGGAAAAACCCTTGGCAATTTAGGAATAAACTCCATCACCGTTTTCTTGCCATCAGGGTCCGCGACCGTACATATCACGCCCCTTGGCTTATTTAAGAGATAGGTGACGGTAGCTTGTTCGAGCTCAACTTTTCGACCAGCAACTGTGACAACATCCTTATCAACATCAACCTTCACTCCCATCTCTTCGACAACCTTACCGTTAATCTTAACCTGGCCGAGTTTAATCATTTCGTCGGCACTACGGCGTGAAGCCACACCGGCCGTAGCGAGAAATTTGTTGAGACGCATTGTCCTCAACCTGCCCGATTTTGTTTCCGTTGGCAAGCTCTGGTAAACTGGTGAGGTGAAACAAAGACTGCTAGTTATTCTCATTGTCGCCGGTATTCTGGTATCGGGTTATCTTTTCTGGAAAACATTTGACCCATCTTCGGTTATTTGCTCAATTGGTGGTGGCTGTGAAACTGTTTTATCTAGCCGGTACGCTAAAATATTTGGTTTTCCGGTCGCTGGCCTGGGGGTCTTTTGGTATTTGGCAACCCTACTCCTAGTCTGGCTAGTCTACTTCTGGCGGATCTGGGCGGAATTGCCGTTGCAGATCTGGGCGGCCAGTGGTTTAGCTTTCAGCTTGTACCTGCTTTACCTAGAAAAATACCAAATCGGCGCTTACTGCACCTGGTGCCTAGTCTCGCTCGGACTGGTGGTCTTGATTAATGGCTTAGTTTTCTTTAAAAAGAAGAAGTAATGTCAGGTGATTCAAAATTTTTTCTGGGCGTGGTGGCGGCGGCCGTCCTAGTGATTGCCGGCATCGTCATTTTCTCTAGCGACAGTTCAACCAAAACAACCGTCACCGCCGATCAGCTTGACGAAACCGTCGGCCATAAGCTCGGTCCCGACTCGGCACCTGTTAAAATCGTCGAATTCGGTGACTTCCAATGTCCGGCTTGCGCCGCCGCCGCAGTCGATTTTGAGAAAGCCCAAGCCGCTAATGGCGACTCGGTTCAAATTATTTTCCGTCATTTTCCCCTACCCAACCACCAAAACGGTCTTAACGGCTCACTGGCGGCGGAATCAGCCGGTCAACAAAACAAGTTTTGGCCGATGTTAGATCTGCTTTATGCCAATCAGAAACAGTGGCAGGATCTCGATAACCCGCTCGATACCTATGTTAATTTCGCTAAGGAGCTTGATTTGAACATCGACCAGTTTAAAAAAGATTACGCCAGTTCAGAAACAAAAAAGACGGTCGAAACTGACCGTGATTACGGCTTGGCCTTGAAAGTTGATAGTACACCGACCTTCTATTTAAATAAAGTGAAGCTCACCGGCGCCCAAACCGCTGATACCTGGCAGAAACTCATTGACGCAGCGAAAGAGACGAAGACACCCGCCCCGTAATGCAGCTGATAGCTAAGGAGCTTCTCGGCCAAAGATTAGCCGAGTTGCTTGCTCGACGCCAAAAGCTAACAACACCACCCGGACTGGCCTTGATTTGGGTTGGTGACGACTCGCAAACAGCTACTTTTATCCGAGCTAAGCAAGTTATGGCCAAGAAACTGGATTGTCAATTTTTTTTGCATCATTTTTCGACCGCCAACCAACAACAGCTAGAATCAGTTATCGACGGCCTGAATGGTCGCAAAGACATTGACGGTATCGTCCTGCAACTGCCGTTACCAAAAACGCTGGATATCGATCAGTTAATCCACAAAGTTATCCCCAGTAAAGACATCGATAACTTAAGCGGCAACTCGCCGTACGACTCGCCGACTCCCAGTAGCATTATGACTTTATTGTCATATCACAAGATTGCAATAAAAGACTTGAAAACGGTAGTATTGGGCGCTGGCAAGTTGGTCGGCGGACCGCTGGCAAAAGTATTCGCCAGGAATAATTGGCCGTTAACCGTCGTTGCCGCTCACGCTAAGTCGCAAGCCGATATTATCCGCACCCACGATTTATTGATCGCCGCCACTGGTGTCCGCAACCTGGTCACACCGACGATGGTTCACGAGAACATGATTGTGGTTGATGGCTCGGGCTTGGATGTCGATGTCAAAACCATCGAGCCACTAGTCCAAAAAATCACCCCCACCAAAGGTGCCATCGGCCCGCTGACTGTCAGTTTTCTTTTTGAGAACCTGCTCATCGCTGCCAAGCAGCGAGTTTGATTTGTGACTGCGTCGCGGCTTTTCTGTGAGGGTGGAGGGGGTTACTCTCGCTAGAGAGCGAGCGAACTTCG
>CAYHNZ010000014.1:0-21700 GCA_964358205.1 uncultured Candidatus Saccharibacteria bacterium | reverse complement strand
CCCCAAAATTCGAACTGGACTTTGCTACCAACTACCCGGCCCTGAATCAAGATATAACCAGGAGTATCGTTGACGAATTTCAAGTCTGGTTTTGGAAAATATATCGTCGCGTCCAACCCGACTGGTGGCTCGTAGTAACTGACGCGGTAGGAGTGATTTTTTCGTTCGGTTACCGGCAGTCCAGCATTCAATATTGCTCGGAACAGCGTCGTCGACACCTGACACAAGCCGCCCCCAAACTCTGGCGTCGTCCGATTTTCTTTAATCACTAACTCCGGTAGATAGCCGGTGGTGTTGTCGATAGCGCCGAGCTTGGCGATAGTTGAAAATGTTTCGCCCGGCTTGATGAGGGCGCTTTGTAAAATAGAAACGCCGTTAGTAATGTTGTGCCGACGGTTGGCTGGTGAACCGGCAAAGCTGGTTTCGCCGTAACCGATTCGCTCTTTGATGCCGAGACTGGCTAGATTAGCTTCGTTAATAGTCGGGGTTTGCGTTTTCATCGTTAGCTCTATGGTTGGACTGACTTCGCTCCCGTTCAAAGCGGCTAAAATGGCCTCGGCTGAAACATTCAAGTCAACGACCGTGCCAGTTTTCGATGCCTTAACTATCGTCAGTACGCCGTCTTTAATCACTAGCTGCGGCTCGGCGGCGGGGGAATCGGTTTGATCGTTAATGCTCGTCAAGTAATTCTGGACTTCTTCTGTTGTGAACTTTGCAGACAAAACTTGGGTTTTAGAACCTTCGACTGTCTCGCCGACAAATCCGACTAGTTGGCGAATCTCTTTTCGATTTAGTTTTTTATTGCCGGTCGCCCACTTCAGCGTTAGTTGACGCTCGGACAAGCCGTCGAGTTTGGCCGTTAGCTCGTCAACATTACCCAAAACAATCGTTGGGGTGTCGAGCGTCTTCTCGATCGTGATCGTCCCGCCAGTAAAACTGTTGAGGAAAGCCAGGACTTGGCTGGCCACTTTCGCCTCATCGACGATTTCACCAGACTTCTCGGTGGTCGTTACTAATTTATCACTGATCAACTCGGACGAGGCGTTGATGGCTGGATCGTTGATTTTGTCGGCAATCTGGCTGACTTTGACCGCCAACAGGTCTTTATCGTAGTTACTGACTGGGTCGAGATGGGTTTTGATAAAGGCTGAACGGAGCTGGTGGAAAAAACTTGTGAGTCGGCTACTGTCTTCCCGACCGTAACTGAAAATCTGGTTAGCGGTGGTCTCGACGTCAACCTGCCAATCGATGTCTTTAGAGATAAATTCGAGCGTCTCTTCTCCGCCGTCCGCCTCTTTTGGCGGAGGCGGACGGAGAATTATCTTTTGCTCGCCTTGAGCGGTCGTCAATTCGGTTAGTTTACTGGTCAGCTGGTCCCGCGTCATCCCCTGAAATTGGTTAGAACCAATAACGACATTGGGATAGACCCGATCAAGATAGCTCAAGCTGAAAAACAAGTAAGCCAACGCCAAAACGGCGACGACCGATAAACTCCAAGCGCCGTACTTAATCGCTGGTTTGGTTGATTTGTACAACCCCACTACGCCGCCGAGGCTTCGAGGGGCGAGCCCCACTACCCGTCCCCAGACGGTTTTTTTCGTCTCTCCACCCATGTTGATTTGAAGGTAACGGTTTAGGCCTCGGCGTACAAGAGCTACTTGAGAATCAGGGCAATGATCAGGATCGCGACGATGTTGACGATTTTAATCATCGGGTTGATGGCTGGGCCGGCGGTGTCTTTGTATGGGTCGCCGACAGTGTCGCCGGTGATTGAGGCCTTATGAGCTTCCGAGCCCTTGCCGCCGTGATGGCCTTCTTCGATGTATTTCTTGGCGTTGTCCCAGGCGGCGCCGCCGTTAGTCATTGAGAGGGCGACGAAGATACCGGTGACAATTGAGCCAATTAGTAAACCGCCTAAAGCGGCCGGACCGAGGAGATAGCCGACCAGAATTGGGACAACGACCGGAATCAAAGCCGGGACAATCATTTCTTTCAAAGCGGCGGCGGTGACGATATCGACCGCTCGAGCGTAGTCGGGTTTGACTTTACCCTCCAGAATACCGCGGCGTTCGCTGAACTGACGACGAACTTCGGTCACGACAGCGCCAGCGGCTCGGCCGACGGCTTCCATCGAGATAGCGCTGAAGATATATGGCAACATTCCGCCGATAAACAGACCGACGATGACATACGGGTCAGAGAGATCGAAGGCGATGGTTTTACCTTGAGCAATTATTTCTTGGGTGTAAGAGCCAAACAAAACCAACGCTGCCAGTCCAGCCGAGGCGATGGCGTAGCCCTTGGTGACAGCTTTGGTGGTGTTGCCGACAGCATCGAGCTCGTCAGTGACTTTGCGAACACTTTCGGGCAAGCCGCTCATCTCGGCGATACCGCCGGCGTTATCGGTAATGGGCCCAAAAGCGTCGATGGCGACAATCATACCGGTCAGTGAGAGCATCGAGAAAGCCGAGACAGCGACGCCGAACAGGCCAGCCAGTTTGAAAGCGACCAGCGAACCAATAGCAATTACCAGTACCGGTAGCATCGTTGAGCGCATCGAGAGCGCCAAGCCAGCAATAATATTAGTGCCGTGCCCAGTCTCTGATGCTTGAGCGACTTTTTTGACCGGTGAGTAACGAGTGGAAGTGTAATACTCGGTAATTAGCATCATCGCGCCAGTAACGGCGATACCGATAATTGAGGTGGCGAAGATTTTGTTGATATCGAAGTTGGTTGAAGAACCAAGCAACCATTTAGTAACGGGGTAGAAGCCAGCGGCGGCCAGGACGGCAGTGACAATCAATCCTTTGTACATTGCACCCATGACATTAGGAGCAACTAGCTTCTGGCTACTAGCTACTAGCTGGCTCGTTGGCTTTAGCCGTACGAACCAGGTTCCGATGATTGAAGCGATGACAGAAACGGCGCCAAGAGCCAAGGGGAAGAGAATGACATTTTGATTGTCTTTGAAGATAATCGAGCCGAGCAGCATTGCCGAGACGGCGGTGACGACATAAGTTTCAAACAGATCAGCAGCCATACCGGCGCAGTCACCAACATTGTCGCCGACATTGTCAGCAATAACAGCTGGGTTACGCGGATCGTCTTCAGGAATACCAGCCTCGAGTTTACCGACTAAATCGGCACCGACATCAGCCGCTTTAGTGAAAATACCGCCACCGAGCCGAGCGAAAATAGAGATGAGCGATCCGCCGAAAGCCAAGCCGACCATGGCCGGCACATCTTTGGTCGCCCAGTAAAAGAGGGTTGTGCCGAGTAGTCCTAAACCAACCACCATCAAGCCGGTGACAGCGCCACCACGAAAAGACAGCGACAGGGCTTTGGCTAAGCCGGACTTGGCCGCTTCAGCTGTTCGGACATTGGCCCGGACCGAAACATTCATCCCGATGTAGCCACAGAGACCGGACAAGATGGCACCGGTCAAAAAGCCGAGGGCAATAGTCCAGTTGAGTAAAAAGCCAAGTAGAACAAAAACCAGGATAGCAACCACGGCAACGGTTCGGTATTGGCGGTTCAAGTAAGCTTTGGCGCCTTGTTGGATGGCTTCGGAAATTTCAATCATCTTGGCGTCGCCCTTGGGCTGTTTGTTAATCCAAGTCACCAGCCATAAGCTATAAAGCACGGTCAAAACACCGGCTCCGGTTGCTCCATATAGAACTGTTTGTAGTGTGGACATTCCTCTCAACTCCTTTCGATTCAAATGCTTCTGAACAGGTTTGATTTTAGCCGATGTTCGGAGAGTCAGCAAGGGGCCGTTAGCGGCCGAGAAGAGTTTCAACTCGGCGCAACACTACTTCGAGTTGAGTCGCAGAAATTTTTTCGATGAATTTGGCTTTGCGGGCATTGATGTCAACACTTCGTAAATGAATTGGTAAAACCGCCCCCGTGGTCTTGGTTTTCTTCAAGACAATCTCGTACGGTAATCCTTTAATTTTGCTGGTAATTGGACATATCAGCGCCAGGCCGGTGCGTTCAGTTAATAATCTTGGCGATAAAACCAGCGCCGGTCGATGGCCGGATTGTTCGTGGACAACCTGTGGATCAAGCACGAGCCAGATGATATCGCCTTGATCGGGAATGAAACTAGTCGATTCTTTCGGCGCCGACATCTGTTCCTAAATTAAACTCGCCGCCAACTGCTTGGGGGGTGACGCCAGCGAGCATTGTTTCCAAGCTACCGTCGTCGTTAATCGGCGTTAGGACGATCGATCGACCACGCAAACTGACAGCGAGTCTCGAGTTTTCTCGCAACCGAGCCGCCTCTACGACCTTCTTTGGCAAACGAACCCCCTGACTGTTACCCCACTTTTCAAGCGTTTGTGTGATGTTCATGTTTCTAGTATATACAAGTATATACATACGTCAATAAATATTGAGTGGATGTTCAAGGAGTAGACAAGTTTTAAGTCAAAAGGCTAAAGGCTGAAGTCTAATTTAAGTTTTAACTTTCAAGTATCAAGTATTGATGACTTGGGACTTGCTACTTTAGATTTACTTTGAACGGACCGCCAGCTGGCGGTGAAAAGCGATCCGCCAGCTGGCGGAGACAAATCAGACTTCAGACTTGTTACTTTAGACTTGCCGGCGCCGTGTGGGTTTACAAGACGCCTATTTTAACCTAATGATGAGTCTAATGATGCGTTCAAAAACTACTCCGGAAATATATTTGACCGTTGAGGATAAAAAGTTGGGCATGACCGGTTTTCTGGTTGTTGAAAGTACGGCCGTCGGCCCAGGTAAGGGAGGGATGCGGATGACTGCGAATGTGACTTTAAATGAAGTCGCAAGACTGGCCGACACTATGACCTGGAAGAACAGTTTGTTTGAGTTACCGTTTGGCGGCGCTAAGTCCGGCATTGTCTACAGCGGAGAGTCAGAGGAGAAAAAGGAGGAACTTGTCCGGACTTTCGCCAGAAAGCTTAAAGACTTCGTACCGAATAAGTATATTTTCGGGCCGGATGTTAACTCCGGGGAACAAGAAATGGTTTGGATCGCCGATGAATTGAGGCTTTGGGGTGCTTCAACCGGCAAACCATCAAAATATTGCGAAACCAAAAATGGCCAGAAATTCTGTGGTTTGCCGCACGAGCTCGGCAGTACTGGCTACGGCGTCGCTGTCGCCACCAGCGTTACCGCCAAGATTCTCGAAATGGACCCGAAAGAAACTTCGGTTGGTGTCCACGGCTTCGGCAATGTCGGGACTTTTGCCGCCAAACATTTGCTGGAAAGTGGCTTCAATGTCGTTTTGATCGCTGGCTCGAAGGGGGCGGTTTATCGACCGAAGGGCTTCACATTGGCAGAAATTGAGGCCGTTATCGCCCGGAGTCAGACCCTCGCCGACCTGTCCGGAAAGAAATTAACCGACGACCAATTCTGGTCCACGCAGGTTGATATTATGATCCCGGCCTCGGTGACCAATGTCATCAACGAAACCAACTTTCAAACTATTCAGGCCAAGCTGATCGTTGAGGGCGGCAACATCCCGATGACCGAAGATATCGAGCAACAGCTCCACCGTCACGGCAAGGTGATTGTCCCTGATTTTGTCGCCAACGGTGGCGGCATTATTTCATCCTACGCCGAGCTCCAAGGTTTCAGCCCCGAAGCTATGTTTAAGTTAGTGAAAGAAAAAATCAGTCTAGCGACGACCGAAGTTATGGAAAAAAGCATCTCCGCCAGCCACTACGCCCGCGATGTCGCTATTAAACTTGCCAAGACTAACTTGGCTAAACAGCTCGGTTAGTAGCCGTTCATCTACCCCACGGGTCGGGCATTGACTTTTCTCGATATTATTCTATACTTTACCCGTCCCCAAAAGGAGGGTGAACATGAATAGATTAATGAATTGTGTCCTGACGCTAACTCTCATTGCCTTCGGGCTTTGGGGATGTGGCGATTCGTCAACAGCCTCGGCCGATCAATCGGTGAAAACCACTCCGTCTCAACAGACCTCCGATACGCCCGGCCTCATCTTCAAGCCCGAAGGATCGACACTTGGTGTCAAGGATCCCGAGCTGCCCTTGGCCGAGCGACAAAAGCTGGGCGATCGGCTTTTCGAAGCCGCCCAACTGGTGGTCGACAAAACCCACGACCCAGAAGCAATCAAGATCTTGGCTTTCTTGAAGAAAAACGCCGTTCTCGCTGAACCGTTCGGGGTGCCCGACCCCAACGACCAACCGGTCAGGATTTCCGATAAGGAAAGGGGTCAGTATTTCTTTTCGCTCGTCCCATTAGTGACTAGCGATGTTAAGCTCGGCGGAGCCTGGACGGGCTCTATCAACAGGCTCAAGAAGGAACGAACCTTTGGCGCCTTTCAGCCCGATAATAGGATGATGATTGTCCACATGGATCAAGAGGTAGGTCAAGTGATGATTGGTGTGACCTTCCTTCATGAGGGTTATCACGCCATGAACTACTTGCCAGCGCCCCACGACTGGCAAGATCATAAAGCCTTCAGTCGGGACGAACGCGACACCCACGAGTTCCAAAACCGACTGATGTCCAAGTTGGGCGGCCAACCCTATACCCACTTTGTGGCAAAGGAGGCCAAGAGCAGTCTGGCCAAGTTGAAGAGCGAAGGGAAGCTTGGGCAGTCCGTGCCTGCAATCAAGGAGTACCAAGAGGCGTACAAAATATTCGGTCAGCCGAAATCGGACACAGACAAAGACCTTCTCAATACTTCTGTTTGGGTCGATATCGTGTTCCACACCATCGATCTCTATGCGGACAAGGCAACTGCCAAGGAGGAGAAAGCTCGCTTCATGTACAGCGTCTATCGCAAACTCGACAGTCTACCGAAGTAGCCGTGACTCTATCCCAACTCATGCCCCTGCGTCAATCGACGACAGGGGTTCTTTTTTTACTTGATTTTGGCGAAACTGATTCAACTGTTAGTCGTAGTCGATTTTCGCTGATGGTGATTTTTCGGTAACGATCAGCCCAGCAAAAAGCATCGTCAGCCAGATTGCTGCTTGGCCGGTGTAGTGGTTGATGAAAATGCCGGCGACCGCCAGACCAAGGGCGGCGGCACCAACGGTGATACTGGTCGCCGATTGACGGCGAAGTAACGACCAAAATAATGAAATCCAAAAGCTCAAGTAAGCCAGAGCCGCCAGCAATCCAACGGCTTCGTAGGCATCAAGATATGTATTCTCGGTGTAAAAGTTTGGGCCACCGTCGAGCCGCGAAACCGAAACCAAGCCAGCCGCCCCGGCCCCGCGACCCCACCAGCCAATCTCGTTTCTCTGCTCCCAGACTCGTTGATACTGCTCGAGCCGGACAGCGTTCGAGTTGTCTCGACTTAACTCCTGCGGTTTCCAGATAAACAAGCCCGTGATTAATACCAAGGCAACCGCCAAGCCAATCGTCAGCCCTTTAGCGTAGTCTTTCAGCACCGTCCGGCCAGCGACTAGTAGCGCGACAGCGCCGACAAAAAGTCCGAGATAGCTACTGCGGGAAAATGTCAGCAGTACTGCCAGTAATCCCAGCGCCCCGACCCCAATTGCTAGATATTTGGGAGCAGTTTTCTGCCAAATCGGCCAGAGGAGTAGGGTGATCATCAGAAAAAGCCCCAGCGCATTTGGTCCGGCTAGGGTCGACTGGAGTCTAGTCAAACTAGAAGCCAGATGAATCTGCCCCAAGTAGCCCCGGCCGGTGGCGTCAACGGTAGTTCGGAGAAAGTTAGGTGCAAAAAATTCGATTACCGCCCCAGTTATGACCAAAGTTGTGACTAACACCAAAGCCCGCCAGAGGTTTTTGTTGGGCATTGCCAGGGGGAATATTTGGAGGGTGACAAACAGCAGTAGCGGTTCAACAAGGTATCGCACCCCCCGCAACCATTGCTCTACGGAATCCTGGCGATAGAAATAGCTGGCTAGCACTAAAATAACGAAAAAGATCGCTAACCATGTTGTCTGGTTGGGTCGACGATGCGACTTCCGATTGGTTAGACTCAATAAAATGAATATTGTTAATAGGAGGTCGCGACCAAGTCCAACCCAATCCTGACCGGTTAAGCTCACTAGCCATGCTGACAAAGGCAAGAAAATAATCAGCGCCAGCAGGCACCAAAGCCGTAGTCTTTCAACCACTAACTGCATCTCGGTAAATTGCCAGAGTAGCTTCGGCCATTTGATGCCAAGAGTATCGCTTGACGCGCTCCAGACCTTTGGTAATTAAGCTTTCGGCCAGTTTTTCGTCAGAAAGAATCCGATCGATCGCGTTGACCAGTTCGTCAGTATTTTTGGGATCAACCAACAGACCGGCATCACCAACGACTTCTGGCAAACTGGAAGTATTACTGGTTACCACCGGTACACCCGAGGCAAAGGCCTCTAAAATCATGATTCCAAACCCTTCATACCAACTTGGGTGGATATAAATTGTTGCGGCCGAGTAAATCGCCGCTAGATCCTCGTCACTGACAAAGCCGGGGGTGACGATATTGGGATTAGCTGTTTGTTTCTGTTGGACTAGCTGGGTGATTTGGGGATTTTGTTTATCCGGCCGGCCGCAAATGACCAAGCCCAACTCTGGGTATTTTTGGGCCAGTTGCTCATGCGCCGCCAATAATACCGGTAAACCCTTGTATTCTTCCCAGCGAGAAACAAATAGCAGATATTTCTTCGGTAATTTCAACCGTTCCTTGACGGCGATTTTTTCCCGATCGGTATGGATACGAAACAGTTCTTCACTGCCTTCCGGCGTTATGACGATTTTGTTCGGCGAGAATTTGAGCAACTTCACCAAATCGTCACGAGTCGATTGACTGGGAACAATAACCCCCTTGGCTCGACGACAGTCCCTCATTGTCAGGCGATAAGCCGCTCTCCGAATCAAAGATTTCTTTTGCTTGCCTGTCGGATAGAGATGCATGATCAGATCGTGAACAGTGACGACAAACGGTCGGCGGTACAGAATCGGGTGATTAAAATTAGTAAAATGTACCAGGTCGAAGTTTTGAGCTTTCAAGATTTTTGGTAACTTCGTCTGTTCAGCCAGTGAATAGTGGGGGATTGGGACAACAAGCTTAGTTAGATTCGGGGCGTGAAGATCGAACTCCAGCTCATCTTCAGGGGTAATAATGGCGGTATAGTGGTTATCTTTGTCAATCTTGAGCAATTCTTTGAGTAAGTTACGACTATAGCGTCCTAGCCCACCAGTACCAGAGCGCCAGAAACGAAGATCAAGCCCGATTCGCATTACTTTCTTTGTATCCGTTACTTACTAAGAACACTAGTAGCCAGAAAATGATGGCCAGATCGTTTTTGAAGATAGTAGAGTCGAACAAGCCGTGAACTAGAACCGCAACCAGAGCGGAGGTGGCGGCTAAAGCTAGCGGCGATCGAGCGGCATTTCGAAAGAATTCTTTGCCTAGTCCAGCCAGAAACCAGACTGAACCGATCAGACCGAGCAACCCCGTGGATAGGTAGACGTTGAGGAAAAGATTGTGCGGATGGAGGGCGTAGGGGAGAACCGCAGCAAACTGCCCGCTTTGGTCGCCTAAGAGTAAGAAGTTGGCTTGAAACTGTCCCGGCCCGATACCTAGCAGTGGATGATCCTTAACCATCTGCCAGGCATTCTGCCAGATAAGCAGGCGAGCTGAATCATCAGCCCACTTCCAAAGAGCCAAGAGAAGCACCGCTGTCCCGACACCGACGCCGATCAATTTTACCCGGCTCGGAGCCAACGATGTCGACGACCGCCATAGACACAACCAAACCAGGCCAGCACCGATTGCCAGCCATCCAGCTTGAGACTGGGACAAGACAATCGCCACCAACGGCAAAACCAACCAAGCCAGCCAGCGGAAATTTTTAGTCAGAACTAAATACCCGCCAGTGACTAGAGTTAGCGGGACTAGGTACATGGCTAAAAAATTGGGGGATTCAAAAAAGCCGACCGCTCGCCCCTGGTCTAGATACTGCGTCGCTTCAGGTAGCTGGTAACTCAAAAGTGGGATGAGGCCGAATCGTTGACCGATAGCGTAGAGCGACACCAGCACCAAGCTGATTAGCGCCGGTTTGATGAAAACTTGGCGCTGATTAGGCGGGAAGATCGTCGTCACGCAGGAATAATAAATTATCGGAATAACAAACCAGCCCTTGACGATGCCAAAAGCCACCCTGGTATCAAGTGCAAAAAAGCTGGCCAGAACTACGCCAACGACAATCAAGCCGATCGGCCAGGCATTAGGTAACGAGAGTCGCTGGTAGCTGCCCAGCGTCAGAACCAAAAGTAGCCCAATCAAGATTTCGATGAAATTAGTCGGCAAGCCACCGATATTAAATCGAAGATAATATAACGGCAGGAGAACAACGATTGCTAGGGCTAGGTAGTGGGCTAGACGCTTGCTGGTCATGCCGAAGAATCGCTACCGGTTGCCACCGTCGGGCGAAATATGTCGCTTCGCTCGTCTCGAGCCGACAAGCGGCTAAAGATGATCCGGTATATTCCCAAAGCCACCAAAACTATTAGCCCGCCAGATCCGAAGAGCCAGGCGCCTTGGCCAAACTTACCAAAACTCTCGAACTGGTCGAGCGTCGGAATAACAAACTGATGAATTAGTAAGCCGATAAGGCTGGTAGCGACGGCAAACATTGTCATCAGTCCAATTGGCAGTTGGCGTAATTGGATCGGCAAGAGCTTGGTCAGAAGGAAAAACGAGTAAACCATCAGCACGACCTCGCTAATAACCGTTGTTGTCGCCGCACCGACATAAGAGAAGCGCGGAATGAGAATAAGATTAAGCACAATATCGAGTAGCACCACCAGGCAGTAGCCCCCAATCAGTCGCTTCTGCGCCTTCATGGCAATGGCGGTACCGGCGTAGATGGTCGTCAAAAACAGGGCGATGAAGGCTGGTGTCAGAATCCGGAGCGGCAAGGCCGAGGCGGCGAAATCTGGCTGGGTAATAAAGACAATAATCCAGGGTGCGAGCAACATCAGGGCGACGCCAAGGGCGAAACTGGCGGCAAAAAGCATCCGCGTCGCGTGTTTGACCAGCAGGCTAATTTCGGCCCGTTGATTGCTGTCATTAAGACGAGTCAGGGTCGGTAAAAGGTTGGCAGCAAAAATCGCTGGGATGACTAAGATGATGTCGAAAATCCGGTAGGCGACGCCGTAGATGCCGATGTCGCTGACCGGTTGGTAGAAACTTAAGATCAAGGAGTCGAGCCGGAAGTGGACTAGACCTAGTAGTGTCACCACCGCGATCGACCAGAACTCCGGCAGAGTTTGCTTCCAGAGCGCGAAATCAAAATGGATTTTAATTGGCGTGATCGATCTACTCAACATGTAACTGACCACCAGCAAGACGACATTACCGATTAAGTTAGCGGTAATGACCGGGATTAGCCCCAAGCCTTGGCGGAGCCAATAAATTGTCAGTATCGCCATGACTAGCCGGCCGATCACTTCCGAGATAACAATCCGCCCTGACAAATAGTTAGCCTGGAAAATTGTACTGATCGCTTGGGAAAACAGCATTAGGAAGGCGATCACCACCCCCAAGACAATGCCTTGTTTAACGATGGCGTCGTAGGGTAAGAATTGCCACAAACCAGCCAGCACCAACAGGGTGGCGATCATCAGTAAAAATCGGAAGACGATGGCGCTACCGACGATTCGACCCGCCACGGCGGGCTGTTTACCGGTTATCTCTCGGACCACTAGGGTGAATAAGCCCAAATCGGCGGTGGCGCCGATGATCGAAATGTAAGTCAGGACGATGGTATATTGGCCGTAACCCTTCAAGGCCGAACCATCAACTAGCAAATGGTTGGCGATATAGCCGAGTGTGACCAAGCTAATCAGGAGAGTTAGAAAGCGGCCGACAATTTGGATTGAAGTGTTAGCGACCAATTTTCGGCTGTCGGACATTAGGGATATTGTAGAACAATTCCTTGTATCTCCCAAGAGAGTAGGTAGGATAACAGTATGATAAGACTGCGACAAGCGGTTGGATTGGTAGTGGGTCTGGTGCTAATAGTCGGGTCGTTCGGGCCAGTCCGACCAGTCTTGGCCTTTGATACTTCCAGCGACAACTACATCAACGGTCAGTACTATAACTCCCTGCTTGGCGACGGCGACTTTGTTGATATCAACTCGATGAGCGTCGCTTCGATTCAATCTTTCCTGGCCGGTAAGGGCGGGTATCTGGCCAATGCTCCGACTGGTCAACTTGGCGATCGAGCCGGTGGCAGGAACGCAGCGCAAATTATTTACGACGCCGCACACGGCGCTGGCGAAGCCTCGGGAACACTGAATGGCATCATCATCAACTCCGGCACTGGCACGATTAGCCCTCGGGCGCTACTGGTAACTCTCCAAAAAGAGCAGAGTTTAGTGACTCGAACCGATTACTCCCAAAACGCCCTGGACAAAGCGATGGGTTACGGCTGTCCCGATTCTGGTGGCTGTAACGCTAAATACGCTGGCTTTACCAATCAAGTTGAGTGGGCGGCCTGGCAGTTGCGCTACAACTACGAAGCGGCCGGCATGGACGCCGCCTGGTGGAGCTCGCATTATTCAACATATTATTATGTCGGTTACTCTCGCAGTCACAACTGGAGCAGTACTTACTACGTCGTCACCTATAAAAACAAAGCGACCGCCTCGCTTTATCGCTACACTCCGCACGTCGGTTACGGTAATTTCAACTTTTGGCGATTAATGATTGACTGGTTTGGTGTCGGTTCCTCGGGCGGTGGCGGGTCGGTTCTGGGCATTAACGACACTGAAACGATCTCGCAGGCGACCTACCGCACTCATATTAAAATTGCTGGTACTAAAGCCAGCGAAGTCCGGGCATTCTTTGGAAATACTCTAATGGCCGATGTCGGCGCCACCAGTTGGAGCACGGAATTTGACACCGCTGTCGGTGCTGTCGACTACTACGTTTACTACCGCGATGCTAGTGGCGTCGAACTGGCCAGCAAGAAAATCACCATCGATCGACGGAAAACCGGCGATGTTAATGGCAGTGGCCGGGTCGATCTTTTGGATGTCTCCCATATGAGCGATGCCTGGGGTTTGACGGTCAAGGATGATGCTTGGTTAAACTTGAACCCTGATAGCGATAATGTTGTCGATTTATTAGATCTGTCGCTATTAGCGAATTCATTTGAAGGATGATGGTAAGAACAAAAAACACTCTTCTCGCGACCGTTCGTCGCTTCCAGCGAGCTCCTCACTTTAATTCTCGGCCGCTTTTCCGCCCCTCTGGCGGAAACCGAGCAACCGGCCTGCGTAAGTCGCTACGAAGATTATTTTTTGTTCTTTGGGGATGGGAGAGTTAAGATAGAAGCATGAACTCAAAGCTCAATCCGCCGGCTGGCGGACAAAAGTCGAAACTGCAACTCAAAACTCAAAACTTTTTCTTTGCCTTATTCTTAATTCTAAATTCTCTATTCTTGATTCTACCGACTCCGCCGGCGTTCGCCGCGGGCGGCATTACGGCTTCGGGCGGCGGCAGTAATAACGCCGGTAACGTTTTCACGGTCACTGTCAGGGCCTCTGGTGCCACTTTCGATAGTTTACAAGGTCTAATTTCAGTCTCCGGCCCGGTTAGCGTCGTCTCTTTCTCGGCTGGCGGTGCCACCTGGCTTCCAGGGAAAAGTCCGGACAACAACAACCAATTCGTTGGTATCACCAGCCCAACCAGCTCGCTGACGGTAGCCACGATAAAACTCAAAGGAACTAAGGTTGGTTCAGGTAAGGTGACCGTTTCTGGTGTTCGCTTGGCCCGATCTGGTGCCGAAGTTGGTACTGGTGGGGGATCGGCAAGTTTCACCATCACTCCAGCGCTCGCCCCACCTGGCTCGGTCAGCGTTACTTCCAGCACCCATCCGAATCAAGAAGAATCCTATGATGTGCCGACAATCGAATTGACTTGGAGCGCGCCCGGCAACGGCGCCACGGGCTACTCAACCGCCTTCAACCAAACCGCCGTCACCTCTCCAGAGGCCAAGATCTCTACCACCGACACGACCGCCAAGTACGCTGACAATCCTGTCGGCACTTACTACTTCCATATCCGCGCCAACAACAAAGACGGTTGGAGTGACACAACCCACTTTAAGATTAATATCAAGCCCAAAACCGACTCGACTTTAGCAACGCCTGCAATCACTTCGATTACGACGACCAGCGACGCGACTAACGATATCACGGCCGGCACCCTGACCGGCATCGTCATCAAGGGTACTGGCCCAGTTGGCTATACGATGGTGCTGACTTTCGCGCCTGACTGGGCCTTAGCAGCGGAAAAGTATCCCGCTCCAGTAATTGACGAGGCCGGCAACTGGGAGATAACTGTTACCGACCCGATCAAAGCCGGTTTCTATAAGCTAACCGCCGTTGGCAAAAAGGATTCGACTGTTTCGCCGACTAGTCCAGCCGTTACTTTTGAAGTTGGCGTTGCCGAAGGTGGCCAGATCCGTCTGGTGACTGACGCTGACACGACCGCTACCTACCAACAAGCCCAAGAGCAAACTCGTGTTGCCGCCGCGACGGCCCGCAAGAAATTTATTTGGGGCGGTCTAGCCGGTGTCGTGTTATTAGCTGCTATCGCATTGGCAACCGTCTTCCGCCGAAAATTATTTGCTAGTTTCGGTCGTTAAGTCTTAGAGCTAATCCACAACAACCATATATAGTTACATCTGATTCATTTCGGCTGCAAAAGCCGATTTACTTGTCACGGTAGAGCTTCTATCGCTCCTCATAAATCGCCTTTTTCGCTCGAAATGAATTGCATATTCACTTCTTAAGGTTGTTGTGGATTAGCTCTTGTCTCGAAAAGTCCAGTAACGATTACCAAAAAAATTCCAGAAAAAGACGACGGCAATGGCAATAATTTTAGCCAAATTGTAGTTCAGACCCTGACCGCTAACTAAAATATGCATAACTCCTTCCGTCAACGCTAAACCGACCGTCCCAATGACAGTATATTTGATCAAGTTTTGAGCTCCGAACGGCAATCCCAACCTTCGGTAGGTCCAGCGATTATTAAGCCCGTAAGCCACCACCGAGGCAATAACAAATGCCAGGCCAGTAGCGACATATAGATTAGCGTTGACTTTTAGGTAGAGCAGGTTGAGGAGACCAATGTCGACCACGCCAGCTACCACCCCAACAAGCCCGAAACGAATTACATCAACTAGGAAACGATGGTTTCGGAAGAATGCTATGACTTTATCTCTGATCATTCGTCCGTAATTGTACCATTCTGGGAATAGTCGGGAGCCATTGGCATAGCGATTAGTTCCCTGTTACACTACTGTGAGAGTTATGGAAAGCCCACTAGAGCTTCGTCATCTTAAAGTCAGCCCCAACCCAGTCTACAAAAAGGTTAGTATTGTTATTCCTGTCTATAATGAGTTGAGAACGATCCAAACCATTCTTGACGTTGTCTCGTCGGCGCCAGTCCACAATTTAGAGAAAGAAATTATATTAATTGACGATAAGTCGACTGACGGTACGGCTGAACTACTAAAAACTCTTAAGACTCCTGGCCTAAGAGTAATCCTTCAAGAAAAGAATGCTGGTAAGGGCGCAGCGGTCCATGCTGGCTTCGAAGCAGTCACTGGCGACATCGTTATTATTCAAGACGCCGATTTGGAGTACGACCCCCACGACTACCAATCCTTGATAGCGCCATTCTTAACCGACAAGGCCGATATTGTCTACGGCTCGCGTTATATGCAGAGCAACTCCCGCCAAGTTCACCGCTTCTGGCATACTTTTTTTAATAAACTAATGACCTACTTTTCAAATGCTCTTTCCAATGTTTATTTAACCGATATGCACACCTGCTACATCACCTTCAACCGGAAGGTCCTCAACGAAATTGGTCTGCAGATGACAAGTAAGCGATTCGGTTTTAATCCGGAATTCGCCGCCCGAATGGCTAGGAAACACTATAAGATTATCGAAGTTCCCATCTCCTACTACCCCCGCACCAAAGCTCAAGGCAAAAAGATTGGATTCAAGGACGCCATCGACACCGTTTGGGTAACGATAAAATACAACTTATTCGCAAAGTAGCGATGCCTAGCATTGGCTCGCTCCGAACGATTACTGGACGCATTGCCAGCTATTTTTCGACTCGAGAACTGCTCGGGGTGACATTAGTTCTGCTAACGGCCTTGATAATATTTTTCTCGCCCGCCCTATTTAGTGGCGGTTATTTTGCGCCGTCGGATATTCTGCGGATTTTCGGGCCATTCGCTGATGGAACTAAAGCTCATAACTCGCTTTTATCGGACCCGGTAGTTCAGTTCTTACCCTGGTTCAAACTATCCCGAGAATTGATTGGTTCTGGTCACTTACCACTATGGAACATTTACTCCGGAGGCGGTTTACCGCTGATGGCCAATATGCAGTCTCAAGTGCTTTGGCCGCTGTCAATTTTTATCTACCTATTTAACTTTAAGGTCGGCCTGTTTCTCTACGCCGCGGGCAAGCTCTGGCTAACCGGCTTTTTCACTTACTTATTCTTACGGGAGATAAAAATCAGTAAAACGGTGGCGCTCATCGGAGGAATTGGCTTTATGTTTGCGGGCTTTAATGTAGTCTGGCTGATGTGGCCGCATACCAACGGGGTGTTCCTATTGCCTCTAGGTTTCTTTCTCGCAGAACGCTATTTTCGAACTTACGAGATTAAGTGGCTTTTATGGTTCAGTCTCGCCCTAGCTATTGGGATATTTGGTGGTCACCCAGAAACATTCTTCCATATTGTAGTTGCTGTCAGTGCTTATATTATTTTTTGCTTATTTACTCACCGTCGAAGCTGGAGGAATTTCGCTGCACAAACTAGTCGTTGGGTTGGGTCAGGATTGCTTGGGCTGAGCCTATCAGCAGTACTGCTAGTTCCCTTTGCGGAGTACTTACGCCTAAGCCAAGCTCTGGCTGATCGAAGCGGCCAGGTTAATGAGTACTTCCTCTACAAGCTTTCGGCTGTTTTTCATTTTATCCCGGACTTTTTTGGCAATCCGGGACTTCGGGATAATTACTACCTAGCTGGTGCTAACTTTAATTACAACGAAACGACGATGGCCTATGTTGGCGTTGGGCTGCTCTTCTTGGCTCTCCATGTAGCAATCTGGCATTGGCGTGAACGGCTAGTTAAATTCTTCCTAATACTCTCGGTCATCTGTGCGGCGATAATTTATCATTTGCCGGTTATATTCGATCTTGTCGTAAAGTTACCGGTTTTTCATACTGCTGCCAACCACCGTCTGGCCCTAGTGCTGGGATTTGCGATTGTGGTGATAGGCTGTATCGGGCTACAAAAGCTGCTCGATACTAAGCCGAGCTCGAAACAAATTACCGTCAGTACCCTGACCGCGCTAACTATCGCCACCGGCTTAATCTGGTACGCTCACAGTCGCGGCCCAGAGCTGATGCAACCAGGAGTTAATATTGCTCGTATGAACCAGTGGCAAATGTTGTTTGTCGGTGTGTTCCTGGTCGATTTCCTGCTTGTGTGGTTGATTCTCTTCCGCGCCCCGACCAAACAGAGACTGCTGTTACTCGGCCTATTGGTTTTTATCGAAACCGGACTCCACGGCGCTTTCTACAATACCGTCAGCACCAAAGCGAACTTCTACCCGGATGTGCCGACCGTTAACTACTTGTCGAGTGAGTTTCCGAACGGCTACTACAAAACCTTTACCGCCGAAGGGATTTTACTGCCGCCTAACTTAGGCTCGTGGTACGGCTTCGATCACGTTAACGATAATGACGCCGTCGGTTTAAAGACTTATGGCGATCTCAAGCTGGGCATCGGCACTTTGGTTGGTGGCTGGGATACCTACGCTAGCCCAGCCAACCTCGATCGTTTGGCGTTCCTTGGAACTAAATACCTCGTCTATCCGAAAGAGGTCGGGGAGCAGTTGTCGGCGGCAAATCCAAATCGGCTCAAAGCTGGCTTCGAAGATAATGGAACAATCGTTCTCGCCCAGCCAGCTCTGCCTCGCGCCTACACCGTACCGTCGAAAGCGGTAGTCGAGACTCTCGACTACAATCAGGTGACCCAAGTCGCCCAACCAGTCAGCAATTATCAGCTTGAAACGAATGGGAGCGAAATAATCCAACTTACAACTGTCCGCGATGGTTATCTTATTTTGAACGAGAACTATTATCCGGGCTGGCAAGCAATCGTGAACGGCGCGCCAGTTGTCATCGAGAGCGCCGCCGGCCTGCGAGCGATTCCGGTTAAGGTGGGCGACAATCAAATCACCACCAGCTACCAGCCGAAAAGCCTGCGGATCGGGCTTTGGATTAGTCTTCTTAGCTTTCTTGTCTGGCTTGGCAGTTTTGCAGTTACCAAGCGACGACCGCGCTAATCAGCTGACAGTAACGAGGGCTAAGACTACTTCTTAAGTATCCGTTTCAAGCTGCCGAAACCGTGGGCGAGTTTGTAGGCTTTGGAATTATGGATATCGTCTAGCATCGCTTGCAAATTTCCAGCGTGACGTGCAGTGTCTTCGAGCCTTGCTGTTAGTTCCTTGGCCGTGGTTACGGTTAGCTCTAATCGGTTATTAGCATCAGTCAATTCGGCCCTAAGTTTAGTTAACTCTCCTGTAGTTAGCTCCGTTATTTTGTGCTCAAATATTAGCTGATGACTAATTGAATTTTCTGGTTTGAAGTAATTATTAAATTCTTTTTTCAAGGAAGAGTTCTTGTAAAGCAGGTAAAAATGTCTGTAGCCAGGGGATGCGAAATCATTAAGTCTTAAAAAGTTTTCATTATAGAAACGGTTTAATTCCTGAACTTTTTTAGAATCAACAATAGTTTCAGGAATAAAATTAACCAAAAGCAGTCTCAGCCAAGAAGGTAGGTAGTTGCTCTCGAACTCAAGATGCGGACAACCGAGTTTTTTTATCTGGGTATCCATCAACTCTTTGGTTGGCCTGTTTTGTTCAAAGTGTTCAATCAGCCAAGGATGCTCTCGACCATGAAGGGAGCGGAAAAAGTCATTGCCAGATTTCTCGGCTTGAGTTGTCTCGGGCGACTCGAAAGGTCCGGCAATAACAACCAAGTCTTTAGCAACACGGAAGCATTCCCGAATAAACGCGACCTTCCTATCGTCACCTATGTGTTCAAGAACATCCATCGACACAACAGCGTCAAAGCTACTGTCAGCAAATTCCATTTTAGTTGCATCACCCTGGACGTAGGTGTAGCCCAATTCTTTCTTCGGCTGAGGCAAAATGTCGATCACACTTAGATCGTACGGTAGCTTATCTCGCAAGAGAGCGGATTGGAAATACTTACTGCCACCGCCGACATCAAGCAGCTTTATGGATCTCTTGGCAAAGTCTTTCTTTAGAATCTCTTTGCAGACAAAGAAACGGGTGAAGGCATCGGGGTTGAGCACTGAATACTCATCGCGTTCGGTGGCTGTCATTGCCGGCTACTCCATACGGAGCGAAAAGTCTTCTTTGGTTAGGCTTAGGTTACGATTATAGTACGGATCGCCCTGTTTGAGAGTTCCTCCCCAACGTGCCTGAAACTGGTTTATCTCGCGCTTAAACCGGGCCTGCTTTTCGGCCGTGTCTTCGTAACCACGAGTTTTGGATTCGTAATGATAGAGTTCGGCGTGCGGCGTCCAGACAATAAGTTTTCCTAGGTCACGGATCTTTAAACAAAGATCCACATCGTTAAATGCTAAGGCATAACCTTCGTCAAAACCCCCAACCTCCTTAAAGATGTTTCTGGGGATCATAATGCAAGCAGCGGTAACTGCACTTAAGTTTTGGGGGATAACCAGTCGGCCAAAGTAGCCAAACGAGTTAGTCTGAAAGTACTTATGAGAGTGCCCGGCAACTCCACCGATCCCCAGAATTACTCCTGCGTGCTGAAGGGTGGCGTCGGGGTAGAGTAATTTTGCCCCGACAGCACCAACGTCAGTCCGGGTTGCAAATTCAAGCATCGCTTCAATCCAGTCCGAACTTATGACTTCTGTGTCGTTATTCAAGAATAATAACTGACCCCCTTTAGCATGGTTAGCGGCAAAGTTGTTAACCGCCGAGTAGTTAAAGTTTTTGTCCCAATGAAGAAACGTGATTTTGTCGTTATCCTTCAGCTTGGCATACAGCCTCTCTGTTGCTGGTTCGGTCGAGCCGGTATCAACTAAAATAATCTCATAATTCATATAGCTCGAGTAATTAATTATCGAGTCGAGGCAACGCCTGAGCAATTCTGCCTGGTCTTTGGTCGGAATAATGATCGAGACCAGCGGCGCAGGGGTGGGCAGGTTGAAAATTACTCGGGCCGAACCGAAGAACGAGCCGTCCACCACTCGCCCGGCCATATTAACTCGGTCGAGATGAGCGGCGACGGCTTTTTTGGTTGAATATGAGGCGTAGCTTTTGGACTTGGTGTTGGAAGAGGTGGAGCCGGCGTGTTCGCGCCAGTGGTACAGAATCTTGGGAACATGAGTAATCTTCTTTGCCTGCTCGGTTGCTCGCAATACCAGATCGAAATCCTGACTGCCTTCAAAGCCTTCGCGAATATGACCAACCTTATCTAACAGGGTGCGTTTAATAACCAGGAGGTGGGTGATGTAGTTGTAGCTACGTAGCGTGTCTGGGCTCCAGTCGGGCTTGAAGTGTGGCTTAGATCGGCTTTCACCGCGCTGGGACAGTTTGTCTTCATCAGAGTACAAAAGATCAGTTTCTGGGGCATTATTAAGCGCCGAGGCCACTTCGTAGAGAGCAAAAGGCGCTAAGGTGTCATCGTGATCTAAAAATGTTATATACTCGCCCGACGCCAAATCTATCGCTTCGTTAGTATTGACAGCTATTCCAGCATTTGCGGCTAATAGCCTAAGCTTTATGCGTTTATCCCGAGAAACCGCCTGCCTAAGGAAGCTCTTCGTTTCTTCTCGATCGCTTCCGTCGGCTATACAGAGCTCCCAGTTGCTGTATGTTTGACCCTGAACAGACTCGACCATTGGTTTCAAAAAATCCAACGGTGTGTTGTAAGTTGGAACAATTATCGAGATTTTTGGTTGACTCTTAAACTTATGCTTCGACTGCTCCTCTAGCTGATATTTTTGGGGCTCGTTCTTGGCAATCCAGCGTTTGTAGGCACCTGTGTCATCAAAGGCATATTCCTGATTGAGGCTGGCAAAGAAACTAACCTTTTCGGCCGCTTTACTTAGAAATTGTTTAAAACCATATGCCCGGATATACCAAGTGACTTTTTGCCAGTTACTCCGAGTAAACTGGTTGACAATCCTTCTTGAGGCGCGAAAAGTTTTTTTTAACATTGGCTTATTTAGTGTTGGGGCTTATAGGTATTAGCCAGCTTACCGTCTTTGATCTCGATAATTCGGTCGCAGAATCGTTCCATCGTCGTTCGATCGTGAGAGATTAAGATAATCGTGATCCCGCGCTCTTTAAACTCGTTCATCTTAGCAAAGCACTTCCGCTGGAAGCTCTCGTCGCCAACAGCCAAGATTTCGTCAACCAGTAATATTTCTGGATCGGTGTGAACCGCCACCGAGAACCCTAGTCGAGCCATCATGCCCGTCGAATAAGTTCTAATCGGCTGATCGATAAATTCACCCAGCTCGGCAAAAGCCAGGACTTGGTCGAGTCGAGCCATAATCTCCTGCTTAGTCATTCCCAACAGAATGCCGTTGAGAACGGCGTTCTCCCGACCAGTTAGG
>CAYHNZ010000013.1:0-23004 GCA_964358205.1 uncultured Candidatus Saccharibacteria bacterium | reverse complement strand
TCAACTCACTTTTGGCTTCGTCGCGGTCTTTTGACGCCCGAATCAGCTTGATGATGGCATCGAGATGATCAAGGGCAATCTTCAGACCTTCTAAAATATGAGCTCGGGCTTGGGCGATTTTCAACTCATATTCGGTTCGACGGGTGACAATCACCACCCGATGAGCGATAAACTCGCTCAAAATCTCCATCACTCCGAGAAGTCGGGGCTGAATGCCGTCAACCAATGCCACCATATTGTAATGAACAACGGATTGAAGCTCGGTTAGTTCGTAAAGCTGATTGAGAATTTTAGAAGCTGGTGCACCAAGTTTCAGGTCGATCACGACTCGGACCGCTTGGACGCGGTCAGACTCATCGCGAAGATCGGAGATGCCCTCAATCTTTTTTGACTTAACTAAATCGGCGATGTGGGTGACGAAAGTGGCTTTGTTGGTTTGATAGGGCAATTCGGAAACGATAATTCGGCTCCGGTTTTTTTCTTCGTCGATTTCGGCTCGACCGCGAACAACCGTCCGACCGCGACCAGTTAAGAGGGCGTCTTTAATGTCACTTTGGCCGTAGGCAATGCCAGCAGTCGGAAAATCAGGTCCTTTAATAATCGAGAGAATTTCGTCGTCCTCAACATCTGGCTTATCCAGCATCAGCACTAATGCGTCGATAACTTCGTTAACATTATGGGGTGGGATGTTGGTGGCCATACCAACGGCGATGCCTTGCGAGCCGTTAATCAGTAAATTGGGCAGACGAGTCGGTAAAACTACGGGTTCTTGCGTTGTGCCGTCATAGTTATCACGAAAATCAACGGTTTCTTTATCGATATCGGACAGAAAGGCATCGGAAGGGGGAGCGAGACGGGCTTCAGTATAGCGAGGAGCAGCCGCCGAATCCCCGTCCATCGAGTTATGAACAAAAACTCCACCAGCTAATGCAAAGTTGTGACTACCTTCAATAGTTAGGTCATAAACATCCTCCGGTTTCCTAAGCGTTCGAACACCAACAACTTTATGATTTTTATTGAGGGCGAAAAGAACTAGATCGGGATCGCCGTTGTAGTATTTATTGATTCCTGTTTCCCATTTAGTTGCTCCACCGTAACTATACAGTTCGGTTCGTTTAGTTTCGTATAAGTCTTGGCTCAATGCCTTTTTGTCGTTTAGAACGGCCCTACAAACATTCAAAAACTTGGATTTGCCAGTGAGATTAGTGAGTCGATTCTTATTTGAGGCAACGATCTTTTCGTGAAAAAGTTGTCGATATAGAGGAACTTTCCATAATCTTTTGAGGGTAGACGAACCACGCTTTGCTAGCTCTAGCCGTTTCTCGGGATGGTTCTGAATATATTCCTTATTTACCTCACTAAGAAAACGCTGCATTTTTACTCTGTAGACTGGGTCTTGCCAGTTCTGCAAGTTCCTCGCTGACATCCTGTCCGCATACTTTTTCTTGTTATTGTCGTCCGACCAAAATGCGGTTCGACCGGCAGCAATCTTCTGGCGATATTCTTCGTTTTTGTGTTGGCTCGAAGCATGTTTGTAATGGATTTCCCAATGCTCTCCCCATTCAACTCTCGTAATGTTATCTGGATTATTGTTGAGTTTATTAAAATCAAGGTGGTGGCGAACCTTGCCCCTGCTTTTAGGGTAACAGCCGTGACTAAGGTTGTAATTGTCGGCTAAATGGTGAGCTGGGACCCAAGCATCAGTTTTATTCTGATAGACGAGTGGATAACCGTTTCTTTTTAGACGATCCTCGGCCGATGACAGCTTTTGATAAATAGGCATCAGAGATTGCCCGGTCAGTAGATCTTTCGCTTCAATGTAGGAACCGTCTTTTAACATAAAGCGATGATCTGGCGTACATCTTATTCGGACTCCGTTATCTAGCTCAACCTCCACCAATTGGGCTCTACGACGAGTTAAGCGAGGATTAACGATTTCGGCAATTGCGATCAAGCCAAGATTGTTAACAGTGAAGGTAAAACTTTTCTTTCCCTGCCGGTATTCTTTAACTAAGTTCGCAAAACTTAAATTGCGACCATCTGTTAGCAAAACTTCGGTATCCTTTGTAAAGCAGCCAAAATTACCTTGGCCATCAACCAACGGCACTCGTAAGCTCCACCACTGGGCCATCCGGACCATCGAATCGTAAACGGCCATTTCACCATGTGGATGATAGTTACCCAAGACCTCGCCGTTGATTTTAGCCGATTTACGATGCTTGGCGGTTGGACCCAAACCAAGGCGGTGCATAGCATAAAGAATCCGTCGATGAACCGGTTTCAAGCCGTCACGAACATCAGGCAGTGCCCGAGCAACGATGACGCTCATGGCGTAGTCTAAGTACGACTCGCTCATCTCGTCATGAATCTGTCGAGGTTTGATCACACCGAAGTTGGTCTCTTCGGGCAAATTATCCTTCAATTTTTTGTCTTTTGTTTCGTTAGACATCGTTTGTTAAATCCAAAATTCGAATCTCGAAATTCGAAACAAATTCGAAATTCAAATGTTTAAAATTTTGAAAATTTAGATTTAAGATTTGTTTCGGATTTCGTGCTTGGTGCTTCGTGCTTGTCATTATTATATGTCAATATTTTTTGCTGAAGTTGCCCGATTCTGAATGAATCTTTTGCGCGGTAAGACATCCTCGCCCATCAGATCGGAAAAGATCTGATCGGCTTTCTCGGCATCCTCGATATTTACTTGGAGTAGAACTCGGTTGACTGGATTGAGGGTCGTATCCCAAAGCTGTTCCGGATTCATCTCGCCTAAACCCTTGTAGCGCTGAATGTTGAGTCCGGGCAGACTGCCATTATTGCCAGTCTTTAACTTTTCCACCACCAAATCGCGCTCGGCCTCGCTGTGCACATAGGTAATGTTATTTTTATATTTGATGCCGAAGAGCGGCGGTTGAGCGATGTACATATAGCCTTTTTCGATGATACCGGGGAAATGTCGGTAGAAAAATGTTAGGAGTAGGGTGCGAATGTGAGCACCATCAACATCGGCATCGGTCATGATGATAATTCGGTGATAGCGCATCTTGTCAATATTTGTCTCCTCGCCGATACCAGCGCCCATGGCGATAATCAAAGCCCTGACTTCGGCGTTCAATAACATCTTATCGAGCCGAGCTCTTTCGACATTGAGGATTTTCCCGCGCAGAGGTAGAATCGCTTGGAACTTTCGATCCCGACCATTTTTGGCACTTCCGCCAGCACTGTCGCCTTCCACTATATATAGCTCGCTTTTGGCCGGGTCGCGTTCGGAGCAGTCGGCTAGTTTACCGGGCAAGGTCATACCCTCAAGCGCCCCCTTACGAACAACCGCTTCACGGGCGGCTTTGGCGGCTAATCGGGCTCGAGCCGAAAGGGATATTTTTTCGATAATGGTTCGAGCTTCGGTCGGATGCTCACCAAACCAACGATCCAGCCCTTCGTTGACGACGGTTTCAACATTACCACGCATCGCCGGTGTCCCGAGCTTAGATTTAGTTTGACCCTCAAATTCAGGATCTGGCAGTTTGACTGAAACCACGGCCGTTAGCCCTTCGCGAATGTCTTCGCCGACAATGCTCATATCGGCATCCTTGCCAGCTAGCTTCTTAGCATACTCGGTAATAACTCGAGTAATCGACGAACGGAAACCAGTTAGGTGCGTTCCACCTTCGATAGTGTGAATGTTATTGGCAAAAGTGAAAACATGCTCGTTGTAGTCATTGACATAGGTTAAGGCGACTTCAATTTGAGCATCGCCAACTTGCTTGGTTAAGTAAATCGGTCGATCTATTAATGACTTTTTGTGGCGGACTAAATGGCTAACGTAGGAAGCGATACCGCCTTGAAAATGAAAGTTGTAGGTGGCGGGATACTGCTTGTCTTCAGCCGGAATGTCTTCGTCAATTCGATTATCCTTGATAGCGATAAAAATGCCTTTAGTCAGGTAAGCTTGCTGACGAACATGGTCAACAACGGTTTTGCGAGAGAAGATTGTTTGAGGAAAAATCTGGGTATCGGCTTTGAAGGTAATTCGCGTCCCCTGTTGATCTGTTTGGCCGACTTCTTTGATCGAATATTTAGGCTTGCCTCGCTCGTATTCCTGGATGTAGTGTTTGCCGTCTTTGAAAACTTCGGCTTTGAGCTCGACCGACAGGGCGTTGACCACCGAGACGCCAACACCATGCAGACCGCCGGAAACTTTGTAACCTTCGCCACCAAATTTGCCGCCAGCATGAAGCTTAGTTAAAACCGTTTCTAGGGCGGAGACTTTGGTTGTAGCATGCATATCTACCGGAATACCGCGACCGTTATCTTGCACGGAAACCGTGCCGTCCGAATTTAGCTCGATCGATACGTGGTTGGCGTGACCGGCCATTGCTTCATCGACAGCGTTGTCTAAAACCTCCCAAATTAAATGATGAAGGCCTTCGATGCCGGTGCCGCCGATGTACATACCCGGTCGTTTTCGGACCGGTTCTAGCCCTTCTAGAACAGTAATTTGTTTGGCAGAATATTCAGCTGACATTAATAGAATTGTACCTTAAAAACAGGTGAAAACCAAGCCAAGAAAATGCCCCTCCTGGTGGAGGGGGCAAGAGGGTTCTGGCACAGGTCGCCTACGTTTAACAGCCGATTTGGTTTCTCGAGGAATCGCGGCCCCAATTGGCCTTCGTGCCAGCAACGAAAATATTGTAGTACTCTTTTCTTAATATATCAAGACCATTAGCGGGAAATTTTTTCGACTATTTTCTTGACTTTTTCTTTAAATTCTTCGGCATCAAATTTCATCGCGTGGGCGCGGATCTTTTGGGGATCGTATTTGGTCGTGTCAAAGTTTTTGAGAACTGCCACGAGTGATTCGACGGTCTGTTCGGCAAAAAATTCGCCAGTTACCCCAGCGACCACCGACTCCAAAGCTCCACCTTCGCCGTAAGCAATTACTGGTCGGCCGGAAGCCATCGCTTCTAGTGGCGTAATACCCGCATCTTCTTTTGGTGGAAAAATTAAGCCCATGGCGTGGGAGTAAAGATCGGCCAATTCGTCGTCGCTAACTCGACCGGTAAACTCAATCGTTGGCCCTGCGATTGCTTTCAGCTCGCTCATTTTCGTCCCGCCACCCACCACTTTCAGTTTTAGCCCGAGCTGGTTGGCCGCCAAAATAGCTATGTCGGTTCGCTTATACGGCTCGTTTCGACCCAAAACCAACCAGTAATCTTTTATGTCCTTAGAAATTTGGAATTGTTTGGTATCAACTGGTGGAAAGATAACCTGGTCTGGTGTCCGCTGATAATATTTTTCGGTCCGAGCGGCGATGTAGTTCGAGTTAGCGATTAAATAATCCGGTCTCTTGCTGGCCGCCAGATCCCATTTTGTTAGTCCTCTTAAAATCATTTTGACAATCGGCCGACCAATTAGCGGTAGCGGAATCGGGGCGTCTGCCAGATACTCCTCCTTGTCGCTGGTTAAATATCGGGTTGGGGTATGAAGATAACAGATGTGTTTGGTTTTGCCCGATGTGATCGCTCCTTTGGCGTAGGCCGACGAATCCGACAGCACGACATCAAACTTGCTTAGATCAAATGACTCAATCGCTCGTGGCATGAACGATAAATAGTACTTAAAGGCCTTCGGCACGCCAGGAAAATTCTGCAAAAAACTGGCGATAACTGTCCGGCCAGGTAAGAATTCATCAACCAGTTTCTGGTCTTTGGCGATGACATAGATTGGTGCCTCCGGCCAAATTTCGCTAAAGGTTTTTAAAACTCTTTCTCCCCCACCCCACTGGGTAAAGAAATCATGAACAAGAGCAATCTTCATTGTTTTATGTCTAAAACTATGAAGAGAATGGAGAATTTAGAATTATGAATTTGGAATGGGGATATTGGTATTGATATCATTCTTAATTCTTAATTCCTGATTCCTAATTCTTGTTGTTTACGAGTTGTCTAAATACATAAATGAATGTTGCTAAGATAATTCGAATATCAAACCAAATCGACCAGTTATCAATGTAATATAGGTCGTACTTGACCCGATCGGTGATGGGGGTATTACCGCGGGCACCGTTTATTTGAGCCCAACCAGTCATTCCAGATTTGACGTGATGACGCTTAAGATAATCGGGCAATTCTTGAGCAAATTGGGCGACATATTTTGGCTGCTCCGGTCGTGGCCCGACGATACTCATCTTACCTACCAGCACGTCCCAGACCTGTGCCAACTCATCTAGATTTGTTTTTCGTAAAATCCGACCGGCTGGAGTGATTCGCGGATCTTTAGCCTCATTGCTTGACCAACCTCGATATTCTGGGAACCGATCATCAGCATCAACGTACATGCTGCGAAATTTGTGAATATAGAACTCCCGGCTGTCCTGACCGATTCGTTTCTGACGAATAATTCCCGAACCAGTGGAGAGCTGGCTGATGAAAAAGGTTAGGAACAACAACGGCGAGAGAACGACTATGGTCGGGATAACAATAACCAGGTCCAACAATCTCTTGTAAACCCGCCCCCAGCCTTCAAGCGGCGTCCGCCGGAAGAATAGTACCGGCGAACCAGCCAACGTCGCAAACTCGACATTGGTTGAGCGAACAGTACTCAAGCTTGGTACTAGCACAAACTGGGTATTGGTCCGGTCCGCCCAGTTGATCGCCGAGAGCATCGTCGGTTCATCGAGAACATTGTCAGGCACAATCAGCTCATCAACCTGCCCTGGTTCTAATTTTAAAATCTGGGCTAAGTGGTCGTGTTTAATTATTTGACTCAAATGTCGCCCATGCTTTTCTTCAATTCGGAAGCTCCCGATCAGATCCTGATGATTGCTTGACACCAAAAGAACGGAACGGATTACCCCGATACCGTTTCGACGCAAGAGCTCGACAGAAATGCTTAAAAGTAATTTATCGACGACACAGAATAGGCTGGTCAGAGCAACGCCGTAAATAATTAGCAAGCGCGGGAAGTTTTGGGCTTCGGGCGACCGGCTTAAGTATAGGAAAACCATCAACGCTCCCCAACCAGACAATAAGCCAATCAGTAGTCGACCGATGGCACTCCAACCAGTTGGCAGTGAGCGATGATTGTAGAGACCTTGGCTGGCCAGTAGTATCAGCCAGGCTGGAACAACCCACCAGAGTAGCTGTAAATAGCTGGCTAACGGTAAAAAGTAGATTTGGCCACCATCGGCTCGAAATTTATAGGCGAGAATCATCGCCACGATGATTGCTAGTCCGTCTAGGGTGACGGCCAAAATCGCTAAAGAGACGCTAAACTTCCTCATGAAATTCTATTGTACACCAGAAAACCGCTCTTCAGCCAGTTGGCAGAGAGCGGGTTTCTGTTTCTGGTAGTCCGCGGAAAACCAGTAATACTAACGAGCCTTACGCAACATTGGGAGACCGGTGCGAGCGTTCTCCATCACTTCGTAACCGGCCGGAATGGCGTCAAGGGCGCCCGGTCGGACGTCTTGAGCGAAGAAATAGATGGTCTGTTGGCGACCGCCACGCAGGGTAACATCTCGGGAGTGAAGGTAATAAGTCTTACCAGACTTTTCTGATACTTTGCTAAATGCCATGCTTCTCACCTCCTTCCCTAAGTTTTTTAGTTTTAACTTTTGATACGGCAAACCAGTACCGTACCTGATATACATTAGTAAAGACCAGACACTAACCTGTCAAGCCCCCTCCGCGACCTGCCAGGTCGCTTATGGTACAGTTATGTAAAATATGGTTACTATTAGAAAAGATGCGCTTGTTACCGGCGAAACCTATCACATTTTTACCCGATCAATTGCAGGGTATGAGGTGTTCACTTCGGAAGCTTCTTATGAACGGTTTATTAACGCCATCCGTTACTATAATCAAATATCGCCGGGCATAAACTTTTCGAAGTACTTAGAGTTGAGGTCGGAACTAAAAGAGGAGTATCTACTTCGACTTGAAAAAGACCAGATTGTTCGAGTGGTCGCATATTGTCTTATGCCAACTCACGTTCACTTTGTAATTAATCAAATGAAAGATAGGGGAATTTCGAAATTCATGAGCAATATTTTGAACAGCTATACCCGCTACTTTAACATGCAACACGGACGTAAAGGCCCGCTCTGGGAATCCGCTTTCAAGAACGTCTTGGTTAAAACAGATGAACAACTTCTACATCTGACAAGATATGTTCATTTAAATCCAAGCTCGGCTAATTTAACGTCAACGCCCGATGAGTGGAAATACTCATCGTATAACGAATATGTAAGTGAAACTTCACCTTACGCTATCTGTGACTGGAGAGATCTGCTTGAAATTAACCCTTCGCAGTATCGAGCATTTGTCAGAAGTCGAACACAGTATCAACGTAGCCTTTCAAGAATTAAAAGCTTACTCATTGATAATTACACCGGCTAACCTTATGCGACCTGGCAGGTCGCGGAACTGGTTAGAAAAGAGAGCCCCGAGTGCAATTCCGTCGATTGACGGTTGCGCTCGGGGTTGAGTAGTCTCAAGAGCCCATTCAGGCGACGAGGGTGAGAGTGACTTTCTCGCCGAACTCTGTCGGTTCGGTAACAACGTCGAATTCAAATGTTTTATCCTCGAAAGGAAACTCCTTGATTCGACCTGTTTGGGCTTCGTGACTGTCGAGATCCATATTGGCCATGATTTTAAATCTGTTGACCAGGGGTACCTGGAGATTCTTGGGAACCGTCATCGCCTCCAACGGCTCGTCATTGATTGTGTAAAAGACCCGCATCTCCTTGTCGTTCGGCAAGACGGCAAATGACGTCGCGTGATCGTCAAGTGATTGACTGATAATTGCCTCCGCAAGCTTGGCAATCGGGGCTTTTTCGGCTTCAGATATTTCTGGTGCTTGTGACATGTGTGCGCCTCTATTCCGATTAGATCGGACTTGGGTACTGTGAGTATAACAACTTTTGATCATGCGTCAAGATAACGGATGACTGATTTTCAGGTAGAATGGCGAAGTTATGAAATTTGAGTTAGCGACAGATTTGAAGCCGGCGGGAGACCAGCCTAAAGCAATCAAGTCGTTAGTCGAGGGAATAAATAAGGGCCTGAAGCATCAGGTTCTTTTAGGTGTGACTGGGTCTGGCAAAACTTTCACCGCCGCTAACGTGATTGCGCAAGTTCAAAAACCAACACTCGTGATTGCTCATAATAAAACCCTGGCCGCTCAGTTAACCAGCGAATACCGACAATACTTCCCCAGAAATGCCGTCGAATACTTCGTTAGCTACTACGACTACTACCAGCCCGAGGCCTATATGCCTAATTCCGATACATATATAGAGAAAGAAGCCCAAATTAACGACGAGATCGACCGCCTGCGACACGCCGCCACCCAGGCCATTCTGACCCGCCAGGACACCATTATCGTCGCCTCGGTTTCTTGTATTTACGGCTTGGGTTCGCCTGATGAGTATCAAAAAGCTTCTCTGGTAATTACGAAGGGTCAAACAATCCCTCGCGAACAATTGCTGGATAAGCTGGTTCTATTACAGTATCAGCGTAACGACGTCGAGCTCAAGCGCGGTGATTTTCGTTCCCACGGCGAGATAGTTGAAGTCATGCCCGCAAACGCCCAACGGATTATCCGCCTGCGCTTGAGCGGCGACACGGTTGAAGAAATTCAGGAGATTGACCCCGTCACCAGCGACATCGTCGAGTATAAACGCCTGGCTGTTTTTTATCCGGCTCGCCACTTCGTCATGCCAGCCGACCAGATGGACCGAGCGGTGAAATCGATTGGAGACGAGCTAGAGCAACGGCTGAAAGTTTTACACCACGAAAAGAAAATTATTCAGGCCGATCGACTCGGTCGCCGAACTCGCTACGATCTAGAGATGATTCGCGAAGTTGGCTACTGCAACGGTATCGAAAACTACTCGCGGCATTTTGACGGCCGGGCGCCCGGAAGTACACCAACGACTTTATTTGACTACTTTATCCGAAGTAATCCCGCTTTTCTAACTATTATCGACGAGTCGCATGTGACGGTGTCGCAAATTGGCGGAATGTACAACGGCGACAAGGCTCGCAAAGAAGTGTTGGTAGACTACGGTTTCCGCCTCCCTTCAGCCAAAGACAATCGACCGCTCCGCTTTGCCGAGTTCGAAAATAAAGTTGGTCAGACGATTTATACCTCTGCCACCCCAGGGGTGTACGAATTAGACCGTTCACAAAACACCGCCCAACAGATTATTCGCCCGACTGGCTTGATCGATCCTGAACTAATTATTCAACCGGTCGACGGCCAGGTTAAGGACTTGCTTGGGCGAATCAAAGAACGGGTCGCTCGAGAGGAACGGGTTTTGGTGACGACCCTGACTAAGAAGATGGCCGAAGACCTAACGGATTACTTTCAAGAACAGGGTATTCGGGTTCGCTACTTACATAGCGGCGTCGAAACTCTCGATCGAATCGAAATTTTACGAGAACTGCGCCTAGGTACTTTTGATGTGTTAATCGGCGTCAATCTTTTGCGTGAAGGTTTAGATTTACCGGAAGTTTCGTTGGTCGGTATTCTGGACGCCGACAAAGAGGGCTTCTTGCGGAGTGAGCGGTCGCTGATTCAAACTATCGGTCGAGCCGCTCGTCATGTTCAAGGTCAAGTTATTTTGTACGCCGATACCATTACCGACAGCCTTCGAAAAGCCATCGACGAAACTAACCGCCGTCGTGAGATTCAAACTGCCCATAACACAGCTCACGGCATCACCCCAAAAAGCATTTCTAAGCAAATCACCTCGATTGTCGAACAAGAAATCTCGGCATCAATTGGCTTGGATAAAATAGAGCAACAGCTGGCCAAAAGCAATATCGACTCCTTGATTAAAGATAAAGAGCGCCAGATGAAACTAGCCGCCCAAGAGCTGCAATTCGAACTAGCCGCCATTTTACGCGATGAAGTAGCTAAATTGAAGAAAATGCAGAAAGAGAAAATCACCCTCCGATTGATTGACGCATCAAATAAATAGGTCTACTATTAGCTCATCAACAACTCCCCCCGGGAGCTCTGGAGGTAAAATCATCGTACCCCAACAACTCAATCCCGCCCGCCAAACAACCTTTTATTGTCTCTTGAATATCACTGGCGGGATCAATTCCGCTTTTCCCAACAAGGATGGTCAGTGGGAACTTTGTGTCGATGCACTCAATGCTATAGCTGGCATTAACGACGAAGAACAAGACGACCAACAAGCCAAAGAGCTGTGTCAAGAAATGATGGCTACACTCCGAAGGAAACTGCTGGGAAAGATAGGAGAGGACATGGAAGGAGCGGATTCCCGCTCAGCCATAATTGCTCTCGAGATCATCGATAAATTCTGGCCACCAGACCAGCCCTAACGCCCAACTTCGGTTGGGCGTTGCTTTTTTGGGTGAAGAAGCCTTGACGTTAAGCCGGGTCAATGGTAGAATGTTCGCAAGGTGTGCAAAATCCACCACGTTCATCCCTTCCGCTCTCGGCTCGAACTAGCGGCTTTGGCGGTAGACGCCATTGCCTACGAACCCGCCAGAGGCGAGGCCCTGGCTGTTTTGCAAGAATGTAGGGAGATCACCGCTCGCGGTTGTACCAGCGAAAGGATTCGCCAGTGCTGCGAGCTAGTCCGGGATCATCACGACTATCTGCTAACAGCTCTAACTGCCGACTCAAATCGGCTGATGACTCTACAGCTAGCACTACTCCTTCGGGAATGCGTGTTTGGCACTAATGTTACCCATTAAAGAAGCCCAAGGAAGGGCTTCTTTTTCGTTGACAACAATAACCGTATTGTATACACATAGGAAAAGGAGGTTAATGGAATCAGAACACAATATGAGCACGGGAGAAGGACAAGGCGTGGAAAAAGAGGCTACCCTAGAGGAGACAGAGGGGATAGTAGCCAAGTACCGAAAAGATAACTCTGTGTCAGACAGCGAATTTGCAATGCTGCTAAATAAGGCGATGGAGCAGGGTCGTGGTGGCGAGACGTGGGTAAGTCGCGAACAAGACAAGTAACCCTAAAGTTTTTGATGCAATAAACCGCCTAACGGCGGTTTTTTGCTAGGTACTTTTTCGGTATTTGTTTGGTAAAATGCAGTTTCATGGCCAAAGACGTTATCTTCATTAAGGGCGCGCGTGAGCACAACCTCAAGAACATCGATCTCGAATTGCCGCGGGAAAAATTAATTGTCTTTACCGGCTTATCCGGTTCGGGCAAGAGCTCATTGGCTTTCGACACCATTTACGCCGAAGGTCAGCGTCGCTATATGGAGTCCCTTTCCAGCTACGCCCGGCAATTTTTGGGTCAGATGGAAAAACCTGACGTCGATTACATTGAGGGCTTATCGCCGGCTATTTCGATCGATCAAAAAGCCAATTCTCACAATCCCCGCTCTACCGTGGGGACGGTCACAGAAATTTACGACTATTTACGACTGCTTTTTGCCCGAGTCGGCACCCCCTTCTGCCCCAAGTGCGGTCGGACAATTGCCCGCCAGAGCGTCGATCAAATGGTTGATCTAATTGAAGGGCTACCGGAAGGGACCCGAATTAGCGTTCTGGCACCGGTGGTACGCGGTCGTAAGGGTGAATATCACCAGCTCCTCCACGATCTATATAAAGGAGGGTTCGGCACAGTTAGGGTCAACGGCGAGATGTTTAGTTTGAGCGACAAGATTGAACTCGACCGCTACAAAGCCCATCACATCGAAGTCCTAATTGACCGACTAATCATCGGCTCATCCACCCGTTCTCGTCTGAACGAAGCGATCGAGTCGGCTATGAAATTGAGTAAGGGTCTGGTAATCGTCGCCCAAGAAGGTGCAAACGACGAAATATTACTTTCCCAAGACTTGGCCTGTCCGTACGACGGCTTTTCGCTCGGCGAAATTTCTCCCCGATCATTCTCTTTCAACAGCCCCTACGGCGCTTGCGAAGACTGTCATGGGTTGGGTTTTCGGCAAATTATCAACGAGGAACTAATCATTCCCGACCGGACCAAAACCATCGCCGAGGGCGGTATTATGCCCTGGACTTTTAGTCCGACAAACTACTACGGTATTTTAATTAAAAATGTCGCTGAACATTTTGATTTAAGTATCGATGCCCCGATCAAAGACCTTGACCCGAAGCAATTAGAAAAATTACTCCAGGGTCTAGAGAAGCCATTTAAGATTCCGCTAAAATATTTCTCCAACGGCCAAGCCCAATATTTTAGCGTTTGGTATAAAGGATTGATTCCCCACCTAGAAAACCGTTACGCCGAAACTGACTCCGATCGAGTTCGAGATGAGATTGAAAAGTATATGCTATCCAACCCCTGCCAGACTTGCCAGGGCGCTCGATTGAAACAAGAAGCCCTTATTTTCAAAGTTGGCTCTCGCAATATCGCCGAAGTGACCGAACTAACCATCGATAAGGCCCGAGACTTCTTCGCTGGATTAAAGTTGTCCGTTCGCCACCAATCGATTGCTGGTAAGATACTTCTAGAAATAAGTAGTCGCCTCGAATTCTTGAACAAAGTCGGGCTAGATTACCTAACACTCAACCGTTCGGCGACAACTTTGGCCGGTGGGGAGAGTCAGCGAATCCGCCTGGCCTCACAAATCGGTTCGGCGCTAGTTGGTATTTTATATGTTTTGGATGAGCCAACAATCGGCCTTCACCCGACTGACAACGCCAAATTGATTGAGACTCTCCATCATTTGCGTGACCTGGGTAACACCGTCATCGTTGTCGAGCACGACGAAGAAACGATGCGGGCGTCTGATTTTCTGGTTGACATCGGTCCTGGTGCCGGTGAGCACGGCGGAGAAATTGTTGCTAGCGGCACCTACGACGAAGTATTAAATAACCCCAACTCGATCACCGCGCCATATCTTAAAGGAGAAAAAGCCCTAATCATTCCAGTCCGCCGAGAAGTAGCCAAAGGCCATAAGATGCTGACCGTCCACGGGGCAACTGAAAATAATCTCAAAAACATTACCGTCAATTTCCCAACTTCACGGTTTGTTGTGGTAACTGGCGTTTCTGGCTCGGGCAAATCAACTTTAATCGCCGAAATCTTAAGCAAGGCCGTTAATCGCCGGATGGGTCACGGCACACTCACACCCGGGGCGCACGAGGGGTTGAGCGGCGTTGAATATATCAACAAAATGATCGAGATCGACCAATCGCCGATCGGCCGGACTCCTAGAAGCAACCCGGCTACTTATACCAAGGCTTTTGATCCAATTCGTCAACTCTTCGCCGCTACACCGGCGGCGCGTAGTCGCGGCTACAAGCCGGGGCGATTTAGTTTTAATGTTATCGGCGGCCGTTGTGAGAACTGCCAAGGCGACGGCCAGATTAAAATTGAGATGAACTTTTTACCGGACGTCTACATTACTTGTGACGTTTGCAAGGGCACTCGCTATAATCGTGAAACGCTGGAAGTAATGTGGAAAGGTAAAACGATTTCGCAAGTGCTAAATATGACGATCGACGATGCCCTAGAATTTTTTGCCAATATTCACACGATCGCCGACAAACTCCAGACGATGCAAAAAGTCGGCCTGGGTTATGTTCGCTTGGGTCAGAGCGCCACGACTTTGTCTGGCGGCGAAGCCCAAAGGATAAAACTTGCGGCCGAATTAGCCAAACGCGATACCGGCGCCACTTTATACATATTGGATGAACCGACCACCGGCTTACATTTTGCCGATGTGGAAAAACTGCTTGGAGTTCTCCAGGCTCTCGTTGATCGCGGCAATACTGTGATTGTTATTGAACATAATTTAGATGTTATAAAATCGGCTGATTGGCTGATTGACCTAGGGCCAGGGGGTGGCGAAAAAGGCGGCCAGATCGTCGCTAAAGGCACACCAGAGGAAGTGGCTTTGACTAGGGCCTCGTTGACTGGCCAAGCGCTCGAGCCGGTAATTTTTGGCAAAAAAAGGGCGCGGGGTTAACCGCGCCGGTAGGACCGCTGCGTTCTTAGCGAACGTAGTGGATCTTCGGTTTTTGGATATCGTCAAGAAGCATGACGCTAACGATCGGCATCGGCCGCTCCTTAGCGATCTCGCGTGATTCGTCGAAGCTGACTTCGAGGCAAACCATGCCGGAAAGATCGATCCACTCGGCGAAGCGAAAGGCCGATACTTCGGTCGAGAAGACGGCCAGGCCGTGGACTCCATGATGGCAGTAGCAACCGAATCTAGCGGTTGGTTCGTGTTTCAAAATGTGAAGTTGGTCGGGGATCTCGTTGCAAAGTTCCGGGAACGGACAGCCGATCGATCCAGGTATCTTTCCGGACAAAATTTCCTTTAGTGTAAAAGTTCCAGCCATCATATTCACCAATTTTTTCACCACCAGGGAGTGGTGCGTGGCATAACATTAATGAAATTATGACCTGAAGTCAAGGGTTGGATTAAAAAAGTGGGCGCAGATGTCCGAAGACATTGCGCCCTAATTGAACCCCCAAGGAACGAACGGTGGTAGCGGAGGAGAAAACAGTGCCGAAGACAGCATTGTCCTCGGGCTACTCGTTACATAACACAGTTGGTTCTCAACTGTTCCTCTCGGAAACAACCAATGGTTGCTCCTGGTCAGTAACTTGTAGTAGCTTATCAGAGACGGACATCGTTGTCAACCTTCAGCAATTGAGCATTTAGAAGAAATTCGGGTCTTCGCGTGGGGTGTCGCGAACGGCACCGGTCTTTCTGGCTACCAACTCAACAGTAACGGTGTCGTATCGGTACTCAACGACAACCTTCTGGTTCATCCGAGCATGATGATCGGTATAAACCACTATCAAACAAGCTTCCGAAAAACTTGGAAGGTTGGCCAAAAAGTGCCGGGCCGTCAGGTCAGCCAAGTGCGGATGACCTTTTATAGGGATGAGTTGCGACTGCCGGACTACTTGGAGCTCAAGTAGCTCCTCATAGCCACAGCGGATAAATGCCTGACGCTCGGGTTCAGACAGCTCTTCGCCAATGATGTAAAGGTAGTTGCCTGGTTCCAAATCCATACTGCTCGCCTCCAACGGGTTGTTAATTGACTCTACACCTCAACGACGGAAAAACAATTCGTCTAACAAAAAGCGCCGGGATATTTCACCCAGCGCTTGGAATCGTTAATACATACATGCTTCCCTCGGAACCACCAACCACAGGGTTGGGAATTCGGTTGGGTGGGCGACGAGCATAGCAGGCGTCGCCCTAGGTCTGGACTCAAAGAACTAACTGCGTCCTTTGAGTCGCTGTTGGGAAAGTACCGATAGCACGAACGACTACTACGCCGACGGCTACCAGCACGGAGAAGAAAAAAATGAGGCTTACGACCTTAAGCCTCATCGAGTTCCCTCCGATGCAGGTCGGAGACGATCGGGCTCAATTGCCTCATCTTTACGACCATGGTGACCAAAACGATAAGCGCGAAGATTACTTCCATGTATACTTTTTCCTAGAAGGCGGTCGGGGCGAGGCTTTACTTCTCGCAAGTGAGTCAAAGCACCCCTCGGGTGCTTAAGAATTAATTGGGCGTCTACACGGTTCTAGCTTTGAAGCTCGCCGAAGGTCTTTGTCACCAGCGGCACCGAAATGCCGCCCGTGACGACCCAGCCGATCGCCTGCACCTCCTCGGTGCAGCGCACGAGCTCACCCGAAGGTGGGATCGTTAAAGCCGCCGAATCTCCCTGGTAAAGTACCAGGGAGTGGGGCGTTAAGTTGACGAGTTCGACTACGCCGAGGCGTGCGTCGTTGTGGGTTTTACCCATCCCCACTAACGTGAGGCGTTGAAGCTTATTCGCTCCAAACAACCTTCATCCGCCAGCTGGTGGATAAAAACTCTTTGGAGAGGTCCAGCTCCAGTTTCGCAACTGGAGCTGGACGGGTTGAAGTCATTGTTGGAACCAAAGCCCCGCTGCTCAATGCCCGTCAAAGGCAGCCAACAGAGCCGCGTCTAATAGTTCCATGGGGATGGGAGTCCAATTCGCAAGCTTAATTAGCTTACGAGGGATCACGATTCCCCGGTCGTGCAACGACTGACACGCCCGGAAGGCGTGTGCTCGGATTTCGGCCATAGTCTCTTCGACCACGGCGATTTTCTGGGCTCGTTTTGAAGCCTGTAATCGGCGGGTTTTCCGAAGATCGAAGGAGGCTTCCCAGCCGTACTGGGCATTCCCCTCATCATCGACGATCCCGAAAACCGGGGTCAACTCCGATCGGGCCTTAACCCGACCGGTAGCAATATCGACGATTACGTAGTTTTCACCGAGACGTTCGGTGTCACACTGAACTCTGAGCCCAGCCGAAAGTTCGCTTTCGACGACATAATGATTAATCCTGAAGTAGTTCATTTGTTCCTTCCTCTCCTCTGGAGAGGTGTCAAACGCTCAATCCGCCGGTTGGCGAATGAAGCGCTCCTCATCATCGACCTCTCGACTTCTCAACTTCGTTCGAAGTAAACAAGCTCGAGGTAAACAATGAGGAAACAAATTGTTAAAGTGAGTCAGTGTTGGTCGTGGCTCATTAGACCGACAACCTCGTAACCGCGTATCTATCAATACGGGCAAAATGATACCATAAGGCGACTCATTTGTCAAGGCCTTTAGCCTGAAAAAGATTTCTTTACTTTATTAGATTGGTCTCTTTGGCCCCGACTAGACCTACTAATCACTACCGTTATTAGTATATGCCTAACTGGTTCGATAAAAACGCCAGAATAACGTACACCTTGGTTGACCAGGGAAAACCGTATCATTCTCGGAAGATAATCTACCCAAGACTGAAAGCCGAAGGCTTCGACTTGAAAAGCAGGCGATAGCGACGGTGTCGAGGGAGATATCCTCGAATATCGACTAGAACTGTGATAATATACGGCCAACCCATGACTCATTTGCTAACAGAAAAAGTTGGTCGCCTACCGACCAAGCCGGGCGTCTACTTGTTTAAAGATGAGAATCAGAACGTTCTTTACGTTGGTAAGGCTAAGAACCTTAAAAGTCGTGTTGCTAGCTACTTCAGTAGTCGACACCTCGACCGGCCCTGGGTCGCCGTGATGATTAGTTTAATTGACGACGTCGAGACAATTGTTGTAAATAATGAGTTAGAAGCGCTGATATTGGAATCGACGCTAATTAGTGAGCACCAACCAAAATTCAATATCAAGCTAACCGATGATAAAGCCTATCCGTTTATCAAGTTGACACTCAATGAGCCATTTCCTCGATTCCAAATCGTTCGATCACGAGCTAAAGACGGCGCCAAATATTTTGGTCCTTACCTATCAGCTTGGTCGGCTCGCTTAACTTGTGAGTTCTTGCGTCGGCTCTACGGCGTCCACATTAGTAATCGGTCGATCCGGCCTCTCGACTCCGCTCGAGGTAAACCGTGTCTTAACTGTCAGCTGGAAGGAAACAGCTGCCCCTTGGCTGGCGAAATATCCGAAGAAACATATGGCTTTCAAGTTCAAAAAGTTATCCGCTTTTTGCTTGGTAAGCGAGCGACCCTAAGCAGAGACATCGAAACTCGAATGGCTGATGCGGCGGAAAAACACCGCTTTGAACTAGCCGCCAAATTACGCGACCAGCTCCGAGCAGTTCGACAGAACGCCACCAATCAAGACGTAATCGGTTCGACAAGAGAAGATTTTGACGTTATCGCCGCCGCTAAAGCCAATTTGACTGCCGTGGTCACTCTCATGTCGGTTCGATCGGGGGCGTTGAACGGCCAGAGAAGCTTTAACTTCAATATTGTTGCTGATCAGACCACCGGCGAAGTAATAAGGCAATTTTTGCTAAATTTTTACCAAAACTTTCAATCTGTACCCGCCTTGGTGGCATTGGCGGAACCAATTGACGATCAACAGCTGATCGCCGACTGGTTAGCCGAGATTCACGGACATAAAGTCGAGTTAAGAATAGCTAAGCGGGGAGAAAAGATTGATTTCACCGCCCTGGCCAAAAAGAATGCTCAAGCCAAGTTAGAGTCAGGAATGATGAATGAAGAATTGGGAATGATGCCACTGATCGCATTGAAAGAATTACTCAATTTGCCGGCACTGCCACTCCGGATTGAAGCTGTTGATATATCTAATTTAGGAACATCAGAAGCTGTTGGGGCGACGGTTTGCTTTATTAACGGCCAGCCGGAAAAGAGCGAGTATCGTCGCTATAAAATTAAGACGGTCGAGGGGCAAAATGACTTTGCGATGATTGCCGAAGTGACTGCTCGACGATTTGCCGATACCTCCAGGCCTCTACCAGACTTGTTTGTGGTTGACGGGGGGCCGGAACAGCTGGCCACCGCCTTTAAGGCGGCGGAGCAACTAGCTACTAGCAACTGGCAGTCTAGCCAGATGCCAGAAGCAAGAAGCCAGAAGCCGCGATTCATCGCCCTGGCCAAAAAACCAGATCGGATATTTTTACCCGGAAAGAAAAAACCGCTAGCGGTATCACGTGGCCATAAGGGTCTATTACAATTAGCGCGGATTCGCGATGAAACGCACCGCTATGTGATTGGTTTCCATCGACATCGCCAACGAAAAAAATCTCTCAATACAATTAACTGACGATTAACGAAGCCGGTTGAATTTATTACCAAAGGCGAGAATATTGACGCCGAGAATGATAAAGAAAATACCAACCAGAATTCCAATCAAGCTCGGGAAAATAATCACCAAAATACCGAAGGTAATCGCCAACGCACCCATTAGTTGAATTGGATTCATTGGCTCATTGTAGCAAAACGCCCCTAGCTTGACGCGAGGGGCTTGGAAGAAATCTGGCAGAGGGAGTGGGATTCGAACCCACGAAGGAGCTGAAATCATGCCCACTTGACGCATTTCCAATGCGCGGCCTTAACCACCCGGCCCATCCCTCCGCTCATGCGATTGAAAAAGTGCTGGTCGGGGATGAAGGATTCGAACCTCCGACCTCTTCCGTGTACTTTGGAAGCGCTCTACCAAACTGAGCCAACCCCCGACCTTAGAGTGCTGGGCTGACAGACATCGGCTATTTGTAACAGTAAGTGCGTATTTAGCAGTAAAACAAGCAAACCGCCGTTCGCATTACCGCCCTCCAAAACAAATGTCTTGTCCGCCCTAGCTAAGACACTGTAGCCGAAAACGCGATTCTAATCAAGTCTTTCGCAGTGATTTCAGTAGATCGATATTGGGCTTGTCCGGCCCTTGGTCATCAAAACCTGGCACTTCTAGATAGCTGGCTATATTAGCCCAACGTTGGTCGTTGAGAATATGACCAAAAGGCTCTAACCCAATAAATCCTTCGCCAATATTCTCGTGTCGATCGCGAGCGGCGCCTAAATCAAATTTCGAATCGTTGAAATGCCAACAAAAAACTTTGTCCAGCCCAATCAACCTCTCAACATCTTCAACATATGCTGTGTACCCGTCAATAGTTCTAATGTCGTAGCCAGCCGCAAAAGCGTGACAAGTGTCGAGGCAAACACCAACTCTAGATTTATCGGATGACGAGTTGATTAACCACGCTAAATCCTCGAGTTTGCTACCGATAGTTGACCCGGCCGAATTCTCGTAAATCAGTTTGGATTCGGTCGGCGTTTCCGCTAGGATCTCGGCGATAACATTCTTAATTTGATTGTGCTGGCCGATTTCGCCGTTGGCGTAAGAGCCTGGATGGAAAACCGTACCAACAACACCAACTTTTGGCGCTAGTCGCAAGGTATCCACCAGGGCTGTTTTAGTTTTTAGCACATTAGCTTCGTCGTTTCCGGCCAAGTTAGTCAAATATATACCGTGAAAAATAACTTGCTTGAAAGTCTTCGGCCATTCAACCTTAAAGGCCGTACAATCTTTCTCGTCCCAACCGCGAATATTCCATTGCAACGGGGCAGACGGAAAAATTTGCAACGCTTCGGCGCCAATCGCTAAACCCCTACTGATTGCGTTATTCAAGCCACCGGCTGTCGATACATGGGCGCCAATCAACATAAACTATGCTCCGGTCTAAAGTTTTTTTTCATTGGCTGAATTCTTTCGCAATGCACATATTACCTCCTCGAAACAGGATTACACAATTGCGGCGACCTTGGCAATCGCTAGGATATCAGCTTTTTGATTTAATCGCCCTAAACTAATCCGAACTGTTTGATGAATTTGTTCGCTGGTTAGCCCGATCGAAGATAAAACTTGCGAATCAACTAAAGATTTAGCACTACAAGCCGATCCGGACGAGATAGCAATGCCGTGACGATCAAATGCGCCAACTAGATTAGTTGCTTGGGCATGGCCAAGTGTCACCGACAAATGGTTGGGTAGTCGAGGCGAGTCCGCACAATTAATTTTCACGCCGGGCAATTTAGAGAGTTGTATCTGCAAGGTATCGCGAAGTTGGCCGATCCTTTTACTGTCTTGATGTCGCCTATTGGTGGCTACCTGACAAGCTAAGCCCAAACCAACAATGCCGGGCAGATTCTCTGTACCACTATGGAGTGAGTACTGCTGGCCACCTCCGTAGACAATAGGAAATATCTGAATTCCTTCCCGAACATATAATACCGCCACTCCTCGAGGACCGTAGAGCTTACTACCGTTGAATGTTAGTAAATCGACACCGAGCTCGTCAACGCTGACGGGAACATAAGCCAGCGCTTGACAGGCGTCAACATGGAAATAAGCGCCGGAATTCTTGGTTATTTTCGATAGTCTGGCGATATCTTGAATAACGCCAAGTTCAGAATTAGCTAAATGGGTAGAAACCAAGATTGTTTGGTTGGTAAGGGCTTTCTTTAGTGCTTCTGGTCTAATTAAGCCGAGTTGATCGACGGGCAAATAGGTAATGCTAAATCCATCTTTCTCCAAAGCCCGACAACTATTGAGAATGCTGGGATGCTCGATAACTGAAGTGACGATATGATTACCACGACCCCTATTGGCACGGGCGACACCTAGAATGGCGAGATTATTTGATTCGGTCCCAGAAGCCGTAAAGATAATCTCATCTGGTTTCGCTTTAATAAAGTTAGCTATCGACTCCCTGGAATCGTCCAAGACTTGAGCCGCATCGCGACCGAACTGGTGAACGCTAGATGGATTGCCAAAATTTGTCTGCAAGACATTGGAAATAACATCGACGACATCCTTGTCAATTGGTGTGGCCGAGGCATAATCGGCGTAGATTGGTTTCATCGCCAATAGTTTAACATTTTGCGGTGTAAAAATTAAGCCAAACTTGCGTATCTAAGTTAATTAGTTACGATACGAAAGAACCTGAACAGCTAGGACTCCGAGGAATTATGTACAACCTACCACACGGCTTCTACAGTCTGGTTGAAGGCGACGATGAAACCATCGCTGCTCTCGTCAACCGCGGTGTCGTTTTGTCCGGCCATCGTCAGCTTTCTGGAGGTGGCTGTACCGATATCTATTTGGAAATGGCCAACCTTTCTAACGACGGTCATGAGATACCCGTAGTTAGAAACCTGGCCTACCTTCTTCTACGTCATAACCCCGAGATTCGAACTTTGGTGGGACCCGAAACTCTTGGTGCTGTCATCGCCAAGCAGGCAGCGGAACTGATGTGTGAGATCTCGGGGAGATCAGTCATTTCAGTTGCGGCCCTGCACAAAGACCAGGGCGGGAAGTTGATTCTCGCTTCGGAGCTTTTGAAAATCGTGCCCCCGATTGCGATCGTCGATGACGTGACAACCACTCTGAACACCAACCGAACGGTAGAGCAGGCTCTTGGATCACTAAGAGGAGGTGTTGTGGCATATGCTTGCGTGGTTGATCGACGACCGCCTGGAGTCGAAACTGATCAGCCAACCATCTCGCTGGTCAGAGCCAACTTCCCTTATTGGCCACCGGGCAAGTGTCCTAAACACGGGGATCAGCTTTGTCTCGCAACTGCACCAGCCGATCCCTAGAGCAGCTAGCTGGCCTTCGGTCCTGCGGTTTTTGGGCGGCTACAGCCGTTCGACACACCCTCTGGGCGACCCTGAATTGAAGGGCCGCCCCCTTTTTTTACTTAGTAATCTTCTGTTGATAAAACCGCCA
>CAYHNZ010000012.1:0-23612 GCA_964358205.1 uncultured Candidatus Saccharibacteria bacterium | reverse complement strand
CCGACCCGATTGATGTCGAGTGTTGACGAGCGGAAGTAGCGTTTGACGCCACTGGTGTAGATAATCTGACCGACATATCCCCAAACTGGCTCAAGCGTTACCCGAGCACCAATTCTGGGGGCAATCTCGATTAGCATCTCTGCCAGTATTGATTTAGGTTTAGCTTTTGCCATTTTTATACCATCCTAGGTGATATGCTCGATGTTAAAGAGCATACGGCTATTGTAGAGACAGTCCATGGGAAAGTCAATCATCTGTCCTGGTTCAAATAGTCGTCAGGACACTTATATTTAACCATCGAAACTCCCACCCTTGTCAGATCGAGACCGGTCCTAAAGGCGAGCCAGCCATCGTGGCTGAATCGAGCAAGGTGAAGTAACCAGCCAGGAACGCCATTGACAACTTCTCGAGATGGGTATACGCTTCAAATTGAATTTCTACTGAAAAACGCTTCTTAAGGTTTTGTCCTTAAGCGGCGTTTTTCTTTTGATATCCCAATTTTTCTCGCAAGTTGTTCATAAACCAAATCTTTTCTCTGGCGGTCTGTTTCAACAGCTTTGAGCAGTGTTTCATATCAGGACTCAAGACAACCTCCAACTTATCGTTTTCGTACAGATACTGTACTAGTGAATAAAAATCGCCATCACTCGAAACGATGACAGCTTTGTCGTATTGCTTGAATTCCAAGGTCGCACACAGGACAAGATCGGCGTCGATGTTTCCTTTGATTTTGCCGTCGGCATCCGGTATGGTTGGCTTGAATTTTAGAATGAATCCGGCTTCTTGCAGACTGTCGTAGAGCGACTGATTCAACGATACAAATCCGATGAAAATATACGCTTTCTTGACACTATACTTTTCCGCCAGGTAGATGCGGAGTTTCCGGTAATCGAGTTTCCAACCGAGTTTTTGAATACCGAGGTTAAGATTTTGGCCGTCTATGAATGCGTAGTTATTGCTTTTCTTTACCATCTACCCCACCTTACCAGCTCATATATAAATGCTCTAGACAGGACATGTTTCTTGCCCGTTTGAAACTGGCAAAGGCGCGACTTTCTTCTTTGAAATCCCGATTCTCAAATCGGCGTCCAAAGAAGTCGCCGGAGCGATGCTCGACAAACCCGTCAACGCCGCCCAGCTTGCCCCTCGAAGCTTTTTTGCCCACCATAGCTTTAGCGACGGTGGGAGCGGAGTGGGGATTGAAACTGGTTCCGAAGATGTGCCAGCCATGATTGTTCGGTCAAGCAAGGTTAAGGCTTAATAAAGCAGGGCTTGAAACGATGATTACTTTTGGTAGGGTAAGAGTAAGAACATGACCGATTCATTCAAAAGTATCCTACTGGTTGACGACGATATGACATTGCGGGAGATGTACGCTGAACGACTGAAGGCCGAAGGGTTTCAGGTAAATACCGCCAAAGACGGTGAAGAAGCCCTGAAGATGGCAACCGAAAACCATCCCAATATTATCCTTCTCGACATTATGATGCCGAAGATCAACGGCCTCGATGTACTAAAAAAACTCAAAGAACAGCCCGACACTAAAGATATTCCGGTAATTGTTCTAACGGCTCTGATTCAAGATCGCGAACGAATGGAATCGGTCACTCGCGGCGCCGACGACTATATTGTGAAGTCCGAAACAATGCCCGGTGAAGTAATTGCCAAGGTTCACGCCCTAATCGACAAACCCGCCTCACCTTCTGGCGAACAGCCGGCAACGCCGTCACAGGCCTAATTAGAATAATAATCAATAATCAAGCATCAACTTTGAATGAAATGAAAAGCGAACGCAGTGACATAACCAACAATAATTAATGTTTGAAATTCAAAATCCTAAATCGTTTAGAATATTCGTGTTTGGTTATTCAAAGTTTTTTGATGATTGGAATTTGAAGATTGGTTATTAACGGTTGGTGATTAATAAAGATGGCGACTAACGATCTTATTCGGCTTCGTGGTGGCAAACCATTGATCGGTGAAATCCATTTGCGAGGGGCGAAGAACACTATCCCCAAAAACATGGTGGCGGCTCTTTTAACCGACGAACCAGTTATTATTCGCGATGTGCCAAAAATCGAAGATGTCGATATTATGACTCGGTTGTTTTTGCGGATGGGAGTTGAAGTAGAAGAAGTTCGTCCCGGAACCCTTCAAATAATTTCCAAGAAAATTAGGCAACCCACCCGACAGGATCTCGCAGATATAACTGGACGAAGTCGAATCCCAATTCTGACCGCCGGGCCGTTACTTCACCGCTTTGGAAAGGCTCTCGTGCCAAAATTAGGTGGTTGTAACATCGGTCCCCGGCCGGTCGATTTTCATGTCAAGGCACTGCGTGAGCTTGGCGCTGATTACGACGAAAACGACGAAAATGGTGTTTTTAAAACCAAGGGATTACGTGGGGCAAGGATTGCCTTGGAATATCCCAGCGTCGGCGCCACCGAACAAGTGATTCTTTCAAGCGTCCTAGCGGATGGTCAGACCGAGTTACACAACGCCGCTGTCGAGCCGGAGATAATGGACTTAATCACCCTACTGCAAAAAATGGGAGCGATTATTTCTGTTGACACCGATCGAACGATCTATGTCGAGGGTGTAAAAAAACTCGGTGGAGCGACCCACACTGGAATGCCGGATCGCAACGAGACCGCTTCCTGGGCTTGCGCCGCTTTGGGTACTAACGGCCGCATTTTGGTTCGGGGAGCCGATCAACTCGGCATGATGACTTTTTTAAATAAATACCGACAAATTGGCGGAGGCTTTGACGTAAATCGAGACGGCATCACTTTTTATCGACAGCAAGAAAAGTTAGCGCCGATTACCGTTGAAACCGATGTACACCCGGGTTTTATGACCGACTGGCAACAGCCGCTGGTAGTAGTACTAACCCAAGCCGATGGTCGATCAATTGTTCACGAGACAGTCTACCCGAGCCGATTTGGTTATATCGATGAATTGAACAAAATGGGCGCCAAAATCAAACTATTCGAAGAATCGCCAGAACTAATTAAATCCAAATTTGGTCAGCGCAACTACCGTCAGTCAGCTCAAATTGACGGACCAACTAAACTGCACGGATCGGAAATGACAGTGCCCGATCTGCGGGCCGGGTTCTCCTACATCGTCGCCGCCTTAATAGCTGAAGGCGACAGTACGATTCATGGTTTTAGCGTCCTTCAAAGAGGCTACGAACATTTAGTGGCTAAACTGCAATCACTTGAAGCAGAGATTTTAGAAGTAAAGGCTTAAAGAAGCAACTAGCAGTCTGGCAACTAGCATCTAGCTGGGGGATTCTTTAATTTTTTAGTTAATGCGCCAAGCTGGTTGCGTAACTGGCAGTAACTATCGATTAGCTGGCTTTGATCTGTTGCGGTTAGACTCGCAAGAATATCAAGTACGGCGACAACCTCATAAGCTGAGCCGAGCGATATTTGAATAAAGCGGTTGAAGTCTTTATCGGAGTCTTTGGCAGATCCTTCGGCTATATTTAGCGCAACCGAAAGAGCGGCCCGTCGTATCTGGTCGACTAGGTAATAGTATTTTGGGGGTAGTTTACTAGTCAAGACAAAAACCTGTTCGTGTAACGCCTTTGCCTGTACATATACTCTGAAATCTAAGAATCTCGGCTGGTCCATATTTGCTAGTAGCTAGAAGCCAGTTGCTAGTTGCTCCTTCAGAGTATTGGTTCTTCTTTCCAACTCAAAATTGCAAACGAACCGGTTGTCGGAAAAAGCGGTGGGGGGTTTAAGGCCAGATAGGTGTCGTAAGTTTGGGAGGTGGTAATGTAGCCGGAAACGACGTTGTTACCGCTGACCCAGCTCCACGTCCACCAAGAAAATGAGCCGATACCGCCGTAGATACTGATTTTGGTTTTGGTGTTATTTAGGTAAAACGGCCGAAAAACCTTGCCCTTTTGGCTCAACAGATAGGCGTCGATATTTAGGTCGTCTTCAGAAGAGGAGTTAACGATTAAGTCGCCCTGACTGATTAAGCCTAAGGCGACGGAGCCGTCTTTGACGGTGTAGTTGATGTCGTTTTGGAGAAAGATATTGGTGTCGGTAGTGCTAGTGGAAGGAAGGCGGCCAGAGGCCAGAGTGATGCGAGCACCGATCGTTCCCCAGACCCAGGCGTTATCAGCGACAAAAATGATGCCGTTAGCGGGTAGAGCGCGGGGGATTGTTTCCCAGATGGTAAGGTTTTCTTGCATCAGCGAGTTTTTTTTGCCGTGATTGACGCAAGCGCCGCCAGTACCACCGGTGTCCTTCGACGCCGTGACTTTACCGACGGTAATGGTATTACCGGCGTTAAAACGAATAGCGTAACCGGAGTAGGATTTCTGACCTTGAGGGTTAAGCAGAGTCGGTAAGTGGATACCGTTGGCATTGGCGGCGAGTTCCAGATCGTTTAAGTCGGCGGTTAGTTGGTTAAAATTGACTGTCGGTACCTGAAATTGCCAATAGGAGGTTGGTCCACCAGTACCCCAGACGCCGTTGTGGGACTGTCCGTCGCCGCCAAAGCAATTCGCAGGGACATAGGTTTGGACGGCTGCCGCCACCACGCCGTTAGCTGTGCCGTCAAAGTGAATACCGCGATTTGAGTGAACTAGGCCGTTGGTCGACTCATTTTCGCCAAACCACGCCTCGGAATCAGTTACAAAAGAGTATTGGGCAAAGGAGGGGATACCGAGCGTCGCCACGACGGTCCGTTTTTCGCCGCTGGTGGTTAGACCCTCTGCCCGTACCGAGACAACGGTGTTACTACCTTGTGGCGGGGTGATGGTGATGTCATAGCTACCCAACACTTCCCCGGCGGTATTTTTGTAAACGTGAGTGTACGGCCCAAATGGTCCATTGCCAGTACAGGCCTGACCGTCGCAGTAATCGAGATTGTTGTGAGATAAATGCCATAAATAATAATTGATGCCAGCCTCGGCAATGCTCAAGGCCTGGGTGGACTTGACCTGTCGTTTGACGGTCGAATAGTTGCTGTAATTCAAGCTCATGATCGCGCCAGTCGTAATCAGCATCACCGTCGCAAAGGCCAGAAGCATCGGCAAGAAGTAGCCAGGCTTCGCCCTTGAGGGCGAAAAGTCTGAAGTCTGAAGTCTGAAGTCTGAAGTAAAATAGCAACTCCACACTTTAGACCTTAGCCTTGCAACTTTAGACTTTTTCATCAGAGGTTTGTTTTAAAGTTACGCAAAGTTATCTTGGTGGTGACGATTATTGGCAGTTTCAAAATATTGCCGGTGTCAAGAGCGCTTAAAGTTGGTTCGACGACTTTAATACTGGCAATCTGTACGGGAAAGTTGAGCAATACACTCTGATCGTTATAGTAGCGAAAAGCCGGGTTGGCGATGGAGTTTGAGGTCTTCCCAACCAAGGTATAGTATTTAGCATCAGCCGAGCCGTAGGTGTAGTTGGGTGCTTGGCCGGTCGGCGGGATGACAGAATACTTAAGAGCCGTACCATCGAGATAAAAATTAATTTCGCTCGGAGCGATATCGGCGACATTGGGGTAGCCACGAATTTTAAAATTTGTTTCGGTTGCCTCGAGGATTAATGTTGCACTTCGCAGGACTCGACTTAATCGGTCGATCGCTGTATTAAGCTCCGTTTGGACAATCGCCTGGGTCTCTACCAGCCGGTTGTTGGCATAGCTCTTGAGAATGGTACTGGAAACGAGACCTCCAAACAAAGAAACGATAAATATGACTAAGATTAGCTCAAGGACTGAAAATGCCGGTATTTTTTTGAGCTTAATGCCCATCATGAAACTATAAAACCGTTAATTTGGGTGACGATTTGGCCGTTGGAATCGAGGATAAGGTCCCAGCCACCGGTCGCCGCGCCGGTCAGATCGAAAGTCGCAGTCACCGATTTTTGATTAGGGTCAACGCCCGTCTGGGTCGGAAGAATATCAGCTGACCCAGATTTACGAAGCATTACGGTTGTGTTGCCAGTGAAATTATAACCTTCAACAATCACCTCGACGACGGCGCCGCTGGTGCCGGAGGCGGGGCTAACACTAACGATTCTCGGCCAGTTCTGGTTTGTTGTAATCACCATCGCTACCGACAGAGTCAGATTGGGGTTGAGAGCAACGAGTTGGTAAGGACTGGTGCTGACAACGAAGTAGCCAGTTTGAGGCGTAAGAGTATAAGAATCCCACTCAAAAGCACTAAAAGTGGCCACGCCGTTCCCGTCGCTGACGCTGGTGCTGATATTTTTGGGGGTGTCCGGGTTGGTAGCGGTGACCTTGGCCGAAGTAGCGGTAATGCTTATGCCGGTCTGAATTTGTCCGACCTCGTTTGTGACCGTCACCGCCATAGTTGAAAGCCAGTCGATAGACAACGTTTGGATAGTGACCTGCTGGATATTAATATCGACATCGGGCTGGAATTGGTTGGGATTTTGGCTGGTTCGACTGGTTGTAAAGTCAGTCGAAAAACCAGCTTTTGTGGCGACGATATGATAACCGTTCTGGTTGTCGGGTAATAAATTGGCGACGAACACATAGCCCTGGGCGTTAGTTAAGCCGATTAACGAGATACCCAACTCGGCCTGGGTAATGGTTACGGTCGCACCCTCGACTGGCAACCCTTGAGCGTTAATCACCTTGACCAGCATCATGCCCGTTTGTGACGAGGTTTCGGCGGCCTTAGCGGCGGCGTTACTAGAAAGTTTGACGAGCACAGTCGGCGTGCCAACTTTTAACGCCTCGACATTAACCCGTTTGTAATCAAATGGTACGACGTCATATGTGGCCGAGGTACCGCCGTCGGTGCATTGCCAAAGATTTGGATTACCTTCAATAGGGAGGACACAGCCATCAAATGGGTCGTCAACAAGGGCTATAGTCGTCTTGAGCTCAAAGCTTACTCCGCCACGGGTGACAGTCTGGGTATCGGGTATTGTACCTTGGGGGATAATTGTCCCGCCCTGGGTTGAAAGTGAGTCGTAGGGTAGGTTGCGCAGGTACTCCAGCTGTTCATTGGCTAACGCCCCAGCCATAGTCCTGATTTTGCCGGAGTTGGTGGCGTTGAGCATCACTAAGAACGAACCAATAACGGCGCCAAAAATTACCGTAATTACAAAGGCATCAATGATTAACTCGATTAGAGTAAAAGCCCGGTGTTGTCGCTGTATTTTCCCTCCTGAACACATCTTAGCAGAAGTCTAGTGATTACTGATAAGACTCTAAGGCTGAAGGCTAAAGTCTAATGTAAGTAACAAGTCGTAAGTTGCAAGTACTTGGAACTTGATACTTTAAGACTTAGTTCAGACTTTAGCCTTGCCACTTCAGACTTGTATGCTGCTGTCTACTGAAATGGATTGCTTTTGCCGAAGTTTCCTTCCTTGGTAATGTCGGGAGTGGTGGCATAGGTTTGGTAGCTATCGAGCAGGGTTTTGGCTTGGGAGAGTAGCTCTTGAGCCGATCCCGTAAATTGCAGGTTGCTGGCCGGTATCCAGAAAACCTTACCGCTGATAGTGGCGGTCGATTTATCAGCTGTTCTCGCTAGGTCGATGCTGGTGACCGAATTCCAACGAATAAAAGTCTTGAGTCTAGTTAGTAGGTTTAAGACAGTGGGGTAGTCCCAGTCGCCACTTAGGGAGAAATCTGTCCCTGTTCCAGTCCCCGAACTAGTAACGATTGGCTGGGTCCCACCAGTTGAACCTGAACCAGGTTTGATATCGCTATCATTAGCGGGCGCAGTCGGGGCGGCCACCTGGCTAGCCAGCGATCCTTCAGAAAAGGGGACGGTGATGGTGGCGTCTAGACCCAGGCTTTTGGTCAAGCCATCAAATTGAAGCAGGAGTAGGTCGGCTGATGGTGAATTCGGTAAGGCCAATGACGCCCTATCGTACAAGTCGGCAATAGTAGTCTTGGCGGCAATCAGATCCTTGACAGTAGTCGCTTCAGCTTGACTAACTTTGATCTTTTCTGCGAGGGCGGCGAATTCGGTGCGATTTTCGCTGGATGTTTTAAGAACGGGCGGAAAGAAAAACCAAATAATCATGGCAGCGAGAATTAGAAATAAGGCGGTAATAATCAGGAAGTATTTGCTGGTGAGTAGGTTGTGCATTTTTACTTGTTGGTGATTAGGACGCTAATTGAGAAAGTATAGGAGTCGCTGTCTTTGGTTGCCGATTTCGTCAGGCCGGTAATGGTGGCACCCCCAAATGGTTTAGTGATGGCCAGTTTGTCTTTGAAAAGAATGATTGAACGTCGGTCGGTTGACTCGCCACTGATAGCTATGGTTGGTGATTTGGTAGCGTCGCTAGTAATTTTAACTGAAGTCAGGCGAGTGTTAGTGGGGGTGGACTCGGCAATGGCCGTCAGGACTTTATTCCAGTCGGAACTGGATTGATATGTGGCAGCGTTCTTAACTCGGCTTTGAATAAAGGCGGCTTGACCGAGAATTGTTTTGTCCTGGTTTTTTGTCGCCTCCAAACGATCCAACTCGGCCTGCTGGCTACCCAAGGCAATCTTTTGGGTGTAATTATAAGTGGCTAACCCAGCCAATCCCAGTACTAACACCGATGCCAGAACTATGTAAGTTAACGTGACAACATAAACAAGCGACTTGAGGCCTTTCTGCAATTTAATTTCTGGTGGAACAAGATTAATCATATCAAACCTCCGGTTTGAAGAATTTGGAATTTAGAATTTAGAATCAAGAGATTGATTACCATATCCACCACCATCCGTGTATTTTGAACTGTTCTATCCCACATTCTTAATTCCTAATTCTATGTTCTTAATTCTATTCATAGTCTCTCATTGCCAATCCGATCGCATCAGCGAAGGTATGAGTTAATTCTACCGGAACTGGAAAATGATGGGTATCGACATTTTTAAACGGCTCGGCCAAGGTTGTTGGCAGGCCAGTTTCTTTTTGGAAAACTTCGGCGATGTTTGGAATACCGGCGCCGGTTCCGGAAATAATTAGCTGTTCAATTTTTAGCCCTGGGCAAACTCGGTTTTCAAAGAATTTAGTGATATGTACCAGCTCATCGAAGACGGGCGCCAATCGTTCGCGCAAATCCGGCACTGGTTCAATTATGGTTTGAGCGATGGTGTGAGTACCCCAAGGAACGGTTGAGGTGACACGCAAACTCTGACCCTCCGCTACCGACGCGCCGGTACCACCAACACCCATATCAACAACAATCCGGGCTTTTTGGTCGCTGGCGGGGATGACTGAACGAATAATCGCTCCGGGCTTGATATCGATGCCGGACAGTTCCAAATGAGCCTTCTCGCATAACTCAACGATCGAATTGACTAGAGTTTTTTTGGTTGCGGCGGCAAAAATAGCTATTAAGGGGTGGGCGGGTGTGGCGACAGTGTCCGGCACTTTTCCAGCTTTAATACTGTCTGGGTCGGTCAGCTTGTTGGCCGTGACCTGGTCGATGGGCAGGCACTTACCGGAAATCTTTTCGTAATCGATGTGATATTCGTCCGGGTTAATCGATAAGCGTTCGGCTAGTTCAAAGGGTAGGGCTTTCTCCAGCTCCGACGCCGGCAAATCGGGCATTGTCAAAGTTGTGGAAAAAATGACCGACTCCGGTAAGGCAAACATTGCCTTGCGAGTGGTGATCGAGTGTGGCTTAGCAATTCGCAATGCTTCGTCGATGACTTTGGCGATTTCATCGATGTTGTCAATTTTGTCTATCTTCCAAGAACTGGGGGGGATATTACCCAGATGCATGCCCTGGAGGCGAAATTTTTTACCCAAATGCTCAAGACTGGCAATCTTGACCGTTTCATGACCAATATCAACACCAACAACGACTCTGCTCAAAACCCCTCCATAGATTCAGCTTAACAGACACTAGCGCAGTCGCAACAGTAAGAAATTAAGTCTGAAGTCTAATGGCTAAAGTCTAATTTAATTTACAAGTCACAAGTTGCAAGTACTTGGAACTTGTTATTTAAGACTTACTTCAGACTTTAGACTTGAGCCTTCAGCCTTCGCGTTAAAACGCATTTACCAACCCGTAAATCGGGCCGAGGACCGAAGAGACGACGAAGCCGATGCCGACGCCCATCACAATCAACATAATTGGTTCGAGCAGGGTCGTCAGATTTTTCGACATTGTATCGACCTCTTTATCGTAGAAGCTAGCAACATCGAGTAGGACGGACTCCATACTGCCGGATTCTTCGCCCAAGCTGATTAGCTGGCTGACCATTGGTGGAAAGAGCTTCTCTTTACTAACCGCGCCAGACATTGTTTTGCCCGACTCAACTTCGCGTTGAATTCGTTCAAAAGCCCGATTGTAGTGAATATTGCTGATGGTTTTACGAATAATCTCGAGCGATTCTAAAATCGGCAAGCTGGCTTTGATTAGCATGGCCATCGTTCGGGCAAAGCGAGCCATATAGACTTTTTTGGTCAAGGTGCCGAAAATTGGCAGGCTAAATTTAGCCTTATCGTAAACCTCTCGGCCAGATGGGGTACCGACCCAAAGTTTGAGCAAAAGGTAAAGTCCTACCAGCGCCGGCACAATTATCCAGTAGTAACCGCGAATGACTTGACTCAAACCCAAGAGCATTCGTGTCGAAAGGGGCAGGGTAGTACCAGATTCGGTGAAAATACTTTGGAGCGACGGAATAACAAACACCACAATTAAAATCAAGACGGCGATTAACAGACAGAAAATGATGGCTGGATAGATCATCGCACCCTTCACCTTGCCAATTAAGTCAGCCTCTTTTTCTTGTTGATCGGCCAGATTTAAAAGCACGTCCGAGAGTTGTCCTGTCTGCTCCCCGGCGCGGATGACAGCAACATAGATATCAGCAAAAATTTTCGGGTGTCGTGACATTGCTATTGATAACACCGTCCCGCCCTTAACCTGCTCGATTAGGTCGTGAATAACTTCCTGGAAGTGCTTGTTATTGGTCTGACGGCTTAACGATTCCAGCGCTTTGACGATCGATAAACCAGCCTTTGTCATCACTGACAATTGCCGAGAAAAGATGATTTTTTCTTTCAAAGGCACTTTGGTTCGTTTGAGGCTAAAGTGAAACGGAGAGGAAGATTTTTCGTCGAAGAGAACAATTTGCAGAACTGTATAACCTTGAGCCCGCAAGGCCTTGTTAGCTTCCGGCAGTGATTCGGCGTGCAGTTCGCCCCTAGTTGTTTTGGTCGCGCCGGGTTTTTTGACTTGGTAAGAATAAATAGGCATCACTTAATCAAAAATCCAAATCCCAAGAACCCAAATCCCAAACAAACTTCAATCACCAAAATTACAATCATTGAACTTTTGTAATAATCGAGCCGAAAATTGCTGTCAGCTCTTGGGCTTCATTAATTAGGATTAATCGTTGAGGGTTGGCAGTATTTAGTAGGTTGAGCCAGTAAGTGGTTTCTTTTGCCTCTTTACGGCAAATTCGTAGCTTCATCACAAAATCCTTTTTGCCCAAAGACTCATTGGCTTCAATATAGTTTGCACCTATCGATCCTGACGAACGAATCAGTTGTCTTACATCTTCTTGGGTACCGATATCCTTCTGAAGAGTTCCTAAAAATTCTCGAACCGCTCTTGCAAATGCTTCTGTCCTCGGCTCGAGATTGAATATCTTTGGTTTCGATACTTCGGTCATTGTGATTTGTTTGGGATTTGGGATTTTAGTTATTGGGTTTTTCCTCTTTAGTCTCTCGCTACTCGCCAGACTTCTTCGATAGTCGTTACTCCCTGAAAAGCCTTGAGAATACCGTCTTGTTTCATCGTAATCAGACCTTCTTGTTTGGCTAGTGTCATAATTTCACTAGTACTCGCTCTTTTAAGAGTCAATTGCTTAATCGGCTCACTCATCGATAGGATTTCGTAGATGCCGCTTCGTCCTTTATAGCCGCTATTATTACAAGCATCGCAGCCCTTCCCGACATAAAACTTGCCACCTTTCTTGGCCACGGATTTCTCTGGTTCTGGCAGTTCGTCGATCTCTTTTTTGACTACTTCCAAATCTTCGGGTTTTGTATCAGCTTCTTGGCGGCACTTGTCGCAAATTTTGCGCACCAAGCGCTGACCAACTACGGCGTTCAGCGATGAGGTGATTAAAAACGGCTCGATGCCCATATCCAGCAATCGGGGAATGGCGCCACCGGAATCATTGGTGTGGAGCGTCGATAAAACGATATGACCGGTCAAGGCGGCGTTAATGGCAATATCAGCCGTTTCTCGGTCGCGAATTTCCCCGACCATCACCACATCGGGGTCTTGCCGTAGGATTGAGCGCAAGCCCGAGGCAAAGGTGAAGTCAATTTTGGCGTTGACCTGACTCTGGTTGATTGTTGGCATTCGGTACTCAACCGGATCTTCCATGGTGATGATGTTGATGTCGTCGGACTTAATTTTATTAATGACAGCGTAAAGGGTGGTAGATTTACCCGAACCGGTTGGGCCGGTGACAAGAATCATCCCGTGAGCCTTCATAATGTTGTCGTTGATCGAAACTAGATTGCGGCCCTGGATGCCCTGATCTTCAAAGCTCATGACGCCTTTAGAGTGCATTAGAACACGGGCAACGACCTTCTCGCCGTTAACGGTTGGCAGAGTCGATATACGAAAATCGACTTTATCACCATCGAGCATAATTTGGATTCGACCGTCTTGGGGAAGGCGGGTCTCGTCAATCTTCATATTGGAGAGAATCTTGATTCTCGAGACAATACCAGCTTGGACTTGTTTGGGGAGTGTCAAAACTTTGCGCAAAACTCCATCGACTCGAAAACGAACCTGGACTTCTTCTTCCAGCGGCTCGATGTGAATATCGGAGGCCTTTTCGCGCACCGAGCGTTTGAGTAGCGAAGCGACAATCTTGGCGGCTGGTGAAGTTTCGGTAATCTCTTCGTCGGCCTGTTTGTCCTTTTCAACTTTTTCTTCGTCAACGGTCTCCAGATCCTCGCTCGATTCCACTAGTTCGTTAAGATCGGATTGGAGCGAGGTGTACTGATCGAGAATATGATTGACGTCGTCGCTGGTGGTAATAAACGGCTTGACGATTTTGCCGGAGGATTTACGGATAGCATTAAAGGCTTCCTCGTTCTCCGGATCAGTCATGGCGACGTAGAGCTCTTTATCTTTAAGAGCAAACGGAACAGCTAGAAACTTACGGGCGAGCACTTCCGGAATCTGGGCGAGAATTTCTTTGGGGATGATTTTGCCGGCTAGCTCGATAAATTGAACATCAGATTTGCGCGTCTGGAGCGAGCCGGTTCGGAAATCTTGGTCGATGTCGGCCGTCGGTGCTTCGGTCGGTTCGCCAATCAATGTTTGAAGTTTAGCGTCAACAGTGAAATCCGGCGTTGTCGTCGCAGAGAGGGTAATTGTCTGCTTTTTGCCGTTAAGATTGGTTTGGACTTTACGAGCCGGCAGTCGAAATAATTTAAACTCGCCAAAACCCGGCAACTCAACCTTATCGCCTTCGGCTAAGGTCGCGCCAATGATATCGGTCGCGCCCTTCAGATATGCTCGAGCCCGAAACGGTGGCTGACCAGTTTTCTTGGCCAAAATCTTAACAACGTCATTAGTAACAGCCATTTCCCCCCTTGAGCATAAGTTCATCGTAGCAGGAAAAGACGGCGATTGTTAAACCGCTGTGATTCGTCACTTTTCGGCGAATGTATATGAAAAGCCGCCCGTTTCCCTTGCGGGGCGTAGCGGCTAGTGTTCGTAGACAAGAAGTGAGATTGGCCGGTTATGATAGTTGCTGCTAGCAGACTTCCCGAAGGCGAATGTAGTGGGTGTCCTTGTCGGGTGAATACTCGACTGTCCAAACCGCCCGCAGGACGTCGTCCTGCCCCTTTTCGACCCCGATTACTACTGCTGTGTTCGCCCCTACCCAATCAGGACCTTTGCAGTCTTTTAGTAGTTGCCCTGCAGTATCGGAGCTGATGAAGCAGCTGTGAATTGGTTGCTTGGGCAGCGCAGACTGAAGCTCGGATAGGTTGTAAATGGTGCCGACTTTAAACATGGTGTTACTCCAGAATTGGATGATCGAATTCTGGCACGTTTATCCTTAAAAGTCAATACAAATAAGCAAAAAGTGACGAGCCATGAACCCGTAAATACAGGTCAGCGAGTTACTTTTTACCTAACTCCCCGAAGGGTAGCGTGCGGGGTAGGGAGTGTGAGGGTGTAGGGGGTGCTTCGCAACTAACCCCCTCACCCTCACAAAAAAGCCAGCGACGCAGTCGCAAATGATTTATTTCTCAATTAGTAACAAAGCCCTTTGATATTTACGGGTAATTTTGCGAGTATCAAGACACCATGAGTTCCCTTTATAGAAAGTACCGTCCAAACCAATTCTCCCAACTCATCGGTCAGGATCATATCCGTAACTCGATTGAAGGGATGCTTAAAAGCAACCAAGTTGGTCACGCCTATCTTTTTTCCGGACCTAGGGGAACTGGCAAAACCACCATGGCTCGTCTGCTCGCTCGGGCGGTCAACTGTGTGGGCAAAAAGAAAGGTGTCGAGGCCTGCGGGGTCTGCGAAATTTGTCTGGAAATTCAGCAGGGGCAGTCGGTCGATGTGATGGAAATCGACGCCGCCAGCAATCGCGGTATCGACGATATCCGTGATTTGCGAGAAAAAATCGCTTTTGCTCCGACCCGCTCCAAGTACCGGGTCTATATCATCGATGAAGTTCACATGTTGTCAAAAGATGCCTTCAACGCTCTTTTGAAAACCCTAGAAGAGCCACCGACCCACGCCATATTTATTTTGGCGACAACGGAATTACACAAAGTGCCGGAGACGATTATTTCGCGCTGTTTGCGCTACCAATTTCATCGGGCTCATCCCGATAAAATTGTAATCATCCTCAAAGAGATAGCGGTTAAAGAAGGGATAGAGCTAGACGATGACGCCGCCCAAGTTATCGCCGAACGCGCCGAAGGATCGTATCGAGACGCCTTGAGTTTACTTGGCAACGTCAGCAGCGAAAAAAACTTGACGGCGGAGCGTTTACGAGCGTTGATCGGCTTGCCCAGCGCTGAAGTAATTAGCCAATTACTATCGGCCGTGACTAACGGCCAGGCGAAAGTTGTTGCTAATTTATTAAGAGAATTTGTTGACGAAGGGCTGGATGTCGCGGTTCTAGTCCGGGCGATGGCCAATAGTTGTCGACAGCAGATTTTTAATTCCGGGGCAACCGATGTGGCGGTCAGTGCGCCGTTACTCGAGGAGTTGCTGGTGGCGCTGGCCAAAGCCAGACACTCGATCGATGCCACTTCTTTGCTCTCGGCCACCCTGATATCCGCCGCGTTGAAGCGTGAAAAGGTTCAAACCGTGGCCGCCTCAACTTCGCCGATCATCGAGCCCACCTACGTCTCGGCTTCCTCCTTCGCAGATGCTTTGGAGGACAAGTCGGAGGACAAGTCGGCGGGCGAGCCGCCTGTCGGTACAATTACGGATATTACCGAAAAAGAAGCTCCCATGGAGCCAGCCGTTGATGCCGTTAGCGCCACCGTTGCTAAACCCAGCGATTCTGATTCGTTTTGGCCGAATTTTCTCTCGGCCGTCCACGAAAAAAACCACGCTCTTTACGCCGTTGTCAGCTCGGCTCACCTGGAGGAGCTGACCGACGACAAGCTAATTATCGCCGTCAAGTTTCGTTTTTATTCGGAGCGACTGTTCGAGCCAAAGAATCGTAACCTGATCGAGTCGATTGCCGCCCAAGTGGCCGGTCGGAAGTTGGTTTTAGAGTGTATCGTCAAACCGGACCTTGATACAGGGTTGAATAAAGAAGATGACTTACTAAGCACGGTGGTTGAAGTGTTTGAGATAAATGAGTGAGACAAAGCATTAAGTCTAAAGGCTAAAGTCTCAAGTCTAAACTAAGTAGCAAGTTATAAGTCGCAAGTATTTGAAACTTGAAATCTGAAAATATATTAAGACTTCAGACTTGATACTTCAGCTTTAATTTAGACTTTAGACTTGAAACTTTAGCCTTATGAAAGTATGAGTGACTAATGGCAGATAAAAATATCGGTAAATTACCACCCCAGAATTTAGAAGCTGAATCGGCTGTCTTGGGTGCAGTTTTGGTCAACAAAGAAGCGATGGACAAAGTCGCCGATATTTTAATTTCAGAGGATTTTTACAGTCAAGCCAACCAAGCGATTTTTCGAGCAGTACTGCGGCTCTACGAAAAACGCTCGCCGATCGATCTAGTGACGCTAACTAACGAGCTGGAAGGTGTTAAAGAGCTGGATATGATCGGCGGTCCGGCTTACTTGGCCGACCTGGTCAACTCCGTCCCAACAGCCCTGCATGTCATTCATTACGCCGAAATTGTTAAGAACAAATCGGTCTTGCGGCGGATTCTAACGGCCGGTCAAAAAATCGCTGAACTGGGTTACGACGAAGACAAAGAAATTCAGGTGATTATGGATGAAGCCGAGTCGGCGCTCTTTAATGTCTCCCGCCAAATGGTTTCCGACAACTTTTTGCCGATTTCCGACATTCTGGCTGCTAGTTTTGACCGAATCGACCGGTTACATCGCGAAAAGGGTTTGCTCCGGGGCGTGACGAGCGGCTTCAAAGAGCTAGACAACAAGCTGTCTGGCTTCCAGCCTTCTGATTTGATTATCCTAGCCGCCCGGCCCAGCATGGGAAAATGTGTGGCAGGTCACACCCAGATTATCAACCCTCGTACCGGTATCTGCCAAACTATTCGAGAATTGGTCGAGACCAAGCAAGGTGAGGTGGCAACCCTAGAAGCTAGTGGGCGATTCCAGTCAGTTAAACCAGAACAATTTGTGGCCGACGGCATCAAACCAACCTTCAAGGTTGTTGTTGTTTCCGGAAGGACAATCGAAGCAACCTTGCCCCATCCGTTCCTAACAACTACCGGCTGGAAAAAATTAGTGGAGCTTAGGGTTGGTGACGAGGTTGCGGTGGCAACGAAATTGACTTCAAGGGATGACATTGTTTGGGACGCAATTACTTCTATTGAACCTGCCGGAATGCAGCCAGTTTACGATCTAACGATCGGCGAGAGTCACAATTTTGTCGCCAACGATTTCATCGTGCATAACACGACCCTCGCCTTAAACTTTGCCCTCAACGCCGCCGTTAAGGCCAAAGTGCCGGTTGGATTTTTCTCAATGGAGCAGTCACGAGAACAGATTGTTGACCGGTTACTATGCGCCCAAGCGATGGTCGACGGCTGGAAACTGCGAACCGGTAATTTAAGCGAGAGCGACTTCCCAGCTATCGGTATGGCGATGGGTACACTGGCCGAAGCGCCGATTTTTATCGATGACTCACCGATTTTGACCCCGATTGAAATTCGAACTCGGGCTCGTCGTTTGCAAGCGGAAAACAAGCTTGGCTTGATAATTGTCGATTATCTCCAGTTACTTGAAGCTCGTCGCGGTTACGGTGATGGTAACCGGGTTCAGGAAGTATCCGAGATTTCTCGTTCGCTGAAAGCGATTGCCCGAGAATTGAATGTACCTGTTATCGCCTTGTCCCAGCTGTCTCGGGCGGTGGAAAGTCGGGAAAAGAAAATGCCCCAGCTATCGGACTTGAGAGAAAGCGGATCGATCGAACAGGACGCGGATGTGGTGATGTTTATGTACCGAGAAGAATATTACGACAAAGAGACCGAACGCAAAGGGATTACCGATATTCTTATTCGCAAGCACCGCAACGGCCCGATCGGCGAAGTCGAGCTCCATTTCAAGGCCGAACATGCTCGTTTCTACGACATCGACCGCAAAAAAATTCAGACGAAGCCATAACGACAGTTGTCTAAATACCAGTTTCTCCATAGGATATGATTTCATGCTGATTGATCTTTTCGAAGGCTTGAATCCACCACAGGTGGAGGCCGTTAAGGCGACCGAAGGGCCGGTCTTAATTTTTGCTGGGGCAGGGTCAGGAAAAACCAAGTGTTTGACACATCGCCTAGCCTATATCCTAGAGCAGAAATTGGCCGCAACAGATCAAATCTTGGCAATAACATTCACAAATAAAAGTTCGGGCGAGTTGGCACACAGGATTTTGAAGCTCCTCGGCCAGGAGGATATCCTCGAACGCAAACACAGTCAGTTGGCCATTCGTCGGTTATTACCCTGGGTTGGGACATTTCACTCCATCTGCGTCCGAATCTTGCGGGCTGAAGCCACCAACATCGGCTTGAACCAAAACTTCACTATTTACGATACCAGCGATTCGTTGTCTCTAATCCGCCAAATCTTGAAAGAGCTCAATCTCGATAGCAAGCAGTATTCACCGCAGGCGATAAAATCGATTATTGGCTCGGCCAAAAACGAGCTGATGAGTCCCGAGCAGTATGCTCCGTATGCGGAAGGGCATTTCCAGGGAATCGCCCTCGAGGTCTACAAAAAGTATCAGGCAGAACTCAACAAAGTCGGGGGGTTAGATTTTGATGATTTGATTATGAGGACCGTCAAAATGCTCGAAACCGACAGCACGATTCGGGCGAAATACCAGGAGCAGTTTCGTTATGTGATGGTCGATGAGTATCAAGATACTAACCAAGCCCAGTACCGTTTAACTCAACTTCTAACCAACCCCAAAACCAAAAATCTTTGTGTAGTCGGGGACGACTTTCAATCAATATATGCCTTTAGAGGAGCGAGCTTCCAGAATATTCTTAACTTTAATAAGGATTTTCCTGGTGCTCAAGTCTTTAAGCTCGAACAGAACTACCGTTCGACAAAAACTATTCTCTCCGGCGCTGGTCATATAATAGAAAAGGTCAAACGCAAAAGCCAAAAGAAACTTTGGACCGACAACGAAGCCGGACCACCGATCACTATTTTCGAGGCCAACAACGCCTACGGCGAGGCCGACTTTATTTGTACCGAAATCCGGACCTTGCGGAGTTTGGGTCATGACTGGAACGACTTTGCCATTCTTTACCGGACTAACGCCCAATCCCGTGTTTTGGAAGAAGTTTTGCTGGCCGAAGGGTTGCCGTACCGACTGGTCGGTGCGGTGCGTTTCTACGAGCGGAAAGAAATCAAAGATATGCTGTCGTATTTGCGCTTTATTTTTAACCCTGATGATTCAGTGGCGATGGCCCGAATTGTCAATGTCCCGCCACGGGGAATCGGTCCGGTTGCCCTCAAAAAAGGCGGTGAGAAGTTGGAGGGATTTTTCACCTCGATGGCCAGCATTCGAGATAAAGTTGTTACCGCCACGCCACTGGCTGCGCTGGAGCTGATAATAAAAGAAACAAAATATCAAAAGTTTCTCGACGACGGCTCACCAGAAGGGGAGGAGCGCTGGCAGAATGTTGAGGAACTACTCAACCTAGCCAGCGAGTTCGAGCGGCTCGAGGAATTTTTGGAGCATGTCGCACTAGTTAGCGATGTCGATAACTACGACGGTACTTCTGATGCCGTTACTTTGATGACTCTGCATTCATCGAAAGGCCTCGAATTTACGGTTGTCTATATGACCGGCTTAGAAGAGGGGCTGTTTCCTCATATGCGGTCACTTGACGACGATAATGAAATGGACGAAGAACGCCGCCTCTGTTACGTCGGTATGACTCGAGCGAAAAAGAGATTGTATATGACTCACGCCCGCTCGCGAATTATCCACGGTGGCCTAACTTCAACCTTGCCCAGCCGATTTTTGCGTGAAATCGACGAGAACTTATTAGATAGAGTTTAGGTCTTTCTATCCTTGGCTTGAAGTGTTACGGAGAAGCGTTAAAATTAATAAATGGATTTCAAACAAGAAGATCTTCGGAATATGAGGCAGGAGGTTCTAGAAAGGGCCAAGGCTCTGCACCAGATGATTAACCTAGCGGTGGTGCTAGGCGCGGTCTTTTTGGTTTCGTCTTTCTGGCTTGGGGATACAATCGGTCCGGAAAGTTTTCAGGTGTATATCCTACTGATCCCAATTGTTTTTGCTGGGCTGACCTTCAACTACCAAGCCAACCAAATGACGATGGAGGCCGTGTCCCGTTATGTCATGAGTATCAGTCCGGGATGGGATGAGTATTACGCGAGCCACAAGAGAAAAGTTCAGCTAACCAGTTTTCTAAAGGTTCTCCCACTCTTGCTGCCGCAGTTATTACCGCTATTTTTCTACCCCAGTCGGACAACCCAACCGTTTTTATGGTGGGTCGATATCGTTTTGTTCCTGCTTGTTCTGTTCAACTTCCGTTACAAAGCCGGCCAATATTGACCCCGCACTGTTCCTTCCGGTGGAACGCCCGCCTGCCAAAGCGATATCTAGCTTCGCCAAGAGAAATAATAATCTAGTTGGCGAAAAGATTGAGCGGCGGGCAGGGACTATGTCCTGTTACCACCCGGAGCGTCTAGTGCGGGGCAGGCCCCGCACTTCTCGATCGTTCGTAGCTCTTCGTTCGAGACTATTGATTCCGCGACTTGTAACTTGGAAATTGCTACTTACTTTGAGCTGTCCGCCAGCTGGCGGTGAAAAGCGATCCGCCGGCTGGCGGAGACAATTGAGACTTTAGCCTTCAGACTTGACACTTTTTCCGTGTGCGCTAGTGTAGATAGTACGCAACAATATGACGACCACGAAGAAGTGGGGGGTAAGTTTTTTGGGAATATCGGCTTTAGGCCTACTGGCCTTTTTCACTATAACTCTGCCAGAGGGTAAAAATAACCAAACTTTTGCTCAAGACGCGACGCTCATTAGCGCCGCATCTGACTATCACCCGACTGACGTTTTTTCGGTTGTTCAGAAAGCCAGCTCACTTCCCGAGGCTTTTCGGGTGGCGGGCGTCGATTACTTCCCAGAAGATAAGATCTCCTACTTTCCTGATCCCAGTTTTGGGTTGGGTACGGTTATTACCGTTCAGCATGCCCTGCCAGTGACGGTTATTGACGGCAAGAAGACTAGGCAATTAAGAACCTGGGTGACAACTGTCGGCGATTTATTAACAGAAAAAAAGATCGTCCTTGGTAACGACGACAAGATTGCGCCAACTTTGGCGACGCCCCTAACTAAAAATACCACTGTTACTATTACCCGAGTCGCTCGAACCAATGTCACCGAAACCGAAGTCGTGCCATTCAAAACTAATATCGAAAAAGATTACAACCAGTTCGTCGGGCCACAAACAGTAGTCAAAGCTGGAGCTAACGGCCAACTTGAAAAAACATATCTCCTGATTAGAGAAGACGGTGAGCTAATTAGTAAGACCCTAGTATCGACAAAGACCACTAAGCCGGCCCTCACCGCTACCGTCCGTCAAGGTGGCTTGAACCCGGTACCGAAGCAGTGCCTGCCGATGAAGGAATGGGTGGTTGACGCCAGCGCTAAAAATAAAATCGATCCGAATGCTCTCTTTTATCGCATTGTTCGCGAAAGCAACTGCCATCCCAATTCCCAAGCGGCGGCTGGCTATCAGGGTTTGCTACAGTACGATCCAAATTTCTGGAATTCAGTTTCTGCCAAAGCTGGCTTTGCTGGTGCCAGCGTTTGGGACGCCAAAAGCCAAATCTATGTTACCGCCTGGGCTTGGGCGCATAACTTTCGCGGAAGATGGCCAAATCCCTAGTAAGGGCAAGGCTAAAGTTACAAGGCTAAAGGCTAAAGTGTCTCCGCCAGCTGGCGGATCGCTTTTCACCCTGTTCAAAGTAAGTAACAAGTAAAAAGTTGCAAGCAAGGAAAGCTCTTCGAGTAGACTGCTATTAATAATTACTTGAAACTTATTTCTTACCCCTTACTTGAAAATTGCTACTTATAACTTGATAATTGCCCCATGAAGCCCGCCGAGATATTACGAGAACTCGATAAGTTGCCCCAGAAGAAGTTTGGGCAGAATTTTTTGACCGACGAAAAAGTCTTGGCCGATATGGTGGAAGCGGCGGACATTCAGCCTGGCGAAACCGTAGTCGAAATTGGCTCGGGTTTAGGAGTGCTAACTTTCGAATTGCTGAAGCATGCCAAGCAGGTAATTGCCATTGAAGCCGACCGCGATCTAGCTGATTACCTTCGGGACAAAAAAATTAAAAACTTGACGGTTATTACCGGCGACGCTCTGCGAGTGGATTGGACAGTGGCGATCAAGGAGCCGTACCGGATTGTGGCCAACATTCCGTATTCGATTACCTCTCCGCTGTTACGTAAAATCTTTGCTCTCGATCCGTCAGCTGGCGGAAAACCAGTGAAGGTAGTTTTATTAGTCCAAAAGGAGTTGGCCGTCCGGATTACCGCTCCTCCCGGCTCTAGAGAGCGAGGTTTTTTAACTTTGCTCTGCGAGGCATCCGCCAAGATCAAGATTGTCCGAACGGTCAAACCGGGCAGTTTTCACCCGATGCCGAAAGTCGAATCAGCCATTATTGAAGTGGTGCCGTTGGCGCAATCAAAAATGACGACAATCTTTTGGCCGGTCATCGAGGCCGGTTTCAGCCATCAGCGCCAGACAGCGGTTAACGCCATCGCCAATTCGCTCCATCTACCCAAAGGCAAAGTTGAGCAGGCACTGGTTGAGGCTGGTTTGGACCCGATGGTTCGTCCGGCGGTTTTAACTTTCGATCAATGGAAAACTGTCTCGAAATCTCTGGAAAATCTGATTAAATCGCTGTAAAATTAACAGTGGAGTTAGATAAGAACATGAAAAAATGGATTGAACGCAATTCAGACTTGGTCGGTTACTCGATCATGGCGGTAATGCTAGCATTCATCGTTACTTGCTTTGAAGTCGCTATTTATGGGTTATGGGATAGGAAACTCTTTACGGTCGTGCTGACCGGCACTTTCATATGTCTCGTGGCTTATCCCAAATATATGCGGTCGGCTGAAGCTGATTACAACCAAGAGACCAATTGGGTCGAACCGCCCCTTTGATCGATTCGCAAATGTTTGGCCGGGTATATCCCGGCCACTTTTTTAGATATAATGGCGCCGATGTTATATATAGTAGCCACACCGATCGGCAATTTGGGCGATATGACGTTTCGAGCAATCGAAACGCTTAAAAATGTCGATAAAATTTACTGCGAAGACACCCGTCGCACCGCTCATCTGTTAGCTCGATACGAATTCAAAAAACCGCTTGAGAGTTTTCACGAACATTCAGAAGGAAAGATTGAGCGAATTATAACGGAACTAAAAGGCGGTGATGAAATCGCCTATGTCTCTGACGCCGGCACGCCGGGGATCAATGACCCGGGCGGCAAGTTAGTCGCGGCGGCCAGAGAGGCGGGAATCGTCGTCTCGCCAATTCCTGGTCCGTCTTCAGTTACCGCCTTACTATCAGTCGCCGGCATCGCCGCCGATAAATTTTGTTTTATGGGCTTTGTGCCGACCAAAAAAGGTCGTGAGACATTCATCAAAAAGATGCTCTTATCTGATATGCCAGTGGTCTTTTTCGAAACCGCCCCTCGCTTACATAAACTTTTCGACCAGCTGATTGCCCTTTGTGGAGCCGACCGAACGCTAATTGTCGGCCGCGAACTGACGAAAAAGTTTGAAGAGATCCAAACCGGTACTCCCAGTGAGCTCAAAGAATATTTCACCAAGCCCCTCGGTGAATTCGTCCTAATTTTGAGCCCTTCTATCAATAACCATTGACAAAATCATTAGCGATTAGTACTCTTAGTTCAAGAAATTCCCCTGCCGGAGATTTAC
>CAYHNZ010000011.1:0-23618 GCA_964358205.1 uncultured Candidatus Saccharibacteria bacterium | reverse complement strand
AGGTTAACTAATCTTTACCTAGCGTAGGTCTGTTCCGCTTTAGTTTAAAGAACCCCCAGCCAACTTGTTGACCAAAAAGCATATTATTGCCATAATACCTCTAATGCTCACGCACAGCGCGGAGTTAAAAAATATTATAGTTCATGAAAGTAATTCTCGGCCACAAAGTTGGAATGACTCAACTCTGGGCCGCCAATGGGCGGCTGATTTCGGGTACGGTAATTTTGGCCAAAGAAAATAGCGTAGTTACTAAGGGAGAATCGCAAACAACTATCGGCGTTGCTACGACTGGCAAAACCAATCAGCCTCAACAAAAAATTGCTGGTACTCTCGGTTCAAAGAGAGGTATTTGGCTTAAATCTTTGCCGGTTAAAATCGAGAGCGATACATTAACGGTTGACCAATTTGAAGTCGGAGAGAAAGTTAGTGTTACTGGTATTACCAAGGGCAAGGGCTTTGCTGGTGGCGTCAAGCGACACGGTTTCCATGGTTGGCCAGCTAGTCACGGCCACTCTCATCAAAGACGCCCAGGTTCGATCGGTGCCCAACGACCCCAACGTGTTGTTAAAGGTCAAAAGATGGCTGGTCATATGGGAGCGGAACAATTTACTAGCCGTGGCAGTACCGTTTTGTTTGTCGACGCCAGTAATGACACTATTATCGTTTCAGGAGCGGTTCCCGGCCCAAAAAAGGGTCGAGTTTTTCTAAAAAGTCAGGTCAATAATGTCAAAGAGCAGTAAGGGCGTTAATAAAGTATTGATTAAGCAAGCGGTCGTGGCCATGCAAGCCAACGCTCGCCAGGGCACTTCTAACACCAAGACTCGTGGTGAAGTTTCTGGAGGTGGCCGAAAGCCTTGGAAGCAGAAAGGCACCGGCAAAGCCCGCGCCGGATCAAGCCGTAGCCCGATTTGGGTTGGTGGTGGTATTACTTTTGGACCGTCCAAAGAACGCAACTTCAAGCAAACCCTACCGAAAAGAATGGCCCAGAAAGCCAAATCCGAATTGTGGCAGTTGCTAAAAAACGAGAATCGTGTCGTCAGCGTTCCGCCGATGCATTTGGCCGAACCTAGAACAAAAATGGCCGTTAAATTACTACTCGATATCAAATCCAAAGGCAAAACGTTATTAATAACGAAAGCCGTTGAGCCAGAACTGATTTTGGCGACGGGCAATATTCCTAAAATCGATGTTAAGCCGTTAAGTCAGGTTTCGATATTGGATCTGGCTTACTATCAAACACTGGTGATGGAGAGCGATTGTTTCGATTTGATTTATGCGAAAAGTTCTCCGCCATCCGCCCTTTCTGGCGGAGGCGGAAAAAAGGCCAAAAAAGTTGTTAGTGAATCGGCTGGGGTGAAAATCTGATGAATGTCATTAGTCGACCAATATTAACGGAAAAAGCGGCGCTGGGTCTAGACAAGGGTCTATATGTGATGATAGTTGAACGCTCGGCCACCAAAAATTCGATTGCCAGTGAGCTAAAGACACAATACAATCTGGATGCCGTGTCGGTGCGGATCGTTAATCTACCGGCCAAAAGAGTTAAGTTTAAGCGTATCCCTGGTGTCCAGAGCGCTCGTCGCAAGGCCTATGTCCAACTCAAATCTGGCCAAAAACTACCAGGATTTGAATTACCAAAACAGAAAGAAGAGAAGGAGAAAAATGCGAACTAATTTCGAATTTCTAATTTCGAATTTCGAATCAATGTCAAATGAAATAACTACGAGTGTTCAGCGAGGAGCGAGCGTAAGCGACATTATAAATTCGGGCATTGAAAATTTATTGAAAATTAGAAATTTAAAATTTGAAATTGTTTTGCCCGGAGGGCAAAAGTGATGCCTCGTTTGATTAAACCGACTACACCAGGTCAGCGCAAGAAAAGCTTCGGCGACTTTGGGACTTTAACCAAGAAACGCCCAGAGCGCTCGCTGACAGTACCGTTGCAATCACATGCTGGTCGCGATAAACACGGCCGTATTTCCATCTGGCATCGCGGCGGCGGCGCAAAACGCCTTTATCGATTGATTGATTTCAAATTTCTACCCTTTGAAGGTACCGCCACTGTCGAAGCGCTAGAATATGACCCAAACCGCTCTGCCTTTATCGCCTTATTAGTGATGCCCGATAAGTCTAAAAAATACATTCTAGCCGCCGATAAAATGACAGTTGGCCAAACCGTCACTTCCGGAGCCTCAAAAAGAATTACCCCGGGTTCGCGAGCTAAGTTAGCCGACATCGGTATTGGCGTGTCCATCCACAATATCGAGCTTCAACCTGGCAGAGGCGGACAAGTAGTTCGTTCGGCTGGCTTGGCCTCAACTATCACCGCCAAAGAAGGTAAATACGCCTATGTGCGGATGCCATCTTCAGAAATCCGCAAAATCTTGATAGAATGTATGGCGTCGGTCGGTAATGTTTCAAATACCACCCATAACCGCATTCGAATTGCTAAAGCCGGCCGGACACGACACATGGGCATCCGCCCAACTGTTCGCGGTAAGGCCATGAACCCAGTCTCTCACCCTCATGGTGGTGGCGAAGGCGTTAACCCGATTGGTTTGAAACATCCAAAAACTCCTTGGGGCAAACCGGCTTTGGGTTATCGAACTAGACGCAATAAGCGAACAACGAAATATATTCTTCAAAGGAGAAGCAAGTAAAATGAAAAGTTATCAGTTATCAGTTATCAGTTATCAGTCAATTTCCAGTTTTTCAGTTATCAAGTTTGAAAACTGTTTTATTGAAAATTTATTGGAAATTGAAAATTGTAAATTGAAAACTATAAAACTCGGAGGGTTTTATTCATGAGTCGATCTCTCAAGAAGGGTCCGTTTATTGATGTCAAATTAATGGAGAAGGTTAAAAAAATGACTCTTGAAGGCGTTAAGTCGGTTATTAAGACTTGGTCTCGTCATTCAACGATCTTTCCAGAAATGGTTGGCTTTACTTTTGCTGTCCATAACGGCCGCAAACATATAAATGTAATGGTGGTCGAGGAAATGGTTGGTCACAAGTTGGGCGAATTTTCCCCAACTAGAACCTTTAAATTCCACGGCGGTAAGATGGCTAAGGAACAAGCCGCTGGCAAACCGAAAGTTGCACCAGATGCGAAGGGTGGTAAGAAATAATGTCTGTTCAGGTAAAACTAAATTATGTCCGTCATTCGGCTCGTAAGTTACGACCAGTTTTGTCTGTTTTCGTCGGTCAGATGTTAGAAAACGCTATCGATAAAACTTCTCTAATGCCGCAAGATTCTGCTCGGATGCTCAATAAAACTCTCAAGATGGCGCGAGCAGCCGCCCAAGAGAAACAGTTTAATGCCAGCGATATGGTTGTGACACAAGCTTACGCTACTGAAGGCCCGCGAATTAAACGGACTCGCCCTAACGCTCGCGGTCGATCTAATCGCTATATCAAGCATGTTGCTCATATCACCGTTATGCTCGAGGAGCGAAAAGGCTCAAAGACTGCTACCGCCGCCCCAATCGCACCGAAAGCCAAAGTGGAAACAAAAGTTAGAAGCAAAAGCAAAAAATAATGAATTACGAATTACGAATTACGAATTATAATAGCCCGACCTTGACATTAGAAATTGGAAATTTGACATTCGAAATTCTTAATTACGGAGTAATTAAGTGATGGGTCATAAAATAAATCCGATTAGTAATAGACTACCAATTACCTCCGCTTGGCAGAGTCGCTGGTTTGGTGGTAGCAAATTTAAGGAATATTTAGTCGCTGATTTGAAGATCAGAGATTTTATCAAGTCCAAACTAAATAACGCCGGTGTTAAATCCATAATTATTGTCCGATCGCATGACAAGTTGAGTATTGAAATAGTGACCAGCAAACCCGGTCTAGTAATCGGGCGTGGTGGGCAGGGGATTAACGACTTGAAAGCAATTATCCAGAAACAATTTTATCCGACAGGAATCCCGGTAGCGAGAATTGATATTGTCGAGGATCGTAACCCTGAATTATCGGCAGAACTGGTGGCCCAGAGTATCGGCAATCAAATTGAGCGACGAATTCCTTTCCGTCGGGCTTGTAAGCAAGCTCTGGAGAAAACCATGGCCAAAAATGCCAAAGGAATCAAGATTATCGTTTCTGGACGGCTGAACGGCGCCGAAATCGCTCGAACCGAGAAATTCCAAACCGGCTCAATTCCGTTATCGCGGTTCAATATTAATATTGACCACGCTATATATCACGCCAAAACCACGTACGGCGTCACTGGCGTTAAGGTTTGGGTCAATTTAGGCCCTCACCAAGCCATTGAAGAGGATAACAATGGCAAGTAACAAGTATCAAGTCTTAAGTCTAAAGTTCGGAGCTGCTACGCAGATACTTGATAGCTATCCCGCTAGGGATACCTTACTTCAGACTTCAGACTTCAGACTTTTAACTTTTCAAACTGGAGGTTTGGCCTGATGTTATTACCAAAGAAGCTTAAACATCGAAAAGTCTTTAAGGGCACTTACGCTGGTCCGGCCACTCGGGGAACCGAGATTGAGTTTGGCGATTTTGGTTTAAAGACGCTCGAGCGCGGTTGGTTGAGCTCACGGCAGATCGAATCGTCTCGTCGGGCGATGACTCGTTATATTAAACGGGGCGGTAAAATTTGGATCAGAATTTTTCCTCATAAACCAGTAACTGCCAAACCGGCTGAAGTAGGTATGGGAGGCGGTAAAGGCGCGCTGGATCATTTTGTCGCCGTTGTTAAGCCTGGCACAATCTTGTTTGAAATGGCTGGTGTAGAAGAAGCAATCGCCGCTGAAGCAATGCGTTTGGCTGCCCACAAACTGCCTGTCAAAACCAAATTCATTAAGAATAATCCATAAATAAAATGAAAAAAACAGAATTATTAGACAAGGCACGCCGATCGACTACGACAGAAATTTCTGCTAAAATTGCCGAAGAGCGAACACATCTGTTTACCCTCAAGCAAGACATCGTTCTGGGTAAGTTGAAGAATGTCGCCCAGATCGGTCAAATTAAACGCAATATCGCGCGATTGTCGACAATTTTAGACGAAAAAGTCAGCGAATTAGTAAAATAAATTAAGATGCAAAAGTATTTAACTGGAGTGGTAGTGACAAATACGGCCAAAGACACGGCCGTTGTTGAGGTGACCCTCTGGAAGACTCACCGAATTTTCAAAAAGCGTTATCAGAAAACCGGTCGTTACCTTGTTCACAATCCCGAGAACGCCATCACCGTCGGTACAAAAGTGGAAATCGTGCCAACTCGACCAATCTCTAAGCGTAAGTTTTGGCGAATTCAACCTATTTCCGGTAAGTCAGCTACCAAAAAGGATCTGGAGTAAAATGTTACAACTTCTTTCTCGAATCAAAGTAGCAGACAACTCCGGTGCCCGAATTTTAGGGCTGATTAAAGTTGTCAAGCAAGGGAAGTTTGCCGCCGCCCAAATCGGCGACGTAGTGGTGGCTTCGGTTAAACTAGCGACTCCCCTGGGAACTGTTAAGGCTCACGAAGTTGTTCGGGCGGTAATCGTCCGGCAAGCCAAACCAATTCGTCGGACTGACGGTTCGAGCATCCGATTTGACGACAATGCCGCCGTGGTCATAAACGATGATGGCACCCCTCGCGGAACTCGGATTTTTGGACCAGTGGCTCGTGAATTGCGCGATCGCGGCTTCATGAAGATTGTGTCTTTAGCTAAGGAAGTGCTATGAAAGCAAGAATTAAGAATTTAGAATTTAGAATTATGATTGAGACAATTTCCATTTTGCCACTTAGTGGCAAGCCCTTCTTGATTCCTAATTCTAGATTCTTCATTCTAACAAACCGGAGGTTTGTTTAATGAAAATTCGAAAGGGTGACAAGGTATTAATTATTGCTGGCAAAAATCGTAACCAAGTTGGAACGGTTGAGCTAGTCCTGACAAAAAAGAATAAAGCGATTGTCGCCGGTCTCAATATGGTTAAAAAACACCTCAAGCGTTCAGCAAAAAACCCCCAAGGGGGAATTATCGACCAAGCAATGCCGTTAGCCATCTCTAATTTAATGGTGATTGATCCAACCAGCGATAAGCCTAGCCGTGTCGGTTATGTTACTGACGGGAGTAAGAAGATTCGGGTGGCTAAACTAAGCAACCACGACCTAACGCCAAAGAAAGTTTAATCAAATGACTAAAATCGACTTAAAAGACAATCGCACAAAACACCTCAAGGCTCTACAAGAGTCGCTGGGTATCAAGAATGTTAACGCCTTGCCGAAATTAAAAGCGGTCAGCCTTAATGTGGGTTTGGGGCAAAACCGCCAGAATAAAGACATGGTAACCTATATCGTGGAGAGCCTGACTAAAATCACCGGTCAGAAGCCGGTGATTACGAGAGCAAAAAAGGCTATCGCTGGCTTTAAGCTACGCACCGGAGACGAGGTTGGCGTTCGAGTGACTTTAAGAGGAAATACTATGTACGACTTTATCGATCGATTAATTAATATTTCCCTGCCCCGTATCCGCGACTTTAAGGGTATCAATCCCAAGTCGTTCGACCAAAACGGTAATTTAACTCTGGGGTTCAAGGATCAAGTTGCCTTTGTTGAGCTTGGCCATGAGGGTCTTGACCGCCCCTTCGGTGTTGAGGTAACGATGATTGTCGGAAAATCCACTCCAACGAATTCAACCGAGCTATTTCGAAAACTCGGTTTTCCGATGAAAGTAACCGGGGCTTAAATTGACGATGAAACTTCCCATCTCTTGGAATTCCGCTCTATTTAAGCTAATATTAACCAGTTAATGGCCAGTAAGCGTTTTATGATCGGTAAAGTGGAGAAATTCAAAACCCGAGAAGTTAATCGGTGCGCTTTGTGTGGACGCAACCGTGGTTATATGCGCAAATTTGGTCTCTGTCGGATTTGTTTCCGAGAAAGAGCTTCGGTCGGTCAGATTCCAGGAGTTAGAAAGGCCTCATGGTAAGAGTAAGTCTAAAGTCTAAAGTCGAAAGTCTGAAGTATGGAGTCGCTTCGCGACGATTGATTATTAAGATAGCTTCAATACTTCAGACTTCAGACTTGAGCCTTGAAACTTGCACAACCGGAGGTTGTGTTGATGTATAACGACACGATCGCTGACTTTTTGACGCGTTTGCGTAACGCTACTATGGCCGGTAAGACCGAGGTGCCAGTTCGAACCAGCAAGTCAATTGTTGATATTGCCGGAATCCTCAAAAGCGAGGGCTTCATTGCTGCTATTAACACCGTTGACGATCAACTAACCGTTAGCCTAGATGCTAATTGGCCGATTACTCACATCAAACGCCTAAGTAAGCCGGGCGTACGCCTTTATGTAAAAGCCGACAGAATCCCGAGTCCCCGTGGCGGTACCGGTATTGTTATTCTCTCGACCCCCAAGGGTCATTTAACTGGCAGTCAAGCTCGGAAGCAAAAAGTCGGCGGTGAATTAGTCTGTGAGATATGGTGATGATAACTCAAAAGTTAAAAGTCAAAAGTCAAAACTACAATTCAGAACTAAAAAGTTTTGAGTTTAAAGTTAAAGTTTTGCCCTTTGAGTTTTGCGTTTTAAGTTTCCAAACCGGAGGTTCGAAGTAATGTCTCGTATCGGTATTCAACCAATTAGTTTGCCGACGGGAGTAACTGTTTCCCGGGAAAATAGAGTATTAACTTTGTCTGGGGCCAAGGGTCAATTATCGTTGTCATTACCCGATGGTGTCGAAGTTAGTCAGAAGGAGGACACCCTCCAAGTCTCTCGATTGAGCGATCAAAACGAACACCGAGCTCTTCACGGGACCATTCGGAGTTTACTGGCTAATAATGTTAAGGGGATTACTGAAGGATTCATAAAAAAACTCGAACTGATTGGTATCGGTTACCGTGCTTCAATTGAGGATAATCAAATAATTCTATTGGTAGGTTTCACGCATCCTGTTAAGATGACTATCCCCGAGGGTTTGCTGGCAACAATCGAGAAAAATGTTATCACTATTGCCGGTATTGATCGCCAACGGGTCGGTCAGTTCGCCTCTGAAATTCGCGATGTACGCCCGCCCGAACCATATAAAGGTAAAGGTATTCGTTACAGCGGCGAGAAGGTTCGAATGAAACAGGGTAAGGCTGTTAAAGCCGGTGGTTAAAAAAATATAATGCTTAATCGAATTAGAAATCATCATAAAATCCGTAAAACCGTCATCGGTACAACCATTCGACCGCGATTGGCTGTTTTTAGGAGTCTCAACAATCTGACGGCTCAATTAATAGATGATTCAGCTGGCAGAACACTGGCTTCAGCCAACTCATTGAAAGAAAAGGGCAATCTAACCGATAAGGCTAAGTTTGTTGGTGAGAAAATTGCCGAAGAAGCCAAAGTCGCCAAAATTAAAACGGTGGTTTTTGATCGAGGTGGTTATACTTATCAAGGCGTTGTCAAAATCCTGGCAGAAACTGCCCGTAAGGGAGGATTGGAGTTTTAATTATGGCTAAAGTTATCGCCAAAGAGAAAGAAGTTGTGACAGAATTCATCCCCGACAAAATTGAAATGGCGGAAAATGTCGTTTCAATTGACCGTATCTCCAGAACCGTTAAGGGTGGGCGGAGAATTCGTTTTCGAGCGATTGTTGTTATCGGTAACCGTAACGGTCGAGTTGGCGTCGGTGCAGGCAAAGCCGCTGATGTTCAGGGTGCGATCGCTAAGGCCAAGAACCAAGCTGAAAAGATTATGATTGATGTCCCGATAGTCAAGGGAACGATTAGCCACCCAGTAATGGAAGTCTTCGGCACCAGCCGAGTCTTACTGAAACCTGCCCCTGAAGGACACTCGATTATTGCTGGCGGCGCCGTTCGGGCAGTCGTTGAATTAGCGGGTATCATCAATATTGTCAGTAAAACGCTGGGGAGCTCAAATTCCCTGAATTGCGCCATGGCCACATATACTGCCCTCAAAAAGCTAAGTCTGGAGAAGGTAAGACTATGAATATATCGGCCTTATTTGCCGGTATTCGCAATCCGGCCAAAAAACGTGTTGGTCGAGGAATAAGCGCAGGGGGTGGTAAAACCGCTGGACGAGGCACAAAAGGTCAAAAGGCTCGTGGTGGATCTGGCCGTAAAGTCCAGGAATGGTTTGAAGGTGGCCAAACACCTCTCTACCGTACGCAAGCTAAGAAACGTGGCTTTAACCATAAGGTGATCAAAAATATGGCAGTAACAACCGATATTATTAATTTATTTTATGTTGACGGCGAAACAGTTTCTCCGGAAACTTTGATGGCCAAAAAGATTCTTCGACCACTTAAAAATCGCCAGGGCGTTAAAATAATTCAACGATCAACTCTCTTGCCCAAAGTTAAATTCGACGCCGTCAAACTCTCTAAGTCGCTCGAAAGCTAATGCTCGGTCATCTTCTTCAAATCTGGAGAAGTCGAGATCTTCGTTATAAAATTCTCCTTACCCTAGGTATTCTGGCCTTCGTTAGGATCGTTGCCCACATTCCGTTACCCGGAATTGATCGAGCCGAATTGGCCAATTTTCTCGGACAGTCGCAGAATCAAATCTTTAATGTTTTAAGCGCCTTTACCGGTGGGTCAATGTCGAACATCTCCATTAATTTATTGGGTGTTGGTCCGTATATTACGGCCTCAATCGTCGTGCAATTGCTAACAAAGATTGTTCCGGCGTGGGAAGAAATTAGTAAAGAGGGGACGAGCGGTCGTGAAAAACTCAATCAGTATAGTCGCTACCTTACAGTTCCAATGGGAATCGTCCAGGGTTACGGAACTCTAATACTTCTCAAAAGCCAACAGGTAATCCCTAATGTTGGTCTGAAAGAGATAGCGATAATGCTGACCGTAATCCTGGCTACCAGCCTCTTTGTGATGTGGCTTGGTGAACTAATCTCCGAGCGTGGTTTGGGCAACGGGATTTCTCTGATAATCGCCCTGGGGATCGTCTCGGGGTTGCCCCAACAATTCGGCAATACCATCAGTATTGCCCAGGGGGGTAATATATCGGCGCTGATCACGGTCGGTGTCGTGGCGCTTCTAACTATCGCCGTTATCGTAATAATGAACGATGCGGAGCGCAAAGTACCGGTTACCTACCCGCGTCGGTCGGTCACGCCAACAACTGGTCAAGGAGTCGCCTCCTACTTACCTCTCAAGGTTAATGCATCGGGCGTAATTCCCATTATTTTTGCTTTAAGTTTTATGACTTTTCCCGCCATTATAGCTCGGTTTTTGTCGACAGCCTCATCCGAGATGTTGAGACGTTGGGCGGATGCGGCAACATCATTCGTTAGCAATAATCTCTATTATGGCATTAGCTATTTTATTTTAGTTTTTGTCTTTACCTTCTTTTACACCTTTGTAGTCTTTCAGCCGAAAGAAATTTCGGAGAACCTCCAAAAACAAGGCGGATTCATTCCCGGGGTGAGGCCGGGTAGTGAAACGGCTAGTTTCTTGAACTACTCCATTACGCGGCTAACCGTTATTGGAGCAATCTTCTTGTCGGTCATCGCAGTTCTGCCAAATATACTTCAGGCAACCTCCGGCCTGAAAACCTTAGTGATCGGTGGTACCAGCATTTTAATCGTCGTCTCGGTTGTTATTGAAACAAGCCGGCAAGTCGCCAGCCAATTGTCAATGCGCCGATATGATACGATTACCTAATAGAAAATAGAAATCCCAATCACCCAAATCCCAAACAAATCTCAATGACCAAAGTTAGAAAACTACAAACCGGTTTTGAATTTGGAAGATTTGAATTTGTGGTTTGCTTGGGATTTGGGATTTGGAATTTGGGATTTAACGGATGATTTTACCTCGTTCGGCGTTCTTTGTATTGGTCGTATTGTTGGGTTTTCTGACGAGCTCAACTTTTTATTTCTATAATAAAAGTCGCTCGGTACTGAAGACTAAAAACCAAGGGACGGCGACTTTTCAGGCCGATTTACCTCAATTAACAGGTAGCGCTCAAAGTCAAAAAGTTGATCAGCTGACTAAACCAGCTGAATCTAGGGGTCGATTGAGCTTCCCAGTCAATACTTATACCGTTGCGTCGAATGACACCCTTTTCGGTATTGCCGCAAAATTTGACATTAACTGGCAATTACTCAAGAAAGCCAACGGGGTAGTCAATGAAGATTTAGTCCAAACCGGCAACGTCTTGGTCATTCCACGGTTGGAGCCGACCTCCGATTCTTACCGAATTAATTTTGATCTTAACGAAGACCGAGCTAGCGAGCTCAACCGTGATCTTCGTGATAAGAATGAGAACCCTCTGTATAGTCCAATTGAGGTAGCGAAGAAAGATGCCGTTCCATACTTCAATATTGCCACCGACAATGAATTTACACTCCTAGAACAAGACGACGGCCGAGGCTCTGCCCTAGTCCAGGCTAAAAATGCTGATTCAACTAACGTAGTTGGTCTGTTTCAACCTAAAACAAAGGGCAAAAAAGGCTTTTGGGCGGTTCTATATGTTGAGACCCGACAGTAAAATGCGCTCTGTTCTAATTGTTTTTGGTCCACAAGGGTCGGGAAAAAGCACTCAAGTTAAGCACTTGGCTCAAAAATATAATCTCAAAGTCTTTGAAGCGGGCGCCAAATTACGAGAGCTCTCTATCGTCGACGAAAATATTCACCAGCAAATTACATCTGGTCAGCTTGTTAGTAACCAAATACTTCGTCAATTGGTGGAAGACTATGTCAGTCAATTACCATCAGACCAGGGTATAATTTTTGACGGCTACCCTCGAAATCAGCAACAGTGCCAGGACTTCAAGGAATTAGTTGAGAAATACGACTGGCAAGTCACTCTTATCTACATTCATTTATCAGATAAATCGGCCAAGAGTCGCCTGTCGATGCGCTTTCAGCTAATTGACGGGAAGAAGATTTACCGAGAAGACGATAAACCAGAGATAGTTGAGCGTCGACTAGTAACTTTCAGGAAGGAAACCCTACCGGTGAAAGATTGGTTAGCCGAACACTACCGATCGATTGAAATTGATGGTGAGCCAGCAGTGGACGCTGTCACAGATCAAATCAATCGAGCTCTTGAGCCAATTATTAATGACTAAACCGCCGATCGAATTGGTGGCTGCTGGTCAAACGGCTCATCAAATTCACCAAGAGGTTAAGGCGATGATCAGGCCAGGATTGAATCTACTGGCAATCGAAGAAAAAGTTAAAGATATGACTTGTCGCTCCGGTATGCAACCGGCATTTTTGGGTTACCACGGTTACCCAGCAACCAGCTGTCTGTCTGTCAATTCAGTCGTTGTTCATGGCATCCCAACCAACTACACCCTTAGAGTAGGTGATGTGGTGACAGTGGACATTGGGGTTAAGAACGGTGGCTGGATTGTTGATACGGCCTTAACCCATCCAGTTGGCCAGATTAGTGCCGAAGCGACCCAACTAATCGAAATCACCAAAAAATCATTAACCGAAGCGATCAAACAAGCTAGGGCTGGTCGTCATGTTGGCGACATTAGCTTCGCTATTCAACAAATAGTCGAAGCGGCTGGATTTTATATTATTCGCGAATTAACTGGCCATGGTGTGGGTAAAAAATTACAGATGCCTCCGTCGATCCCAAATCACGGTCGAGCTGGTAATGGTCCAGAGTTGAAAGAGGGGATGATTCTTGCCATCGAACCAATCACCGCCTTAAAACCAGTTAAAGTCACTATCGACAACGACAAATGGACTATCAGCGCCTCTCCAGCGGTTGTTTGTGCTCATTTTGAGCATACTGTCTTCGTGACTCAAGGTGATCCGGTCATATTAACCGCCCCCTCGTCGAGCCAAACGGGTTGACTGGTTAATGGTAATTGGGTAAAATATATCAAGATGTCAGAGAAAGAAGGTGTAGTAGCGCTCGATGGTCTTGTAACCGAGCCGTTGCCCAACACTCAATTCCGCATCACTCTTGATAATGGACAATTAGTCCTTGGTTATGTTTCCGGTAAGATTCGTAAACATCGGATCAAGATTTTGCCTGGTGATCGAGTTACTCTCGAGATGAGTCCTTACGACTTAACTAAGGGTCGAATCACTAAGAGACTGACATAAATAAGAATAAATAATTTATAATGAAAAACTCAAATCTCAAAAATCAAAACTCAAAATTACAACTCAAAGGTCAAAACTTTTTAGTTTTTAGCTATAGTTTTGACTTTTGCGTTTTAACTTTTAAGTTAAACAAACGATGAAAGTTCACGTTGGAGTAAAGGCACGGTGTCAAAAATGCAAAATTATCCGCCGCAAGGGGGTAGTTCGAGTGATCTGTGAAAACCCCCGCCATAAGCAGAGACAAGGATGAGCAAGCAGTTATCAGTTCTCAGTTATCAGTTAACAATCAAGAATCCGCTTCATTTATTGAAAACTGAAAATTGGAAACTGAAAATTGTTTTGCCTGGAGGGCAAAAGTGATGCCGCGTATTGCCGGAGTTAATATTCCTGACCATAAGCGTCTCGATATTGGGTTAAGCTATATCTACGGTTTAGGCGTCCCACAAGCACAAACAATCTTAAAAAAACTTAAAATCGAAAATAACCCCCGCTTTAGCGATCTCGATAGCGCCAAGATCGATATAATTAGAGATTTCATTGAAAAGAACACCACCGTTGAAAGCGATTTACGTCAAACAGTTCAGCAGAATATCCGCCGTCTAAAAGAAATCGGCAGTTACAAAGGTAGCCGACATGCCCGAAATTTACCGGTTCATGGCCAACGAACAAAAACCAATGCTCGGACCAAGCGAGGTAAGAAGGTGACGGTTGGATCTGGTCGCAAAAAATCATCTGAAAAAACCTAGAAATGCATAGAATTACGAATTACGAATTACGAATAACGGATAACATTTGCATTTGGTCGCTTCGCGATCAACCCTTCCTAATTCTAAATTCTAAATTCCAAATTCTTACCCTAACAAATCGGAGATTTGTCTAATGGTTAAAACTACTAAAACTAAAAAGAAAATAATTCAGTCGGTCGCGGAAGTCTTGCTGACGGTTCACTCGACATTCAATAACACAATTATTACCGCCAGCGCCAAGGCAACCGGTAACGTCATCGGCTGGGCTTCCTCGGGACAAGCCGGCTTTAAAGGTGCTAAAAAAGGGACGCCATATGCGGCGACCACCGCCATGAAGCTACTCCTAGATAAAATAGCCGAGTACCATCCCGAGACACTTCATATTCAAGTATTGGGTGCGGGTAACGGTCGAGATGCCGCTTTGCGAGCGATAGCCGCCGCTAGCTATAAAGTTGCTTCCATTCAGGACATCACTCCACTTCCTCACAACGGTACTCGCGCTAAAAAGGCTAGAAGGGTCTAAATGATTCAGAAGAAACAGCAACGACAACGAAAAATTACTGAATACGGTTATCAGCTTCAAGAAAAGCAAAAAGCTAAGGAGGCTTACGGCTTACGAGAGAAGCAGTTTCGTCGTTACTTCACCATTGCCGCTAAAAACCGAGCTCAAACCGGTCAAACTTTGCTTCAGACCCTAGAATCACGACTAGACAACGTCGTTTATCGATCAGGATTAGCTATTAGTCGCGCTCAAGCCCGTCAGTATATTAGCCATCGTCACTTCACGCTCAATGGCAAAAGAGTTAGTATCGCCTCGATCCTGGTAAAGGCTGGTGATTTGATCCAGCCACACAATCTAAAAACCGTGACTTTTGACGCTGAACACGGGGTTGCTGATTGGGTCAAACTGAATAAAAAGACTTTGCAAGTGGCCGTGGAACGCTTACCTAATCCCGAAGAGTTGCCATTGGAATTCGATACCCAAAAAATTGTTCAGTTTTACTCAAGATAACTTAAGAAAAGTCTAAAGGCTCAAGTCTAAAGTCTAAAGTATGGAAATTATCCTTGATTTATATCTGTCGAAGTGTTAAAGTATTTAAACAAGTGGAGGTAAAAAAACAACAAATGTCACATAAATTATCTGAAGTATCGTTAATGCAAATCAAAGAGGCCCATGCCGACGGCAATATGGCTCGTTTTGTCGTTGAGCCGTTAAACCCAGGGTTCGGCTTAACGATCGGCAACGCCATTCGCCGCGTCCTACTGTCGTCTCTGCCTGGTGCCGCTATCACCTCAATCCGAATCGATGGTGTCGCTCACGAGTTTTCAACCGTTAAGGGAGTTACCGAGGATGTTGTCGACTTGATTCTTAACTTAAAACAAATTCGTTTTAAACTTGACTCGAATGAACCGCAGACGGTTATTTTGGATGTTAAGGGACCAAATAATGTCACCGCCGCCGACTTTAAATGCCCGACCGGTATTAAAGTCATTACTAAAGACGCTCACGTAGCCGAGCTTGTCTCTGGGGGTAAACTTCTTCTGGAAGCAACAGTCGAGAGAGGCCGTGGTTATCTGGCGACTGAAATGCGCAAAGAAGATAAACTGCCGATCGGCGTTATTGCTATCGATGCCGCTTTTGCGCCAATTAAAAGAGTCAATTTTGAAGTTGAGAACACTCGGGTGGGCAAAATGACTAACTTTGACAGACTGATTCTCGAAATCGAAACTGATGGTTCAATCACACCCCAGGATGCGATGGAGCAATCGGCCGACATATTAGTTGACCACTTCTCCGTCTTGGCTGGCTCTGCAAAAAATACTCCGGCAATTATGACCGCGGTTGACGACGAAACGGTTGAAATACCGACCGAAACAATCAAAGCCGAGCCCAAAACAAAGAAAGTACTAACTACGATAAAACCGACTAAAACTAAATCCGCCAAGAAAGAATAATTCTGATATGTGGAGAGTTTTACGTGCGCAAAGTGACTTTAAAGACACAACACTTCGAAATCAGCTAACTTCGCTAGTTCTATATGAAGCGATAGTCACTTCACGCTTAAGCGGTAAGAGCTTGGTTTCTTTCGCTGACCGATTTTTTCATAGGGTCAAAAAAGCTGATTTACTCGCCCATAAGTACGCCCACTCGGTTCTTATGGATAAAAATGCCGTTCGTAAAGTCTTCGAGGATATTATGCCCCGCTACGAATTAACCGCTACTAACTATGTTCGCTCATTGTCGGCGGCACCTCGTCGGGGCGACAACGCCGCACAGCTAGCAGTGATGCTGATTAAAGAGGCTAAAATTGAGCCCGACTCCGCTAAAGCTACGACGGGCAAGCCCGAATCAGCTAAAGCTACGACGGACAAGTCCGAATCAGCTAAACCGTCTAAAGTGCTCAAAGAGACTCCGGTCAAAGCCAAGGCAGTCGTCCCGACTCCGCTAAAGCTACGACGGGCAAGAGCGAAGAAAGCTAAATAAAATGACAGCCATAACTCGCCAGATTCACAAAATTGATGCCTCCGGACGAATCCTCGGGCGTTTGGCGACCGAAATTGCGACCCTGCTTCGCGGTAAGCACAAAGTCGGCTTCACCCTTCATCAGGATCTCGGCGACGCCGTGGTCGTAACTAACGCCGAGAAGATTGTTGTCACCGGCAATAAACTTGAAGATAAAATGTATTACACCCACTCCGGTTACCCAGGAACCCTTAAAAGTAAGCCATTAAAAGAGATGCTGGCGACTAAACCAGAGCGGGTAATAATGCTGGCGGTCAAGCGAATGCTTCCCGACAACCGCTTGCGCCAACACTGGTTGGAACGCTTAACTTTCGTAAAAGGTGATAATGCCTAAATTAGCTCTCGCCGCTTGGTTTAAGGGAGTTGGCCGACGCAAACGGGCAGTAGCCCAAGTTCGTCTTGTCAATGGCTCGGGCAAGTTAATTGTCAACGACAAAGAGATTGAATTGCCATTAAAACTAAAGCATGTCTTCGAACTAGTCGATCGCTTCGGTCAATTTGATGTTTCGGTTATCGCTCGCGGTGGGGGAATGCAAGGCCAAATCGACGCCATTGTTCTGGGAGTCGCTCGAGCCTTGGTCGAAATTAACCCCGACTGGCGCTCAACTCTTCGTAAGGGCGGTTACATGACTCGCGACGCTCGCATCAAAGAACGCAAGAAACCCGGCCTTAAAAAGGCAAGGAAGGCTCCACAATGGGCCAAGCGGTAAAGTAGTTCCCCTTGCCTTCCGCAGTCCAGTACTAAGTACTCTTTAGTGCTGTGGCCCGCAAAGCTCCCCAGTGGGCAAAGAGGTAACGTTTAAAAGTTAGCAACGACCTGAAAGTGTAGCGCGAGCTGCCAGATTAAAGCGATAGCTAGCACTATTGTCGGTACTACAAAGTTCAAAATAATTCCGAGTTTTTCTTGATCGTATTTGATGCCTAACGCAGTCAAGATCCCTTCATACAAGCGACCGTCTTTTGAACCGTATTGCACGTCATTAAGTATGCACCTGCCTATAGCTATGTATTGAATCCACAGTATGAGCACGCCAGTCGTTATAACTCTCCAATCAAGCCAGAACGGGGAGCTATAAGCGGCTATTATTAGTAGCAGATGAAGCACACCTACAGCTATTCCTAATTTTGTGCCGTCGCTGATTAACTGAATAAATTTCATTTGTTTATTATAACAGCCCTACCCACTCCCTATGGGAAACAGCCAGCTAGTCTGGTAATCTTAAAGCATGGCCACTTTGATTATTGATATTGAAACAGTCGGGGAGAATTGGGAAGCAATTGATGCTGAAACCCAGAAATTATTAGTCGACCGAATCAAAAAACAGCCAAATTACTCCGAAGAAACTGACCCAGCTACTATTGCCCAAGAATCTCTTGGGTTACAACCGTTTACTGGTCGGATTGTGGTTATCGGCGCCTACGACTTAGCCAGCAAGAAATCGGTCGTTTGGTTTGATAACGAAGGAGAAAGCACCGACGCTGTCGAAGAAGGGGACGACAAATACATTCCGGCTAGCGAAAAAGAGATGCTGGAGAAATTTTGGGCGCTCGCAACCCGATATACCCATTTCGTCACCTACAGCGGTCGCTCGTTCGACATACCTTTTCTACTCTTACGCTCGGCGGTTCACGGTATTAAACCGACCAAAGATCTGATGCGAGCCCGCTATCTGTACCAAATGTCACCCGACGCCCAACATATTGATCTCTACGAACAGCTGTCTTTTTACGGGGCAGGCCCGAAGTTAGGGGGACTACACCTAGCCTGTCGCGCTTTTGGTATCAAGAGTCCCAAGGACAACGAGATAGACGGCTCAAAAGTCGGCCAGTTTTTCCGCGACAAGAAATATATGGAAATTGCTCGCTACAACGCCCGTGATTTGTCCTCAACAGCTCAACTCTACGAACGGTGGAAACAGTTTTTGAGTAACTAGATTCCATCGCCCGCCTTGAAAATTCCGCCCCAAACAGGGAAAATGCAGGAGTGAACAATCGACTAGAACAGTTAAGCATAGCCTACAAAAAAGCTCTTGGAGCCGTACTTTTAAAAGAGTTCTCCCACCACGCCGACTTGACCGTTGTTGACGTGTTGCTCGACCCCTCAATTAAAACTGGCCGAGTTTGGCTGGCAACAACTCCCGAAATATTACACGAAGTTGAAGACCGCCGGGGCGATATTCAGAGCCAACTAACTAAATATGTCATCACTCGCTACACTCCCAAATTCAGTTTTTTGCTCGACGACAACTATCTTGGTAAAATCGACAATTTATTTACGGAGATCGAAAAGTGAAGATTAAGGCTCTCTTGTTTGTCATCTTTACGGTTTTCTTGTTTGCTCTCGGAGTTTTAGTCACCACTCTTTTTAACACCTCCCCCGTCACGCCTGACGCCGTGGCGATGTTTTACGCCTCGCTAGGCCTAACTTTATTTGGGTTAATATTTTTCGTCATATTTGTGATTGTCCGTCTCCAAACTCAAGTTAATCCTGGTTTGTCGGCGATCAAGGCCATGCTCCGCCAGACCCTTGTCGTCGATATTCTGGTAGTCGTAATGCTCGCCCTAAAATCGAATAATGTCTTGAATTGGGCCACGGCGATCGTCCTGACGGTAGTAGCCGCCATCATTGGTGTAATATTGAAGCGACGGAAAAAATCATGACTAGGAACTCATTGCAAAACTCCAGCTTTGGTCTTCGTGCCGCTTTTTTGACTACGAGTCACTCATCTCGAACGATTAGTGAGAGAAGAGCTAGAGCGACATCGCTCGTCACCGGACAGTCCTGTCCGCTTCCTCACGCTTCATGCCTCTCGCCTAAAAAATCGGTCGAAGCTTCTCAAAAGCGAGTTCTACAATGAGCTCTGGGCATCTTCACCCCTTAACGATTCTGACTGAAAAGATTTACGACTACTTCCGGCCGTACGGCTTTGAAGTTATGACTGGCCCGGAAATTGTCACGACCGAGGATAATTTTGATAGTCTCAATATCCCAGCCGATCACCCAGCACGGAAAGAGTTTGATACTTTCTACCTACGTGATGGACGGACGCTCCGGGCTCATATGACCGCTCTTTATTATATGAGCATGAAAGATCGCCAACCGCCGGTTCGTTTATTATTTCCTGGCCGCTGTTTCCGTAATGAAGCGACTGACGCCACCCACAATATGATCTTTCATCAAATGGATATATTAGTCATCGATACCGAAACCAATCTCGGTAATTTGATCGCTACTCTTCAAGGCCTAATGAAACATTTGGTCGGGCCTGATCTAGAATTCCGAATTCGTTCCAACTACTTCCCATTCACCGAGCCATCGATCGAACTCGACATCAAGCGTCCAAACGGTGATTGGCTGGAGATGCTAGGGGCGGGGATGATCAATCCAGCGGTCATCAAATACTACGGCCTCGACCCCGAAAAGTACCAAGGTTTGGCCGTCGGCATGGGCTTGGAACGAATTTTGAATGTAGTTAACGGTGTTAATGATATTCGCTACACCCTATCCGGTGATTATAGATATTTGGGACAGTTTTAAATACAGGAATTAAGAATAAAGAATTAAGAATTACGATGAAGATTAAATATCAAGACTTCAAAGATTTATTGCCCGAACTTCAGTGGGATATTGATGGGTTGGCGGAGAAGCTATCGTTAGCTGGACATGAGACCGAGGTAGCTGACAAAGAACATTTGAATGTAACATTGACAGCAAACCGTCACGATTGCCAAGATATTCGATACTTAATTTTTGATTTAGCTGGTGTTTATGGGCTCAAAACCGTTCCGGAGTTAATTAGTTTTAAACTAAAAGAACCAATTGATGTCACGATCGAACAAATAAATCATTTACTTGGTTTAAGTATTACTGATAGCGATCTAAGGAAATTAGAGCAATTAGGTTTTGAGGTTGGTAAAAATACTGTTACACCGCCAAGCTTTCGTGATGTCGCAACAATGGCTGATGTAGGAGAGGAAGTTGCGCGACAAATTGGCTATGATCAACTCATTATTCAGCCATTGTCCAAACAAGTTGCTCCAGAATCATCTGAATACAAACACCTACTAAAAATTAAACAAGCCTTAGCGAGTATTGGTTTGGTTGAAACAGCAACATCTTCATTCACCAAGGATGGGGTGATTGAAGTTAACGATCCGTTCTCGCGCGATGAACCGTACTTGCGATCCAACCTACTGACCGGCTTACTTAAAACACTAGCTCGCAATCCCTATCTCAAACGAGCGGCTTTCTTCGAGGTTGGTAATGTTTTTACGCCCGCTGAATCAACGAAGCTAGGCATTATCATTGCTGGCTACAAAGACGCCGATGTATGGCAGGGCACAATCAGCCGAGCACTTGGGCAACAGGTTCGCTTCCAAGATGTCGATTCGGCAATCGCCTCCCAGCTTGACGTCAAACAAGGACGATTAAGCTTTCTAGAATTATCGATCGACCAACTCAAGCCGGTCGCTGTCGAACCTCCGAGATCGCTAGAGTTACCCCTGCCAATGTTTAGAGCCATTAGCAAGTTTCCTCCGCTTGTTCGAGATGTGACCATTGAAAATCCAGATGACCAGATTTTTGAGTCTTTAAAAGCTTTGGAAGGGCTCCTGCTCGTTGAGGCCGTTGATAAGTACCAAGAGCGCGTCACTTACCGCTTAATCTTTCAAAAAATGGCCGGTAGTTACACCGAACTTGAAATTCAAGCGATCGACGCACAGCTGAAAAAGTTTTCAGACTAGTTAATTACCGGTAAACTATCTCTATGAACTCAATGTCACGAATATTAAGCAATCAGGTGACGGAACGGGTGGGTAAAACCGTTCTGATGCAGGGTTGGGCACAAACCGTTCGAGTTCATGCCAAGGTTGTCTTTATTGATTTACGCGACCGGGCCGGACTAACCCAGTTAGTGTTTACGGGAGAATTAGTCGATCAAGTCAGAGCAGTTACAACCGAATCAGTTATCAGCGTCACTGGCAAGGTAATTGAACGACCGAAATCATTAATTAATATTAATATTGTCTCTGGATCAGTCGAATTGCAGGTCGAAAAATTAACCATCGAGACTTTAGCCGATCCGTTACCGTTCCCGCTGACTGAAGAAAACGTCTCTGAAGAAGTTCGATTCAAGTACCGCTATCTTGATATCCGCCGTCAAAATGTTGCCAATAATCTCCGAATGCGTTCAAATGGCAATCAATTCATTAGAACATTTTTGAGCAGTAGAGACTTTGTGGAGATTGAAACTCCCTACATCTCTAAGTCAACACCCGAGGGAGCGCGCGATTACCTAGTACCAAGTCGTACCGAGCCGGGTAAGTTTTACGCCCTCCCCCAATCACCTCAACAATACAAACAACTGTTGATGGTGGCGGGTATAGAACGTTACTTTCAGATTGCCCGGTGCTTCCGAGATGAAGATTCGCGTGGTGATCGTCAACCGGAATTTACCCAGCTCGATCTGGAGATGTCGTTTACCAACCGCGATGAAGTGATGGAACTAGTTGAAGAGCTATTTACATCCTTAGTTAAGGATCTATTCCCAGAAAAAGTCTTCACCTTCGTTCAATTTCCACGGCTGAAGTACGCTGATGTGATGAAAGAGTATCACTCTGACAAGCCTGATTTACGCAAGGATAAGGGTAATGATGATGAGCTGGCCTTCGCCTTTATTATTGATTTTCCGCTTTTTGAGTGGAAGGAAACGGAAAAGCGTTACGACGCCACCCATCATCCGTTCACTAGCCCAACACCAGAGTATGAAAATAATTTTGAGAAAAAACCGGCCGAGGCCGTATCTCTCCAATACGATTTAGTTTTGAACGGTTCAGAGATTGCTGGTGGTAGCATACGAATCAACAAACCCGATGTTTTAGAAAGAGTCTTCGCCTTTATGGGGCACTCGAAAGAGGGGATTCAGGCTAAGTTTGGTCATCTGCTCGAAGCCTTTCGCTACGGCGTCCCACCGCACGGCGGCATTGCGCCTGGGCTAGATCGATTTTACGCTATCTTGCTCAAGGAAGACTCGATTCGAGATGTTATCGCTTTTCCTAAGACTGGTGACGGACATGACTTACTAATGAATGCGCCGAGCGAAGTTGACGCAAGTCAGCTCAAAGAGTTAGGTCTCCAGCTCCGCCCAAAAAAATAAGATGCGGCTTGCTGGTCTCGAAGATACCCGCAAAAGTCTTACTTCTAGATTAACAGGAATTGGTTTAATGCTATTGGCGGTAGTTTTGATCGCTCCAAAGTCTGACGGCTTATTGGTAGCTAGCTCGACTTCAGAGCAATCAATCAGCCCGTCACTGTTTAAAGAGCTGGACGCATTAGAAAGCTACGTAGATATAGCCCCGAAAGCTAAGGCACCCCTTATTTACGCCAAACAATACGTTTTATTAGACGCTAGTAATGCCGAAGTAATTTTGTCTCGGGGAGAAGATACTCCAATACCAATTGCTTCAACCACCAAAATGACCACAGCTCTCGTGGCCTTGGCAAAACTACCGCTCGACAGGATTGTGACCATTTCCGCTAAACCACCAACTATTCAGGGCTCAAAGATTGGCTTGCTTTCAGGCGAAAAAATATCTGTTCGAAGTTTAATCCAGGGACTACTAATTAATTCCGGCAACGATGCCGCTTTTGCCCTAGCCGAAGCTTACGATGACGAATCCGGTGATTATCGAAAATTCGTAGGAGCAATGAACGATTTCGCCGTTACAAACCATTTTGTTACGACTAAGTACGGTGATCCGGCTGGGCTTGACGACGAAACTGGTCGCTCGACGCCACGGGAATTGGCTAATGTCGCCAGACTTTTACTACGAGAGCCGTTTTTAGCCGAAACTGTCTCCACCCAAAGTATGACAATTTGGTCTGTTGACGGCCAAATCTCTCACCCCCTAAAGAATACCAATCGACTAATCGATATCGGCAGTTCGTATTACCTACCCAATACTTTGGGGGTCAAGACCGGCTTTACACTCGACGCTGGTCATTCAATGGTTTCCGCTTATAAGTGGGGCGACCGTATCTTAATTGGCGTAGTAATGAACACAATTGAGTCTACCAACGTCGCTTCAGCCCAAGAGACAAATAAACTGTTCCGCTGGGCTGACAGCTCGCTGGAATTACGAAACTACTAATCCTACTAATCGAAAAACAATGCCCCTAACCCTTAATTACACCCCAGGGGTGTAGGTGGTTACGTCTACGAAAAACTACGACAAACATTCCAGGTTCTTTAAACTAAAGCGGAACAGACCTACGCTAGGTAAAGATTAGTTAACCTA
>CAYHNZ010000010.1:0-24673 GCA_964358205.1 uncultured Candidatus Saccharibacteria bacterium | reverse complement strand
AAACCCGAATAGCTACTTAGCTGTATGTCTTGTTCCGTATTAGTTGACAGAACCTTTGTGTCGCCGTCGGCGATAAGGTAAAAAGTAACTTGCTGGAGTACCATGGCTCGCTACTTTTTGGTTATTAATAGCTGGAAAACCGTGAGCCATGACCCATCAAAAGCAGGTCAGCGAGCGGTTTTTCACAATACCCCGTAGGGAAGCGTGACAGGGTATGGGGTGTGGGGACCTAGGGGCGGTCTTCGCAATTTAAGCCCCTGGTCCCCACGAAAAGCCAGGCGGGCGCAGGCCGCAAATATTAGAAATTAGGGTCAGTTTCTGCTAAACTTCTTGAGTAAATATGGATAAAGAAATTGTTCGCCAACTCAAAGAAGCCGAAACACTTTTTGAGCAAACCGAAGACAAGGATATAAAGGAATTAGCTCGCGAAGAGATTTTAAGATTGCGCCGGCAGGTTGATTTATCGAGCCCGGAAAACCAGCGCAACGCTATTATTGAAGTTCGTTCTGGTTCGGGTGGCGATGAAGCCGAACTTTTTGCCGCAGAATTACTCCGAATGTACCAGCGCTACAGCGAACGATCGGGCTGGCGCGTAGAGTTAGTTGACGAAAGTAATAGCTCGATAGGCGGAGTTAAATCAGCCACGATGTTGGTTAAATCGCCCCAAGCCTACGCCGCTTTACGGTTTGAAGGTGGTGTTCATCGGGTCCAACGCGTGCCAAAGACTGAAAAATCTGGACGGATTCATACTTCCGCCGCTTCGGTAGTGGTCATGCCAGAAGCCGAAGATGTCGACGTCCATATTAACCCAAGCGATCTGCGGATTGATGTCTATCACTCAAGTGGTGCTGGTGGTCAGTCCGTCAACACTACCGACTCGGCCGTTCGAATAACCCATATCCCAACTGGTATAGTTATCGCCTGCCAAGACGAACGATCGCAACTGAAGAATAAGACCAAAGCCATGGCGGTCTTGCGCAGTAAATTGTGGGAGGCGGCTCGAGCCGAGCAAAACCAAGATATCGGCGATACTCGCCGCGCCATGATCAAATCCGGCGACCGAAGCGACAAGATTCGCACCTACAACTTCCCTCAAAGCCGAGTCACTGATCACCGCATCAATAAATCCTGGCACAATATCGACCAGATTATGGACGGTGCTCTCGAACCGATGGTTGAAGCACTCCAAGAAGCAAATCTCGGCTTTGCCGAGTAAAATAGAATAGTGATTCAAGATTTTGGATTTAAGAAGTTGACACAATATGATTCGTAAATCTTTAATCGTAAATCGTAAATCTATCCCTTGTGCCTACTTGGAAGGAGCTGCTAACTTCTACGGATATGATTTTGTCGTCAACAAACACACATTAATACCCCGACCAGAAACTGAACAACTAGTCGAAAGAACCGTTGAGCTAACCAAAACCTTTCTGCCTGACAATTTGCGTATTCTTGACGTTGGTACGGGTTCCGGCGTGATAGCAATCACGCTAAAAAAACTATTGCCGAATGCTACTGTTGAAGCGACCGATATTTCGTTAGAGGCGCTGGAAACAGCGAAAACCAACGCCAAAAACAACGGTGTAAATATAATTTTTCATTCCGGCAATTTGGTTGAACCAGTTGAGGGTAAGTTTGATTTAATAATCGCTAATTTGCCCTACGTCCCCGCCGCTCGCTGGCGATTTCTCGAGAGTCAAGTTCGAGATTTCGAACCTAAAAATGCCATCGTCGCCGGCCGCGACGGCCTGAAATGGATTAAGCTGTTCTGCGACCAAGTTGGCCGCCACCTCAACCAGCCAAGTATCGTCGCTCTAGAAATCGATGATTCTCATGGCCCGAGAGTTTTGAAACTCCTTCAAACCGCCCTACCGAACCACAAGGTCACGGTTGAACAGGATCTCGCTCACCGCAATCGCTTCGCTATAGCAAAGCCGAACGACGGCAAGTCTTAAGTCTAAAGGCTAAACTAAGTAGTAAGTGTTAAAGTCTCAAGTAATTAACACCTGAAACATATTAGATTTCGCAAGAAAACCCCGACGATTCGGCCGCTGGGTGATCGATCTACTTAAAACTTGATTCTTCAGACTTAGATTAGACTTAAGACTTTAGCCTTTAGACTTGATCCTTGTCTTCCCCTCCTACTGCCCCAACTGCCCGAGTGTCAGTTTGACGGTAATCTCGTTCTTGTCGCGCAGAACCGTCAGAGTCACTATCTCGCCCGGACTATATTTGCGCACTAATCTAGCCAAGGGTGTTGTCTCGGTGACTTTGTCGTTATTTATTTTGGTAATAATATCGTTGTCCTTCAAGCCAGCCGTAGCCGCCGGAGAATTAGCGACAATAGCCGAAGATCCATCGCCGGTTACTAACCACGCCCCCTGCTCCACCGGTAGGGAATAGTTCTTGGCAATTACCTTAGTAATTGGCTGATGGCCAACACCGATATAGGGCTGAATAATTTTGCCGTTTTTGGAATAGGACTCGAGGTCTTTTTTCAGATCCATCACCGGAATGGCAAAACCGATATTCTGGGCGTTACCGGCCACAGCCGTATTGATACCGATTACTTGACCGGCCAGGGTTAAGAGCGGGCCACCGGAATTACCCGGATTGATAGCCGCATCGGTCTGGAACAATCCAGCCAGATTTTCAACGTTGCCAGCGCCGTCGGAGGGCTGGGCGACTCGTTCTTTAGCCGAGACAACACCGACCGTAACGCTGTTTTGTAACTCCCCCAAGGCATTGCCGATAGCAATCACCCACTGGCCAACCTCAACCTTATCAGAGTCGCCGATCTCCACAACCGGCAATCCTCGCGCCTCGATTTTGAGCAAAGCTAAATCATTAGTCGGATCTTTGGCGACCAATTTGCCATCAAAACTTTTGCCTTCGGCGGTGGTAACAGTGAAAGTATCGCCGGAAGAAATGACGTGTTTGTTAGTGGCAATTAAGCCGTCGGAGGTGATTATAAAACCAGTGCCGCTGGTTTCGGGGGCCCGAATCTGCCCTAGGCCAAAAACATTTCGGGTGGTGTTGCTGGTACTAGTGATACTAACAACCGCCTGCCCGACCTTTTTAGAAGCATCGATGATCGCCGACGATTCTTCGATTATTATCTTGTTGGTTCTAGTCGACTGAACATTAATCCCGTTAACATCATTAATGCCCAGCTTATCGCGCAGTTTTGCTCCACCGGCAGTGCCAGAAAGCATATAAAGAGTCCAGAGTGAACCTGCAAAAGCGATGGCGATTATTGCCAAAGCCACACCAGCAAACTTCCAGCATCTGGCTTTGTAGTTACTACGAAACGATTTCCAGGGCGCGCTTGGCGCTTTAGAGTTTAAATCCATAGAATTAGACCTCCTTACTTCTTCAGCTTCTTCAACTTCTTCTCGTCTTTATGATCAGGAACCAATTGACGCAAAATTGACTGCACGGCAGTCACGACAGTCCCCATATTAACTATCGCTGGCACAATTTCTTGCACAAATCCTCCAATAGTACCCGTTAGGTTGTCTAGGCGGGTTACAACTCGGTTGGCTCGATGAAGCACAATAATAAAGTAAACAAGCGCCACTAAGAAACCAAGCAGAACGATTACAGAAAGCCAATTAATCCAGTCTTGTACAAACATCTACCCTCCTTAGTTTCTAACCTAAATCCATTTTAGCGTTTTTTTAGCACCATCCAAGCCGCCCGGTCGAAGTGCGAGTTGGGAAAAATATGAAGAATGCCTTTGTCATCACGGAGACGTATCTTCCGGGCATCCATTCGCTCGACGATGCCTTCGATGTCTTCAATTTTAACCCGATCGCCAGCGTTAAAATCAGGATCTTGAGCCAAAAAGATGCCAGCTACTAGATCCTGGACAAAAGCGGTTGAACCGGCCGATAAGGCCAAGGCTGAAATGGCAACCGTACCGGATAACGCAAGGGAAATTTGAGTTAAACCAACCTGCTGTAAAAGTGCCGCGACCAAGAAAATCCAGAGGGCAACATCTAGAACAGACAGAATGATTCCCTTAAGCGCCGAGTTGGCCTTGGAGTAACCAAAGAGGCTACGTAGAAAGACCTTGATCAGTTTAATGATAAAATATCCGACCACTAAGGTCAGCAATAATTGGGGCAATCGATCCCACGATTTGGCCAAGAGCTCAAAAATTCGATCGGCAAAAGAAGTTGTCATTAATTATAGCGTACCACAACGGAGCAATTACTGGCCGAGAATTTTCTTCAGTTGGGTTCGAACTTCGTTAATATTGGCCTTACCCTTGGTTTTGGCCATCACCTGGCCAACCAGGAAGTGAAAAGCGTTTTCCTTGCCGTCCCGATAGTCTTTAACTGCCGATGGGCTAGCTGTTATCACCCCCGAAATAATCGAATCCAAATCCAGCGTCTGGGAATAATTAGCGATAACGTCCTTAATCACCTTACCGCTCGCTATCTCCTCAATCACTGCCGACAGGGTAACTTTGGCCCAACCGTTAGTTTTCTTAGCTTCTAGAAGTTTGATTTGGTCGTCGACTGATAAGGCCACAAAGGCCGTCGACTCCAGTAATAAATGAGCCGCTTCTTTGGCAAGTTCTGGTTGACGACCGTTAATAATCAGAACCTGCTGATCAAGTTGTTTGTCTACTAGGGTTTGAGCGATAGCCGCTGGAACACCAACTGCTTCCAGTTTCTTTCGCCGCTCGTCCGGTAATTCCCGGCTGACAGCTGGCGGCTGTTGGCTGATAGCTACCACTGGTAAATCAGGCTCGGGAAAGTAGCGGTAATCAGCGCTGGTTTCTTTGGATCGCATCGGAACCGTTTTATTAGCAACACTATCCCAAGTTCGAGTTTCGTGAATAATGTTTTCCCCTTTTTCCAGTCGTTCGACCTGTCGCTCGTACTCGTACAGAATCGCCTTCTCCACCGCTCGAAAGCTATTGATATTCTTCACCTCAACCTTCGTTCCGAGCCTCTGGCTTCTGGCCTCTGGCTTCTGGCCTTCGGTTTCTTTGCTAGTAGCTAGTTGCCAGTTGCTAGGAGCTATTGAGATGTTCGCTTCGCATCTCATCTGGCCTTTCTCCATATCAGCGTCAGATATTCCCAGTGCTCGGACGATTCGCTGAATCTCCTGACAGAACCTCTTGGCATCTTCGGCGGTATGAAAATCTGGTTCGGTTACCATTTCCATTAGCGGTACACCAGCACGATTGAAATTGACCGCTGAAGCCGTCTGGTCGGCCTGATGAACCGATTTGCCGGCATCTTCTTCGAGATGAATCCGTTGAATATTATGTTTGACGCCATCGATTTCAATACTGGCATACTCGACGATTGGCGCAGTTGATTGAGAAATTTGATAGCCCTTGGGCAGATCTGGGTAAAAATAGTTCTTTCGGGCCCAAAAAGTATTTTTAGCAATCTGACCATCAAGGGCTTGACCTAGTTCGGCAGTCAATCGAATCGCTTCTTTATTTAACTGCGGCAAAGCGCCGGGCAGACCGTAGCAAACCGGGCAGACATGAATATTGGGTGCGGCGTTGAACGGGTCGTTCTTGCAACCACAAAACATTTTTGTTTTGGTTTTAAGCTCAACATGAACCTCAAGACCGACAGTAAGATGCCAATCAGGCATAATAACCCCCTGATTGGCAAATTTTCAATTTACAATTTTCAATTTTCAAATAAGTTTCAAGTAGCGAATTATCAAACTTGTCACTTATAAAATTATTACTTAATTTAGACTTTAGACTTGAGACTTGAGACTTCATATTGAGATGCTCCTCAATATGGACACTGTTTCTCGATATGTCCGCATATGAGTCATCAACTCCCAGTCGGCCACAAAACTGCCTGTATCGTGTACTAATTCATTTCGCTTAATATGGGCTTTCCAGAGTTGGTCGTAAGATCCTCGGGGGAATTTTGGTCGCAGTGCCTTGAGTCGATCGGCAAAAGTTGCCCCGATAGTTAATTCTTTCATGATTGAGTCAATCAGTTTGTCTGATTCGATAATCGCTTGCTTGAAAGCTAATTGATTGTTTTGAGCCGCCATGGCGTCGATCTGTCGTTGGCGCGACTCAATCTCGAGCCAATCGATCTTGGCCTTCGTCGTTTTCCCGATACCAAAAAGCCACCTCAAAAAACTCATTTTACCGCCTCAATTTTACTTTCGGCTTTAGCGATCTTCTGATTTATGGCTTGACCGACATAGAGAAGGGCTATGGTAACAATAAGTACGAGGAAGAAGCGCTTTGTCAGCTGGATCATCGGTGAGCGAGCGACAACTTTTCTCTGCTCGACCTGCTGTCTCTGTTCAAGAAGCTTCTCAACTTTTGCCTGTTTTTTTAGCCTGGCTCTTTTACCCATCACACCCCCTTCGGGGGAAGCACCAATCACCAAAGCACCAAAAACCAAACAAGCCACAATGACCAAAAGTCCAATGTTTCAAAATTTGGTGATTTGAATTTGGAATTTGTTTGGGATTTGGGATTTGGGATTTGGGATTTTTCATTAATTTGGTTTCCTCGTGTGCCAGTCTGTCTCCATCTGGTATTGCTTCGCTACTGATAATAACAAATTTTCTCCAGACGAGGCGGCAATTAGTTGGGCGCCGATCGGTAAGTTTGACTGACTAAATCCGCACGGTAACGACAAACCTGGCACACCGGCCAAATTGGCGGCGACGGTCATTAAGTCAGACTGATACATTTCGACCGGGTCGCTTTTGGCACCGAACTCAAAGGGTAGAGTTGGGGTGGTGGGAGTTAAAAGCAGGTCAATTTCTTGAAAAACCCGCTCGTGATCGGCAGTTATTTTGGCTTTGACATTCACCGCTGTCTGGTAATAAGCGTCGTAATGACCAACCGAAAGGGCAAAGGTGCCGATTAGAATTCGTCGCTTCACTTCAGCGCCAAACAGAGATCGGGTGTCCATATAGCGTTCGAGTAACTTTTGGCCGTCTTTTACCACCGATTGGCGATAGCGAATGCCGTCGTAGCGGGATAAATTAGCCGAGGCCTCGGCCGGTAGAATTACGTAGTAGGCCGGCAGGGCGTAGACAACAGAAGGCAGTGAAACATCGACAATTTTCGCCCCTTTATCGGCCAACCAATCAACGAAACTACGGACAGCAATCTTAATCTCTGGATCAATCGAAAGCTCCCAGAGTTCTTTTGGTAAACCGACCTTGAGTTTCGAAAGGTCGGTTTCGACGGGTCTGTAAGTATATTCAAAGGTGGTTTGGTCATTATTGTCAGCACCAGAGATAACAGAAAAAACTTTCTCGACGGTTTCAGCGTCCCGAGCCATCGGCCCAATGACATCGAGCGACGAAGCCAAGGCAATTAAACCGTAGCGAGAGACCGAACCGTAAGTTGGTTTCAAACCTGTTACTCCGCAGAAAGCGGCCGGCTGACGGATTGATCCGCCGGTGTCGGAGCCGAGCGAGGCGTCACATAAATCAGCGGCAACTGCGGCGGCCGAACCGCCTGACGAACCACCTGGAACTCGTTTTATATCCCACGGGTTTTTGGTTGGTCCGAAAGCCGAGTTTTCGGTACTTGATCCCATCGCAAATTCGTCCAGATTAGTTTTCCCAACTAATGTTGCCCCAGATTCTTTCAAGCGCCTAATAACCGTAGCGTCATACGGCGCGATAAATCCTTCTAATATCTTCGATCCGGCCGTCGCCGGCCAATCCCTCACTAATATATTATCTTTAATCGCTATCTTCAGACCTGATAGCACACCCTCCCCACCCTCAATCGGCTTCAAATCTTTATGTAAAAAGATATTAAGATCTTCACTCATCAGCTACTTCTCCGAAAACTGCTGGCACAACTAATTGCGAATCGTGCCAAGCCGGGGCTAGTTTTTGTAAATCAGCCAATGATAATTTCTCGCTCGATTCTTCGTCAACTCGTAATTTAGCCAAAGGTACTGTCTGTGGTTGGCTGACAGACGGTAGCTTAGCCACGACCGACAATCGATCAACAAACTCCAAGATCTCCGGTAACTGTTTAGCAAACTTCTCCTTCTCTTCGTCCGACAAAGTTAGTCGAGAAAGTTTGGCTAGATGCGCAATATCTTCGTTAGAAATTTCTGACATATCTTGGTTGAGTATAGCAACAGATTAAACTACTCTCAACGCATACAAAAAAACCGCCGGGGTTACCGGCGGCTTGGAGACTTTGACAGTCGATCATCTGGAAAGAATGGCCAACTGTCTTTAGGTTCAGGTGTAGGCACCGCCCCATGGACGATTTGAAGCGCCCAGGCTCACGAATCCTACGCACTTCGGGACCAGCCCTATGCCCATCAAGGCTCCTACACGATGCGGACTCCAAGTTTCCAGTTGAGCAAATACAGATTACCAATTTCCAAGAACAAAAGAAAGGGTTAGGAAGGCAATTTTTGAAAATCTTCTTCACTCAGAATCTTTACCCCCAATTTCCTGGCCTTGGCGGCTTTGGAGCCAACCCTAGTTCCTGGATTCAAGAAACTTGTCGGGTGTCAGGATTGGGATCTTCTGATAAGAAACAAGCTCAAGTAGATCGTTGTCACCGGAGATGATGAAGTCGGCTTGGATTGCCTTGGCTAAAGCCAGAATATTGTTGTCAGAAATGTCGCGCTTGATTATTTTTGGTACATCTTTAGGTTCAATTTTAGTAAAAGTATCGGCGACAAAACGCCCAGCTTCACTTAATCTCTCTTCGCTGAAAGAAAATTTCTCTTTAAGCACCCGCTGGAGCTCGTCCTCGATGAAAGTTGAGATGTAAAGGATAGTCCCGGATTCAATGGCTCGGATAATGAGCTCTTTTGGCTTGCCGCCAAAGACAATTGCCGACACCAGAACATTGGTGTCGAGGACAATTTTCATAAATCGAATCAAACGTCGGCACGAACTTCGGCAATTAGGCGGTTAACGTCCGCTGGTTTCAAACCTAACTTCTTGGCTTGGCGCTCTCCGTAAGCGTTCAACTCTTCAAAGCGGGCGATACTAATAAACCGGCGCAAAGCTTCTCGCATAAGTTCACTGCGACTTCGGTACTGAAGTTTGGCCACCTGGTCGGCGTCTTGAAGCAGCTCTCTTGGCAGGGAAAGGTTGATTGTCTTTGTATCCATCGTTATTTCAGTCTATACAAACCTTGTATGGTCGTCAACTAGTTAATTTTTCAAACTCCTGCTCGCTCAAGATTGTTACACCCAGTTCTTTGGCCTTGGCGGCTTTGGAGCCGGGGTTGGCACCGACTACGACAATATCGGTATTTTTAGAGACAGAGTCGTTGATATCCGCCCCTAGCTCGCGGGCTTTCTGCTGGGCCTCCGGGCGTGTCATGGTCTGAAGGGTTCCGGTAAAAACGATCGATTTACCAGATAAAGTACCGAATTTTGATTTTTCCGGAGCAGTAATTTTAACCTCTTTGAGCAACCGATCAATTAAATGTTGATTAGCCTTGATACAATAAAATGTATCAAGGGATTTAGCGACGATCGGGCCAATATCGGGCACTTGTTGCAAATCTTCCAGTTTGGCCTGGCGGATTTTATCGAGTGAGCCAAAATGTTGGGCGAGGGCTTCGGCCGTTTCAACGCCGACATGGCGGATGCCTAGACCATACACAAACTGACGTAGACCAACTTTTCGCCGAGCGTTTATGGCGGCAATAATATTTTCGCCTGACTGCTCACCAAATCCCTCTAATTGGGCGATATCACCGGCTTTGAGCTGATAGATGTCGGCCTGGTCGGCAATCAATCCGGCATCATACAACCGGTCAATCACTTTCGGCCCCAAACCAACGATGTCAAAAGCTCCTTTGGTCGTAAAATGACGTAGCTGGAGAATACGCGACCCCAAACACGATTTATTCGTACAGCGGTAGGCCGCCTCGCCCTCTTTGCGTTCGATCGTCGAGCCACAAACTGGGCATATCTTAGGAAAATTAAATGCTTTCTCCTTACCTGAACGCAATTTCTCAACTGGTCCAACCACTTCCGGAATGACATCCCCTGCTCGGCGAACGATGACAGTATCACCGATCAAAATATTTTTGCGTTTTATCTCATCTTCGTTGTGTAGCGTTGCCCGACTAACCGTAACGCCGTGGATTTCAACCGGTTCGAGTACGGCTACCGGCGTCATTGTCCCCTGTCGGCCGACTTGAATTAAAATATCGAGAAGTTTGGTGGTCACTTCTGTCGGAGCAAATTTGAAAGCAATCGCCGCTCGTGGCGCTTTGCCGATTACCCCCAATTTTCTGAACAGTTCCCTGTCGTCTAGCTGAACAACTACGCCATCAATCTGAAACGGCAAACTTTCCCTGATTTCGGCGGCGTGATGCTGATAGTCTAGAACTTGCGACAGCGTACTGACGACTCTGTTTTCTTTGACATTAGCGCGGAAGCCCAATTTCTCTAATTCCTGGTGCTCTTGGTGATGGTGCTTGATTGGTTCAGCTAGAAGCAATTGGTACGCCGTGAAACTTAAGTCCCGTTTAGCGGTCAATTTTGGGTCGAGCTGACGAACCGAGCCAGCGGCAGCGTTACGAGGATTGGCAAAAAGCGGCAGGCCGGTTTTCTCCCGTTCGGCATTCAATTTGTCAAACGACTTTTTAGGCATATAAATTTCGCCCCGAACCTCAATTTCGCCATTGGCTTCGCCCCGTAAACGGAGCGGTACCGCCTGAATAGTCCTGACTTGGGCGGTGATATCCTCTCCAACATAACCGTCGCCTCGAGTGGCCGCTTGATAGAAAAGGCCATCTCGATATTTCAGCGAACAGGCCAAACCGTCCATTTTCAGCTCACAGTAGAAGGCCGACTTGGCGACCCTGGGTTCGAGCTTAGTAATGCGCTCAAGCCATTCAACCTCTTCGTTGTGGGAAAAAGAGTCGTTCAGCGATAACATCGGCGTGGTGTGACTAATTTTCCTGAATTTTTCTAGTGGCTCCCCGCCCACTCTTTGTGTCGGCGAATCCGCCGTCAATAAATCAGGATATTCTTTTTCAATCTGTTTCAGTTCTCGAGTAAGAGAATCATAAATACTATCTGATACGCTCGGATCGTCTAATACATGATAGCGGTAGCGATAGTCATCAATCGTTGTCCGAAGTTTCTCTACCCGCTTGCTTGTCTCCTCTTTATTCTGAAAATTCATTTTGGAACTTGAAAATTAATTGAAAACTGAAAACTGATGTCGCTGGCGCTCGCTCCTCGACTGTGTCTCGTAGTAACTGAAAACTCGCCGACATTACATCTTTCTTAGCTTATCAACTCTGTCGGCGATTGGTGGGTGAGTCGAGATTACGGTCGTCAGCCACGATTGTTTGCGGTCATCAACCCCGAACGGTTCGTTGATATATAGGTGAGCCGTTGCTCGGTTAGCTGATTTCATCGGTTGTTCATATTTTTCTATCTTCTCTAGAGCCGAAGCTAACCCCTCGGGAAATCTTGTCATCAGCGAACCAGAGGCATCGGCTAGGTACTCCCGTTTACGGGAAATAGCTAGAGATATTAGTTTGGCAAAAACTGGCGCCAGTATCGCCAAAGCAATACCGATCAGCATTAGGTAGCCACCGCCGCGGTTGTTGTCGTCTCTCCCCCGCCACCATAATGATCTCATAAAGATGTCCGAAAGCAGGACTATCACCCCGACTAAAGTGACGGTGACTGTCATCACTAAAATGTCATAATTGCCAACATGCGAGAGCTCGTGCGCCAAGACCCCTTCCAACTCCCGTTTCTCCATAACCTCCAGCAAGCCTGTCGTCACCGCGACAGAGGCGTGTTTAGGATTACGACCGGTCGCAAAGGCGTTGGGTGACGGATCGGTGATGACATATATTTTCGGCTTGGGCAAACCAGAGGTTATGGCTAGATTTTCAACGATGCGGTGAAGCTCCTGAAATTGGGCCACCGGCGCTTCCTTGGCCCCGGCGACTGCCAGCGAAACAGAATCGGAAAAATAATAGCTAAACCAACTCTGGAAGATAGCGATCGCCACGGCGATAAAAAGTATCGCCTGCGAGTCGTAAACATAGCTAAACGCCCAACCAACCCCGATGATGAACAGCGAGAAGAAGAAAAACAGGTAGATTGTTCGGCGTTTGTTAGAATCGATTTGGTTATACATTAGTATTATTTTACCTTAAAAAAGGCTATTATTTACTCACCTTCGAGGTATCCCATGCTCTTTAGAAAAAAACCAAAAAGTCTCCTGGTGAAAACGGTGCGTGTTTTCGATCGTATCATGGTAGTTGATGACCTTTTGCGTTCCTCTATTTGTGAAGATAGGGAGTTTGCAGGCCAGGCAATATTCTTCACTATCTGGGAAAAAGAAGATCATCTAGATTGGTTACTGCCGCTTGAAAGGGCAGATGATAACCAAATTGTCATTGAGGCTTTGAGCGGTACTGTGCCCGTAATCCAGTACACGGCTCAAGAATTCCGACAGATTAAAGATCACTGCGAAAATGTTCTCATACCCGGGCTCATAAAGGTAGGAGAAAAGTTGGATGTGATCGGAGCTGATGCTAACCTTAATGACGCCTTGAGATTAATGTTTGAGTCAGATTCTCACTAGATCCACCCCATCCGGGGTGATTTTTTTACCAGCTCCCCCCGCCCCCGCCACCACCGCCTCCGCCGGAGAATCCGCCGCCACCACTCCCTGAACTCGATGGCGAGCTGGACAAACTAGATCCCATTTGCGACGAGAGTGAGCTGATAGCAGAATCGATATTCGAGACATCGAACCCAGCCCCGCCGATGTACCACAGCGGTAGAACCATTGGCAAATTCTTCTCGGTGTACAGTTGCTGACAGGCCTTAACCCACTTACCGGTCAAGCCAAAAGCGACGGCATACGGTAAATATTTTTCAAAAATATTTTCTTGTTCGTAAAACTTCATCCGGTACTTATCAACCTTGCTGATATATTCCTTAAATCCGCGTAACTCCCAGTAGGCTTTTGCTCCTTCTGCTGTGCGGCGATCCATTATTAAGGCGAAGGAGAAACCGATAATCCCCGTCATTACCAATGCCCAACCGCTAGCTCCATATCCAATAAGTGCACTAGAAATGCCACCAACAAGTGTAACTGATGCGAAAATCATCGTCCCTCTTTTCCAGATAGCCCCTCCTTTATCAAGCAGGTCTTGAGCAACAAGTATGTCTCGACCAAATTCCTCGACATCTTTAATTACCGTGTAGAAATGGTCGTTCTGGTCAGAAATTTTAGTGGTTTTTCCTGGTTCGATAGCACTGAAAAGCTTGCTTAAGATCGTCGTTTCGTAGCTTTTAAGCTTTGAGTAATCAAAAACCAGAAGGGTTAATAGATAGTCCTCTTTCTTCAGAAACCCGCCAGGAATTTCGGTGATTGTTAGACATTTTCTCACCGCCAAGTCAATAATTGTGGCGGTTAAAAATTGCGATCGAAGTCTACCCATCGTCTCTAAAAGACCGGCCTCAAGCGGTGTTAGGCCTCGTGGTGGTTCGTACTGCACCATTTCCGGGCTGTTGAGTTTGGGGTCTCGGCCCTTTTGACTCCAAAGCCTGAAAAGAATGATAAAGGTCAATATCGGCAGGAGCCACCAGAGATAAGCGCCATATCGTTCTAGAAATGTTGGCTGGTAGGCTGTCACAACACCGACTGGAAAACTGGCATAGAACGTTGCCCCGATACCAGGAAGAAAAGTTTTTTGGTTTTCGACGGCGAACTCTGGTCCGCTTGTACCGCTCGAGATGCCAAGTGTCGAGTAGGTATTAGTCGGACTACCCAAGAAACCATCGTAAAGTTTTGTGTTTACTTCGGGTAATGTCAGGCCAGCTGGTAGAGTAACAATTCCGAGAAAACGATCAATCGGTAACTGCCAAAAATTTCCGGACAGATTCCAGCTAAAAATCGTCTGGCCGTTGGTGTCGTAAGTGGCATTATGAACAACATACTCAATTTTATAATCGATAATTCCGGAAATGGTAGTGTCCGGATCGCCAATTTTCCAGGTTAAAGTATGGTTAGCCGGATCTCTGATGGTCTCGTACCGAAGACCCGAATCCGTTCCATCGGTGATTGAGACGAGGTCAATTTTAGTTTGATTGTAGAAGCCGCTAGGGCGCGAAACCTGGGTGGGCAAGATACGAAAAATACCGTGCTTATTTGGCAGACTGCCGCAGTCCACTTTCAGAAACTCCCTTACCGTTAGAGTCGCATCAATATTGAGCAAATACCGCCCTTGAAAATCACGAATTACGCAGTCACTAGTTGGCTCCGTTGCCCTAACCGGCACAATTAGCAGAAACGGTAGGGCAACGAAAAACCCTAGTAGCAACTTTTTCATGACCTAATTGTATCGAAAAGACCGGAGACTAGAAGGCGACTTTGACCGGCTCTTTTTCGGCACCAGCCGCTTCGAAGAATTCCCGTTTGGCGTAGCCGAGCATGCCGGCAAAAATCGAGGTTGGGAAAACTTCGATCTTGATATTAATATCGCGGACGTTAGCGTTGTAGAAGCGTCTGGAGGCCTGAATTTTGTCTTCAGTGTCAGTCAATTCAGTTTGGAGCTGAAGATAGTTCTGGGACGATTTCAAATCGGGGTAGTTTTCCGTAACGGCAAAGAGCGATTTCAAGGTTTCGCTCAACATATTTTCTTTCTCGGCTTTGTCGGCCATACCCTGGGCGCCCATGGCCGCCGCGCGAGCTTCGGTTACCTGGATAAAAACAGTTTGCTCTTGCTTGGCGACGCCCTTAACTGTTTCTACCAAGTTAGGAATTAAGTCGTATCGGCGTTTGGTTTGGACATCGATGTCGCTGGCCGCTTCGTCGGTCCGATTCTTGAGTTTGACCAAGCTGTTATAGGTAGCGATTAGCCAGAGGAGAAAAAGTCCAACTAACCCAAGTACAATCCATAGAGTTGTCATTATAATTTGATATTAAACATTCGCTAATTTGTTTGCAAGCCCTGCGATGATCTTTGATTTAAAAACGGTAAGATTGATTCCCAACCGGTTCGCGAACCGCGTAATGACAGCAGTACCATCACCAGCAACGTCGCAATTACAACCACTAAAATGCCAAATATTACCAACAGCGGTGTGCGGATTTTGGCAGCAACGCCGCTGGGCAAGCTGACGATTTCTTCAGCTTCCCGATCGGTAATAAGAGAATCCGTCATAGACTCAATCATCGGTAATAAAGTCTAAAGTTTCAAGTCTAAAGTCTAATTTAAAAAACAAGTCACAAGTTCCAAAAACTTGACACTTAATACTTAAGCCTTACTTCAGACTTCAGCCTTGTAACTTTAGCCTTGCTGGCTACTTGCCTGCCAGCTCCACTGCTTTCGCTAAAACCGGGTCGCTGTCGGCGGTTTTGTCGCCCTCGACAACTATATCAGGTTCGATACCCTTTTTATTGATCTGACGATCCTTGGGCGTCAACCACTCGGCAATCGTTAGGCGCAAAGCGGCGCCATTTTTCATCGGCATAATTTCTTGGACCGAGCCCTTGCCAAAAGATTTCTGACCAATTAGTTTGGCTCGACCGTAGTCTTGCAAGGCACCGGCGACAATTTCGGCCGCCGAAGCCGAGCCACCGTTAATTAGCACGTAGAGCGGGGTGCTAGGAAGAGAAGGCACCTCGCCTGAACGAATTTCGTCGATCCGCCCGTCCTTATATCTTTCTTTAACCACCACACTAGGGGCAATAAACTGGCCGACCACTGGTGCCACGTCGTCCAAATAGCCGCCGGGGTTATTGCGCAGATCGAGAATAATCGCCCTGGGGTTTTGCTTGGCAATTTCGGCGACAGCGCTTTTAAAAAGATCGACGGTGTCGTCACCGAATTGGGTAATTTCAATATAGACGATATTATCGGAAAGAGTTTTAGTCTTAACGCTTTTGACCAGAATATTAGCTCGGGTAATAGTTAGCTCGATTAGCGCATCCTGTCTTTCTCTAGCCACAGTGAGTTTGACGGTAGTGTTTTTTGGTCCACGAATTTTCGATACCGCCTCGTCTAACGTCATTGATTCAGTTGAGGAATCGTCGATTTTAATAATTACATCTTTGGCTTTTAGCCCAGCGGACGCAGCTGGCGAACTGCTAAGCGGTGCGATGACTGTAATTAAATTATTTTTTAGGGTTAGCTCGGCGCCAATTCCTTCGAATTGTCCAGACAGCTCGCTGTCTAAATCTTTTTTGGCCTGCGCCGCTAAAAAGGAGCTGAACGGATCGCCGAGACTTTCGACTAAACCGGAAATTGCACCCTCGGTGGCCTTGGTAGAATCGATCGATCCAACAAAACGACGATCGATAATGTCGTAGGCCTGCCAGAACTGGCTCAAATTTAATTTTTCTCGGCCGTTAGCCGTGCTTTGACCAAGGACATAGCCAGCGCCTAAAACTAGTAAAAACGAGACGCCGAGCAGGATGTGGCGAATAAATTTAAACCTTGGCTTGACCGAGAGTTTGGGTAAGTCGTTGAATGATCGCATCTTGTTCAGCTACTCGCTCAATAATCCCACCGCCAAGTAACTGGCCTTCTTTTGAGTAAAAAACGATCGATTGTCCGGCCGTAATGGCTCGGGCTTTTTGACAAAATTCAACCGATAATCTCGAGCTGATTTTAAGAACCTTGACTGGGACATCTTCTTGACGATAACGGATTTTGGCCAATAGCTCAATTCCAGTTTTCAGTTTCCCGGCCTTCGCCAAGGCTACGGCCGGCGAGCAGTTTCCAGTTTTCAGTTTTTCATTCTTCACCGAACCTGGTGACTCGGTCAGCCTCTCGACCGGGCTCGAGGCAAGCCAGTTGATTGAACCGGCCTCTAAATACTTTCCATAAGTTTGAGCATCCGACCTGACAATCAGCCGATTATTCTTGATATCTTTGGCAATCACAAATAGTGGCGGGACATCGCCAGTCCAATCAACTGATCCCGCCGCTAAACGCTGGCCGATGGTATAGAGCTCGACGCCTTGATGAGTCGCCACTTTACGACCGTCGATCAGATAAACTTCCCCTGGTTTTGTTTTAACTCTAGAGGCCAAGAACTGACGGACCTTTAGCGGCCCGACAAAACAGATCCCCTGGCTATCTTTCTTGGTCGCCGTCGGTAATTTATATTTCTTAGCCAATTGACGAACCTCTGGCTTAGTTAATTCGCTTAGTGGGAAAATGATTTTCGGCAACATCGCCGGCTCGATTCCCCACAAGAAGTACGTTTGGTCCTTGGCGGAATCTTTAGGCTTAAAGATTCCGGCTACTGGCAACTGGCTACTGGCTACTGGCTTTTTGGTATCAGCATTATTTGCTAGTTGCTTCAAGCTAGAAGCTACTGGCTGCGTACTCGCATAGTGCCCGCTTGCAATATAATCGCACTCAAACTGCCGGATCTCCTGCCAGAGGGCTTTGAATTTAATTTCGCGGTTGCAGAGAATGTCGGGATTCGGCGTTACTCCGGCCTGGTAACCGGCAAAGAAGCGGTCAATTACTTCTTTCTCGTAAACTTTCGAGAGGTTGATGGTGTGAAACGGGATTCCGAGTTGGTCAGCGACGGCTCGTGCGTCAGCTTCCTCTTTCTGCCAAGGACACGGAAAATCCGGAGTGCCGAGCCACCCTAAAATGTAAAAGCCAATGACATCGTAGCCCTGCTCCTTTAAAAGAGCGGCCGACACCGAAGAATCGACTCCTCCACTCATCAACATCGCCACCCGACCCTTGTTTGCCATCCGCCAAATTCTACCATCTTAGCCTGAAAAAGTCAGCTACAACCATTGACATTTTAAGATGGAACGCTAGAATTCATTCAGACATACTCCATGGAGGTGGATGTGAAGATCATTAATTCGGAAATTAACGACTGGCAACTCATATACGATGTCTCGGTAGATCACTTAGAGGAGGACGATGGGCTAGTAGGTGATGAGGAATTCCTCGAACATTTGACCGTTAGAAGCTTTGAGGAAGTGCTAAGCGAGATGATCGTTGACGAAAGGCTCTGGAGTCTGTTTCTCGACGCTTGGCAAAGACGCCACAAGCTACCACGTTCAATCAGGGTACTGATGGCGCACGGCGCACATGACAAAAATGGCGACTGGTGGTTTTTCGAGCAGGAAAGACCGCTACGAAAGGTGAAGGACTGGGTCAGAGAGCACGATGGCAAGTACACTATGCTAGCCACCTGCTGCTGTAACAATCTTATGTCTTATGTCCGGATTAAACGATCGTTGCTACTCATTAGTAACGCGAACGTTTTTGGGTCTCGGGTAGATACGCTCGATCGTTATAGTGTCGTGACCCCAAAAGGTATTCAAGACCGAATGACGCTGGAATACGAGACGAGCAAGCTTATGAGTTTATAGGAAGACCTCCCGGCCGGACGAAACCCAAAGTTTCGCCCGGCCTTTTCTTTATCCTAATCAACCGAAAAACCGCGAGCCATTCTTCTAATATCCTGATAGTCAAAAAGTGGCGAGCCATGGCTTAATAATTAACAAAAACGGGAGTTTGAACAGCGATCCTTCCGGTCTATCCTAATAACATCTAGCCGGAAATTATCGCGGCAGCAGCTTAGCGAAATTTTCGGCGATTCCTTATTCGCGAAAGCGAGCGTGCGGGGGTGGAGTGCAGAGGATGGGGGCTGCTTCGCAACTAAGCCCCCGTCCTTTGCAAAAAAAGCTCCTGCCACGCAGTGGCAAATTTTGATTCTGGATTTCTAAAAATCAATCCGTAAACTCTTGACTAAACATCTTGCCGTAGATTCCCCCGTCGATAATGCCGTAGCCGACGTGGCCGTAGTCAGGGCTCAAGATATTCTTTCGATGCCCGGGCGAACGCATTAGCCCGCTATGGGCCAACTCGACTGACGGGGCGTAAGCCAAATTTTCACCGGCTACCTCAAAGGTGATGCCGTCTCTAGCCATTCGATCAAATGGCGATAGGCCAGCGGGATTTTCGTGGGCAAAATAGCCGTTATTAAACATATCTTGCGAATGCGCCCGGGCAACCCCGGTTAGTTTAGCATCGAGCTTTAAGGGCTTGACCCCCGCCTTAACCCGTTCCTCGTTAACCCATTGGAACATCTTGGTTTCGGAGGCTTCATCGATTGAAGTCTCGTTCGTGGTGAATTTCAGATCAACCTTTTCACTGGGTTCGACAATCTGTTCAGTCTGCGTCGGTATTGTTAAGAACGTCAGCGATTCTTTGAGGTCGCCTCCGGCAATTTTGTTGATATAACTCTCAACTGTCGCCGAGTTGTTGACAAACCGACTGCCAAGTAATGAATTGCTGATTTCCGACTTCAACTTAGCTGGCACCGGCACTGAAATGACAACAGTTAAGATGACCGAGAGGATAACCATGCCTTTCAAAAACGCCGGGACTAGCCCCGCCAACCGATTGGGTAGGGCTTGGCGGATTTTCGCCGGAATATTGGGATAGGTGAAGCGCAAAATTAGTGAATATATAACTTGGTACAAGAACCAAAGGACAATGAAAGCGATCGGGTCGGACGCTGGGCGTTGAATGCCGGTTTTTTCCATCACCAGAGCGCCAAAATAGTGATAGCCCAGCAGGGCTAAGAAAATGGTCACAAAGAATCCGATCAGCTCTAGCGTTTGCTCAATAAAGCCTCGACGAATTCCCTCGAAAAAGTAAAACAGGAAAGCTCCGAGAATAATAAGGTCAACCCAGTTCATGGGAGGGAGGAATTAAGAATTAGGAATTTGGAATATAGAAATGGGTTTCGATAATTAATTCTTAACTCTAAATTCTTCATTCTTGATTCTGATTTTTTGGCGCTAGGCCAAAAAATCCTATTGCATTAGCGGTTGTTTGTTTCAAGACTTCTTCCTCACTTACTTTCTTGACTGCGGCGATTGTTCGGGCGACTTCAAGAATGGTTCGTGGATCGTTCCGAGTACCCCGACGAGCCTGTGGTACCAAAAATGGGCTATCGGTTTCTAGAAACATTTTTTCTAGCGGTACCGTTGCAACCGTTTGGCGCTGATTGTCGTTGGCTTCATAGGTAATGGTGGCAGTGAATGAAATAAACAGTCCTAAATCCAGAAACTTTTTTGCTTCGTCAGCCGAACCGGTGAAGCAGTGAATTACTCCCATTGTCTTCGGGTAATCAGCCAACATGGTTAGCAAGTCACCATAAGCATCGCGACAATGAAAAATCACCGGCAAATTAAGTTCAGCCGCCAAGGTCAGAAATTGCCGCAAAACCGCTTTTTGAGTTTCGGCTTGCGATCTTGACTCCTCTCGATAGTAATCGAGCCCAACTTCGCCGATAGCGACAACCTTCTGATTAGACCTAGCTAAAGTTTCCAGCCCTGCCAGTTGATCAGTTAGATCGGCTAGCGTATTGGGATTAATTTCGGTCGGGTGCAAACCCACCGCCCCCCAAACCAAGTCGTTATTGTTAGCCAGATCGACGACTTTTTGATTTGATTCCCAGTCAGTGGCAACGTTAATCACCCCAATTTCTTCTGCGGCTAATGCGGCGATTAGCCCAACTCGATCGGCATCAAATTGCGGGAAGTCCAAATGGGTATGAGTGTCGACTCCCCGCATCAGAGCATATCAGTAAGTACTGTTGCTACGGCCACGCAAACCAAGATAACTAACGAGGCAACGATCACTCGAAGTCGGATTCGCTCATGAAGTATCTCCCACGACCCAACAAAGACGATAATTGGTGCCAGGGTTGAGATAAGAGTCGTGAAGATAACGCCAAACGAACCAAAAGCGTAGAAACGGGCGATCATCGATACGGCTCCAACCGCACCGGAAGCTCCCAGCAACCATAGTGGCGACCCCCTAACCTCCGAGAGCTTCGGACGGTAATAGAGCCAGAAGAATCCCGCCAAAAAGAATGTTCGGATAGCATAGAGAGAGATTGGTGAATAGGAGTAAAGAAGCTCGCGAATGATGATATTCTCAATCGACATCAGAACAACCGCCAGAAAGAGGTTGTAGGCGATTTTGCTGATCTTAAAATGATGCCGTTCCGTTCGAGCAATCAGCATCGCCAAGCTGGCAATAAGCCCAAGGGCAAAGATCGTCAAATTGAATTCTTCCTGAAAAAACAGCGCCGCTAGTAAGATTGTCACAATCGGCCCGGTCATTAAAATAACCTCGTGTTGATGAACCGATTCGCGCTGTAGGCTCTGGTAGGTCAAGACATTCCAGGAAATAGCGATGACAATCATTAGAAGGGTGAGAAACAGATTGTTCGGCAAGAGCGCCGTCTGCCAATCGGCAAAACCGAAAAGTGGAGTGAAGATGATCGTAAAGGCAAAAAGAAAAGTAAAAACGACCGGAATGAAAATCCGCAACGGCACCTGACGACGAGTTAGGGCGACTTTATCAATAATTAAGCCACTGGCATTACCCAAAGCGGCGATGAGAGCGGAGAACATAATCCCAGCATAGCTGGGAAATTATAAAATCTGAAGTCTAAAGTCTCAAGTCTGAACTAAGTCTGAAGTCTAAAGTTTTAAGTACCATACTTTCAAAACTTGCTACTTGAAACTTAAATTAGACTTTAGCCTTATGCCTTTAGACTTCGCTGGTTAGGTCGGGCTTGCCCGCCGTAGCTTTCTTGCCCTTCCGTAGCTTTTAGCGAAGGAGGGAGCGTAGGCGGGGGAAAAGCGGCTTCGAATCAAGCTCGGTCAGCTGGCGACGAATTTCAACTGCCGTGTTGGGCATAAATGGTTCAAGAATTCGAGTCGCTTCCAGAAGATGACTGACAGCGGCATCGATCAGTGAGATTTTAGTATCCGAATGCTCCCAGAGTTTTTCGCTAGTAATAATTCCATCAGCCCGATTGATTAGCTGGTTAGCAGTGCCGAGCGCCCCCCTAAAATCAAATTCTTTTTCGACAGCGGTCGGTAGAGCCAGTTCTGGTAGAGAATATGTGTCCAGATTCTTAGTAATGCCAATTATTCGAGCGACCAAGTTACCCAACCCATTGGCTAGTTCCCCGTTGTAGAGGTGGTCAAAATCAGCCCAGGTGAAGTTGCTGTCGTCATCAAACGATAGGCCACGGAAAATGAGGTAGCGACTGGCCTCAACGCCGTATCGTTCGAGCAATTGTTGGGGGGCGATGACATTGCCCAAACTTTTGGACATCTTTTTGCCGTCGACATTGATAAACCCGTGCACCAGTAATTTTTTCGGTAATTCGTAGCCACAAGCCAGAAGCAAAGCCGGCCAGATGATGGCGTGAAACTTCAAGATATCTTTGCCGATAATTTGAATGTCGGCCGGCCACATCCGCCGGCTGGCGGACGTTCCGAAATGTATTTCTGGACCCGAAATGTAGTTGAACAAGGCGTCGGCCCAGACATACATAATTTGGCCCTCGTCGCCTGGCACCGGCACGCCCCAACCGTAGCGCTCGCGCGAGCGAGAAACCGACACCTCGTCGTAAGCCCCCGAATCGAGAATATTAATCACTTCCTGACGCCGACTAACCGGAAACACCGCCTCATTTATCCATTCTTTAATCTTAAATCTAAAATCGTGAATCTTTAGGAACCAATTCTCTTCTTCAATTTTCTCTAGTTCTTTTTCGTGGATGGCGCACTTACCGCCTTCGATCTCGCCTTCGGTCTTGAAGGCTTCGCAACCGGAGCAATAAAGGCCAGTGTATTTTTTCTTTTTCAAAACGCCGGCTTTTTCGAGCTGTAACCATTTTTCTTGGACAAACTTTTGATGTTGGGGGTTGGTGGTACGGATGAAGTAGTCGAAATCAATATTGAAATCCTGACCTAGGGCTTCGAATTTCTTCGAAACTTGGTCGACAAATTGTTGTGGCTCTTTACCTGCCACCGTGGCCGCTTGAGCAACTTTAATGCCATGTTCGTCGGTGCCGGTCAGGAAGAAAACTGATTCACCTTGCGACTGGTAGTGTCGTTTCAGAACATCCCCCGCCAAGAGCTCGTACAAAAAACCGATATGCGGCTCGGCGTTTACATATGCAATGCTAGTGGTGATGTAGGTCTTTTTCACCCCTGTATTATGCCTTAAAAAGGCTTCAAAATCTAATTTTTGTGAATAATAATTAGGGTTTGTTCGTGGCCAAAAGCCAATGGCCGTTGGGCTTCACGATTTCAAAATTGATTGTAACAAAATGGCTCCCCATCGCCAAAGCGACAAAGAGCCAAAGGGTTCGAGAGCCCAGAGATACCAAAAGATCAAAGGGCTCGAGAATCAGCGGGAGAGCACCTGGGAGCCAGCACCCCAATCGTACGGGCTCGTGACCGGATAGGCCTCGACATACCAAGCGCCGTTGTCAGCGTCCCAACGGCAGAGAACCGCCCAGAGCACCCCTTTGTCGTCCTTGATGTAAAAGATATTAGCTTTGCCATCGACGATCAAAACGCCGGCTTGACCCATACCTTGCTTCTTCATCCGGGCGAACATTGTCGCCAGGTAGGTCTCCACGACCAGTTCACCGCCAAGTTCGACGAGAATCGGACGGTCGAATAAGTTCCTGCGGAGCTTGTGGACCCGCAATTTTTGGGCCGGGACATCGAGCTCGATCTTGCCGGTGCCGGCAAGAAAGTGCTTTTTGAAGTTATCGCCGAGCCCGCCGATCTTCACACCATCCTGGGTGCTGATCTGGAATTTCTCCCTGGCACTGAAGGCCTTGACCGCTCCGACTGAAACGGTCGTAACTGGCTCGAGCAGGTCGCTATCGACCAATCCCTTTGAGAATCGGCTTCGCTTGGGCTTACCAAGCGCTAGCGTGACCACTTTCGTCAGAAACGGGCGATCGTGAGCCAGCCTGGTAGCTACTACACGGGCTTCGGTCTCGTCTTTGCAGACTGCCCGAAGCGACAGAGCGACTTGATGCAGTAACCCCGCATCGTCGCCGAATTTCTTTTCTTTTTCTTGAATTTGACTTGCCGTAGACACGACTTGCCTCCTGTTGTTAAACCATTGGCCTTCACGATTGAAAGCGGGGTTACCATACCATAAATAGCCACCATCGCCAAGGTTATTCGCCCTGATTTTTGAGTTAATTTTTCCTGATACAATCGGAAGATATGGCCGACGGAAGCTATCGGTGCAAAACAAAACCAATTTACGGCAGGAGGTATTCTGATGTCGCACCGGTTGCTAGAAAACTTTTTCACAAAATCGAGAATCGGACCAAGAGGAAGCCGTATCTTCGATCGATGTATTTCGGTAAGGAAAAGATATTCCTGACACAGTTTTGGCAACATCTTGAAAAGAAAAACTTTGGTGACCGGAAGCGACGACTTAAATTCTATCCCTGCGCTTTAGAATTGATTCAGTTCAGTACTATCGAGCCAACCAGTCGTAAAGAAAGTGGAGACAATCTCTATCGTTTCGCCGGTAATAGCCCAAATGATGAATTGTTTTATGTCCAGGTTAGAGAGGATTCAAGATCAAAAGAAAAACATTTCATTTCTGTTTTCCCACCCGATTAAACAAAAATCCCCACCGATTGGAGACTTGTAAATCTCCGGCAGGGGATTTTCTTAAACTAAGAGTACTAAATTGACTTTGATTTGTCAATAGCACTCGGATCGGCCTTAAGTAACCAACGGGCCACGCAAGTTAGCAAGGAGCTTGGAAGTTTTGCTAACGATATCCACTAGCTCTCCGCCCAGGGCTCCAGCATCTAGGTCTTCATAAGCAACC
>CAYHNZ010000009.1:0-26962 GCA_964358205.1 uncultured Candidatus Saccharibacteria bacterium | reverse complement strand
ATCATCAAGCTGATTCGGGCGTCAAAAGACCGCGACGAAGCCAAAAGTGAGTTGATCAAACAATTTAAATTATCCGACATTCAAGCCAACGCCATCTTGGATATGCGCCTGTCGCAATTAGCCAATCTGGAGCGTCAGCGCATTTACGACGAGTACGATGCCGTCATGAAACTGATTGCTGATTTAGAAGATATTCTAGCCAAACCAGCTCGAATCCAGAAGATTATCAAAGACGAATTATCAGAAACCAAAGCCAAATTTGGTACCGAGCGCAAAACAGAGATTCGTCCGGAAGCGCTCGGCCAACTGACAGCGATCGATTTAATCCCCGAAGAGTCGGTCTTAATTAGTCTGACAAGAGGCAATTATGTTAAGCGCCTCCCGGCCGATACCTACAAGAGTCAACACCGCGGTGGCAAGGGCGTCATCGGTATGTCCACCCGCGACGACGACGCCGTGGTTGATATCGTCTTTGCGTCGACACACGACGACATTATGTTCTTCACCGATGCTGGCCGAGTCTTCACCATCAAAGCCTACGAGATTCCCGCCTCCAGCCGTCAGAGCAAAGGCATCGCTCTGCCGAACTTAATTAGGATTAACGCCGAAGAAAAAGTGACGGTCTTGATTACTATGCCAGATAAAGATCGGGCCGGCTTCTTCTTCTTCGCCACCAAACTCGGTGTCGTTAAGCGGGTCGCAACCGAAGCCTTTAAGAATGTTCGCAAAAACGGTGTTGCCGCCATTGGCCTCAAGCCCAAAGATATTTTGCTCTGGGTGAAGCGGACAACCGGTACGGACGAAATCGCCCAAATGACTAAAAATGGCCAAGTCATTTTATACAACGAATCGGAAGCGCGGGCGATGGGTCGAAGCGCCGCTGGTGTTCGCGGTATGCGTTTGAAGGGTGACGACCAGATTATTGAGACGACAGTTCTAACTGGCGAAAGCGAAGCCATCTGCGTCATCTCTAAAAATGGTATCGGCAAAAAAGTTGATGTCAAAGAATTCCGCAATCAACACAGGGGAGGCAGCGGTATTCGGATCGCTAAACTGACTCCTAAAACCGGTTTATTGGCCGGAGGTACAGTTATCACCAAGCAGTCGCGCGATTTAATTATTGTTTCTGACTCCGGCCAAGTGATTCGAATTCCAATTACTTCGGTCAAGAAACTTTCTCGTCAGGCCTCGGGCGTAATCTTGATGCGTTCGAGTGGTAGTGACAAAGTGGTGTCGCTGACGGTGGTGTCTGAAGCCGAAGAAACGGTTGAAGCTGGGGTGGTGATTGAGGCAGAACCAGCTGAAGGTAAGAAGAAATGAAAAGCGTCGCGACTCAAAACTCAAAGCTCAAAGCTCAAAATTACAACTCAAAGCTCAAAACTTTTGAGTTACTAGTTACAGTTTCGACTTTTGACTTTTGCCTTTTGTCGCTTCGCTCGCTTCTTCCTTTGGTCGCAGTGAGTTTGGGGAGCCGATGACTGACGAAGCTAACAAGAAATTACTCCAGTTGCCAGATTCAATTTCCGTCCGGGCGCTGGCCGACAAGCTCGGCGTCAACGCTATCGACGTGATCGGTAAACTAATCAAAAACGGTGTTATGGCGACGATCAACCAATCGATCGATTATGATACCGCATCGTTATTAGTCGAGGATTACGGCTGGACGGCTGAACCGGAACTACAGACCTCTAGTATTTTTACTAAAAGTACCGACACCAAAACATCGCAACCTCGACCACCAATTGTGACAATTATGGGGCATGTCGATCACGGCAAAACCTCACTTTTGGATTTCATTCGACAGTCTAATATCGCCGCTGGTGAGACGGGCGGCATCACCCAGCATATTAGCGCCTACCAAATTGAATTTAAGGCTACCGATAGTCTGAAGCGCAAGATTACTTTTGTTGACACCCCTGGCCATGAGGCCTTTTCGGCCCTGCGAGCCCACGGCGCCAGCATTACCGACTTGGTGATTTTGGTGGTCGCCGCCGATGACGGTATTAAACCGCAGACACTAGAAGCGCTTCACCACGCTCGAACTTCTAATGTACCGGTGATTGTCGCCATCAATAAATTTGATTTGCCCGGAGCTAATATCGAACGAGTTAAGCAACAGCTGGTTGAACACGATCTAGCACCAGAGGAGTGGGGCGGTAAAACAGTTGTCGTGCCAGTTTCGGCTAAGACCGGGGAAGGCGTCGATCATCTCCTTGAAATGATCATTCTAACTACGGATTTGCTCGAGCTGAAAGCCGATCCGGCTGCCGCTAGCGAGGGGATTGTCATAGAAGCCAATATGGATAAACAGCGTGGGCCGATTGCGACCGTCCTTATATATAATGGGACGCTACGGGCTGGCCAAGTTGTTGTGACTGGGGGAACGTACGGTCGAATTAAAGTTTTAGAAGATGACTTGGGCCGACAAATTGCCTCAGCTGGCCCAGCCACCCCAGCGATGATTATGGGCTTGAAAGCAGTGCCAATCTTCGGAGATCGATTAATTGTGGCCCCAAATGAGAAGGTGGCTAAAACGATGGTTACCCAAAGTATCGACAAGACTAAAGCCGCCTCAAGCGAAGACGACAATCACTTAAAAATCGTTCTCAAAACTGATGTCGGCGGTAGTTTGGCGGCACTGGAAGAATCTATCTCAAAATTGAAAGTTAAGGATGCAACCGTTGAAATCCTTTCTAGCGGAATCGGTGCCGTTAATGAAAATGACATTAACCTCGCCAAGCCAGCCAAGGCGATTATTGTGGCTTTTCACTCGACACCAACCAAACGAATTAAAGATCTAGCCGAAAAAGAAGGCGTTGAGCTGCGCGAGTTTTGGATTATCTACGAAGCCCTCGACTTACTTACCGAAAAGCTAAAGAAAATTGCCACCCCAGTTTATGTCCGCGAAGAACTGGGCCGCCTGAAAATCTTGCAAGTTTTCTCCCAGAAAAAAGATGTCGCTATTGCCGGTGGCGACGTCACTCAAGGAATTGTGACGATGGCTGATGAAGTTGTTGCTTATCGCGATAAGGAAGAAATCGGTACGGCCAAAATGACGGGGCTGAAAATCGGTAAAGTCAGCGTTGATCAAGCCGAAGTCGGGCAACAGTGCGGCGTTGGTTTGGAAGGCGCCCCGGCACTCGAAAAGGGCGATGTCCTAGCATTTGTCAAAATTAGGGTTGAGTAACGTTACTCCGAGCTAACTTTTGCGGCCTGCGCCCGCTTGGCTAATGCGAGGACCAGGGGGCCTAATTGCGAAGCGGCCCCCTAGCCCCTCGCGCTCCCTACCCCCGCACGCTACTCACAGAGGTAAGGAGAAAAACCGCTCGCTGACCTGCTTTTGATGGGTCATGGCTTGCGGTTTTTCGTTTAATCATAAACTACACTGAGATCGTACTTGAAACTTGCCACTTGATACTTGATACTTAAATCTAGGAGGGGATAGTGCAGACGCTGAAAGATATTTGGCAGGGTTGGATGCAGTTTGGAGTTGGTGATACGACTCGCTGGCTGTATTTTTCTTTTGATATATTGCTGGTGGCGTTAATTTTGTATTTTATAGTTCGGGCCTTTAACTCACGAAAGAATATCAACTACTTTGCTCTTATTGGGTTAGCGTTAGCCATACTGGTCATTAGTGCCTACATTACCCTGCCGGGCTTACATATTTTAGCTCAATTCGGTTTAGTCTTGCTGGTAATAGGTTTGCCACTTTTTCTTGACGATCGCTGGTTGGGATTGTTTGGGAGCAAGGTCAGCCTGCCAACTACTGAACCGCCGTATTTAAATTCTTTCCTAGTCGGTCTTTTCTCGGTAATAGGCTCGTTTATAATCGTTGGTTTGGTAAGCGGTATCGGTGCTAAAACCGCCGAACTGCCCAATGGGGTACCGTTAGTAGCTGTGAACTTGCCAGCTGGCATGGCGGCCAGTTTTGGGAGTCAGGTGACGGCGAGAGTGATAGTTAGTGCCGAAAACGGTCAGTGGCGATCACTAACAGCCGATAACTTCTCTGCCGTTGTTGATGTTGCCGCCCAAGGAGAGGGTACCTACGATCTGCCAATTAAGCTGACTTCCAAGCTTCAAGACGTGACAATAGTTCGGGTTAATCCCCGTAGCGTCGTGGTGACAGTCGAACCTGTTATCAAGAAAACCGTTGTGGTTGTGGCAAAATTTACTGGTCAGGCTGGCGAGGAGCTGGTACCGGACGAAGCCGTTTTTAACCCTGTCAAAGTTGAGGCTAGTGGTCCAAAGTCGGTTCTAACCGATCTAACTCAAGCGGTTATCCAGGTAAAGCTAAATGGTGAAACCAAGAAAATTAGTCAAAAGTTCAGCCTAGTTGCTCTTACCTCCTCCGGAGAAGTCATCGGTTCGGTGTCCTTTAATCCCCCAGAAGTTGAAGCGACGATTGATTTGGTTAAAGCCGGAAACCTAAAAACCGTCGGAATTAGGCCGATCACTACCGGTCAAGTAGCTGGTGGCTATTGGATTAAATCCATCACCCTAGACCCGTCGGTTGCGACCGTTACCGGTCCGATCGACCAACTATCGGCCCTTTCTGAATTAACCACTGAACCGTTTTCTGTCGCTGGCCTGAATCAAGATACTACCCTTTCAACCGCCCTGGCTTTACCAAGCGGTATCACCGGCACCGGTTCGAGCCAAAAAATCAGCGTTAAAATTGATGTTGAAGGCACCAGTAGCGTCAAAACTATTACCCCCGAACTGAATTACGATGGCTTGAGCTCTGCACTCAAAGTTACTACTGTTACGCCTACTTCCGTCTCCACATTAGTTTCGGGTCTTTCGAACGTTCTCACCGCCCTGGTCGACAGCACAATCAAAATCAAGATTAATCTCTCGCCGTACCAATCGCCTGGAACCTACTCCATTACTATCAGAACGACCGATTTCACTTTGCCCGACGGTATCGGCTTGGTTAGCTTCTTACCTTCGGCGTTGAGCATTACCCTGGAAAATAAGTAAGCTCAAAGATATCTCCGACGCTTCTATCGACTAACCCTACTAAACTAATCCCGATATTTTAAAAGATATCAAGGAGCGGGATCGGTGTTGTTTTTGAATTGATCCTGCCACTTACTCAAGTAATCCTGGGGATCGTTAATCGTGCCGATGCCAGGGATAAAATTTGTCGAGAATTCATAGGTATTTGTACCATCTTGTACCGCTTTGGTAATTGCTAGCCGTCGTTCGGTTGATGAGCTGGGGAAAGCGACCGATTGCTTCTGGGGGGTGGTAACGGCAAACAAGTATTTCCCGGCTCCAATCACAGCGATTAGCAATCCGAGACTAAAAAAAACCTCCGACACTCTGGTTATCTTCGAAGAATCAAGCCGTAGAGACCCTCGGCCTAACATAATTACTTGCAGGCTTGGTCAGTTGAAGCCTCACAGACAGTGCCTGAAACAACCCACCTGGTGGGGATGGCGAAGCCATTAGTTCGACTTCTGTTGCCACTGTCTCCGTCCCAGTTATAGTAATTCGTGAAGCCGTAGGCACCTGTGGCATAGATACAATCGCCCGATATGTTCTCTAGACAAGAAGCAGTATTACCAACAGCTTTGGCTTCAGTTCCTTGAGTACTGTTGACCGGATCTCCTCTTTCTCTACTACTGACGGTCAGTAAATCCATCGTAAACCCGACAGTTGGAAAGAGGGCTCCAGCAATCCAGCCACCACTATGATCATTGGGGACTATTTTGATTATGCGACCCGTTTCAAATCTTATGGTGCTATTTAGCGAATTCCATGTCTCTTTAAAAAATGGGCCATTATCTCCAAACTTACCCAAAACTTGCCAGGACGCCACACCTATAATAATTTCATCAGATACAGTATTACCACCACCATTATCACGTACGCGTTTAAGAATAAGATTTTTGGTGGCATTCCATTCAGAAGTATAGGTTGCAGTGACACCAGCAACCGTGACCGACTTGGGTGCAGAGACCCAAAAGGCCAGGCCAATTACCGTGGCGATTATACCGAAAACAATGCGATTTACCGTGTTTAAAGTCATTACTATATTTAGAATAACCTAGCCAATAATGCTGTCAAGTTTTGACAACCAATTATTAGTGATATATTGAATATGAGGATGAATAACAGAGGCAATGAAAAGTCAGTAATCCGACTAATACATCGCAATCTTATTTTTGCGGTGGTGGCGACAGTAATTATCGGGGCATTAGTATTCGCTAATTTGTATCGTGGCGGTTTGCTTGGACCAATCGTTGGTGACAGAAATATTTTCTCTTTATATTGGAGAATAAGCGACCACACAGCCACGTCTATACTAACCAACGACCTAAAAGGCTCTGATGAACCAGAATATATAGTCAATAAAGTTATGCCACTGGAACGAAATTCAGACGGTGGCTTAAAAGCCCTGCCCCGATTTCAAGGACAGCTAGAGTATTGCTCGAAGACAACACCATGTTAACAAGAAAAATTCTCTTGTTGTTAGTGGTTATCTTCGCTCTTGCGCCGACGGCGCAGGCGTATAGTCCGCCACCGGCTGGAAATATCTTCCTACTGAAGAAAATTATAGACGATAAACCTAGTATCCAGATCGAACTGCCACCGAGACTAATTATGATGCCGGACAAATTACTTTTTCCTAAGATAGGGGTTACACATTCATTCAATTCTCAGTCAGAGCAATTTGAACTGGACCCACCTAGGCCGGGACCTTATCCAGAACATAAGGTGTCAGTGACCAAAAGCGGGTCAGGATCTCCGGATGGCGACTATTATGTGATTACTGTAACCGGATTTAAAAAAGACGAGCTACCGGGGGTTAAGGATTTTCGTTTAACATTTGTAACGACAGTTTCCAATAAGAATATTGAAGATGTGGAGAAATATCTTGAAAAAAATTCCATCCCCACCGCCGAGTTAACCGGTGTCGGTTGTGCGCCTTCTGAATATAAATCTCATATTTGTCTTAAGACTATCACTACCGTTCGGGCTTCGAGCAAGAAGCTGGTGGCTTATCTGAAGCAAACAATCGGCGTTAAGGGTATTATCGTACCGGGTAATGTTGCCGCTCCAGGACTCATTGATGGTTTTTCGCTTAGCCCTCGCTCACTGGCCGTCGGCGGTAATGTTGATGTCAGCGGCGGAACGAAACTGGAAGGATATATTTCCGAAAATACGACTGTATTTAGCTGGGGTAAAGTCGAGAGTCAAATACGAGCAATGTTTAAGAAGGGCCAAGACCTCGGGTCAAGTATTTCGTCGAATAATTTTACTTCTACTAACACATACAAGTCCATTCGGTGGAATCTTAATGCTCCCGCCAAAAATACAATGGACCAGACTTCAAATAGTTTTTCCACCCCACCAGAAGGTAAAATTTGGTATCACAATAATTCGTTGACCCTAGACGCACCCGGAAACAGTGGAATCACTTTTTCTGGCTCGGGAACGATCGTCGTCAAGGGTAATCTATCAATCAACGACCCCATTAAATGCGGGACGCTCACTCAAACCCGCCTGGCTTTTCTAGTAGAAGGCGATATCAATATCAATACTGACTCCATCGGTTGCGGAGCGTATATCGCGATGGGTGGAAAATTAACGTTTAGCAATCCAATTAGTGGTAGCGGCAATATGACCGGCATCTTTATTGCTAGAGACTCGGTGAAATTACCAGCCGGTGAGCTTAAAGGTCCCTATATCATTAATTACGATTCGTACTTAGCCGCCCATCCAACTGCCTTGATCCAAGAGTTGCTGACGGCAGTTTTCTCATCGGGTTCTTGATGCTAGTCGATACAGTCGAGATTGAGCTCAAAAGTGGCAAGGGCGGGGATGGCGTTATCGCCTGGCGTCGCGAGAAGTTTGTCGCTCGTGGCGGACCCGACGGCGGTGACGGCGGTAAGGGCGGTAGTGTCATTTTGCAAACCAGTCACAATCTAGACACCTTGAGTGCCTTTCGTTATCGCAAAGTTTTCCAGGCCGAAGATGGTCAAAAGGGTGCTAATAAACGCAAAACTGGTGCCGCATCGCCAGACCTAGAACTGCTCGTTCCGGTCGGTACTAGAGTGATTGATTTAGATGGCGGGCGGATTATTGTTGATCTAATTAACGATAATCAAAGCTATGTTATTGCCAAAGGTGGAAAGGGGGGATTGGGCAATGTTCATTTTGTTTCCGCCACCAATCAAAACCCCTTTGAGGCCACCCAGGGCCAGCCAGGACAAAGTGTCAAAGCGAAATTAGAACTGCAATTAGTGGCCGATGTCGCTCTAATTGGCCAGCCAAGCTCGGGCAAGTCGTCGATCATCAAGGCTCTGACTGGGGCCAATGTTCGGATTGGTGCCTATCACTTTTCCACGACCGAGCCGATCCTGGGGGTGCTGAAATCTGGCGATCAATCGCTGACTTTAGTTGATTTGCCTGGTTTAATCGAAGGGGCTCATCGGGGCAAGGGATTGGGCTCTGAATTTCTTCGTCACACCCAACGTGTTCGAGTGCTTCTACAGGTGCTCGACGGCACAGAACCAAATATAGAAGAATCTGAACAGGCGGTATTGAGTGAACTTAGGGCTTACGACCCAACTTTAATTCAGAAACCACGACTGATTGTCGTCAATAAAACCGACCTACTTTCAGTGGCCGAACAAAAAGCCTTACATAAGAAGTACCCCGATGCGGTACTGGTTAGTGCCACCGAACAAACAAACCTCGACCGACTCAAAGACCGACTAGTAGAGATCGCTAGCTAGTAAATTCGAAATCCGTGCTTTTGGGTCAAAAATAATTGCCTATTGACAAAGAGTCAGAATTCGATATTATTGTCAAAGGATTGGTTGGGGAAGATAGGAGAAATATTATAACGACATTGAGTCGTGAGTGTTTTGGCTCTATTAAGAGTGGCTTTCTGTATATTGGTCTGAAAGACCGATTCGACAGTGAATAACTTTGCTGCCGAAATAACTAGCTAGGAGGCAGACTGCGTAAATTGTTTCGCCCATTGGAGGCTAAAGGGGGACTTTCTAATTTAATTGAAGTACAGCTAAAAAGTTATGGCTGGCTTTTTGACGAAGGAATCGGTGAGCTCTTGAGCGAAATTTCGCCCGTTGAAGACTTTACCGGCAAACTATTCTCGCTCGAACTTGGTAAATACTCACTTGATCCCGCCAAATACGACGAAAAAACGGCCAAGGACAAGAATTTGTCTTATAAATCGCCTCTGCGTTGCCAAATAAAGCTGACAAATAAGCTCACCAACAAGACCAAAACTGGGGAGGTCTTTTTGGGTGATTTTCCGCTGATGACCGACCGAGGTACTTTCATTATTAATGGTGTGGAACGCGTTGTAGTTTCTCAAATCGTTCGCTCTTTTGGCGCCCTATTTACCAGCGAAGATATTGGGGGCCGTCGCCTTTTTGGAGCCAAGATAATCCCTAACCGCGGGGCCTGGCTGGAGTTTGAAACTAATTCTCGCAATGTTATCTCGGTCAAAGTTGATCGCAAGCGCCGTATTCCGATTACCACCTTCTTGCGAGCCCTGGCTGGATACGAAGACAAGCAGATTGTCTCTCTATTCAAAGATGTCGATACTAACACCGAGGCTCAATACATCCAGTCAACTCTGGCTCGTGACCCAGCTAAAACATACGACGAAGCCTTGGTTGAGGTATATAAACGAATCCGCCCCGGCGATCTTGTCACCCCCGAAACAGCTAAAACATATATCGACACAATCTTCTTCAACGCTAAGCGCTACGATTTGGGGCGGGTTGGTCGCTATAAAATTAATCAACGACTGGAAATGTCGGTACCAAATGTTGCCAAAAACAGAGTTTTGCGTCTCGAAGATATCGTCGAAACAATCAAAGAAATCATCCGACTCAATAATACTCCCGGGAGCTTGCCTGATGATGTTGACCATTTGAAAAATCGCCGAGTTCGAGCCGTCGGTGAACTGGTTCAGAACCGAATCCGAGTCGGACTTTTGCGCATGGAGCGAATTATCAAGGATCGAATGAGCCAAGTTGTCGAACCCGATGAAGTTAACCCCATTTCTCTAATTAACTCTCGACCGGTCGCCGCTATTTTGCAGGAGTTCTTTGCTTCCAGCCAGATGAGCCAATTTATGAACCAAACCAACCCGCTAGCCGAACTAGAACATAAGCGAACCCTTTCCGCCACTGGCCCCGGTGGTCTATCACGAGAACACGCCGGTTTTGACGTTCGAGATGTTCACCGTTCTCACTACGGTCGCATCTGCCCAATTACCACCCCGGAAGGTCAGAACATCGGTTTAGTTGGTTATCTTGCTTCTAACGCGCGAGTTAATGAATACGGTTTCATCGAAACGCCTTTTCATAAAATCGATCAGGTTGGTAATAAATCCCGAGTGTCGAATCAGATTGAGTACCTCGATGCTTTTGATGAAGAGAAATTTACCCTCGCCCCGTTCTCTACTAAACTAGACGAAAAGGGAAATATCATCGGCTCAAAGGTCATCGCCCGCCGCCACGGCGAACCGGTCATCGAAAGCCCAACTAAAATTGACTATATTGATGTATCGCCTCAACAAACCGTTTCAATTTCCTCGGCGCTAATTCCGTTTGTTGAACACGATGATGCGACGCGAGCCTCGATGGGTTCGAATATGCAACGTCAAGCGGTGCCGTTAGTTAAGCCCCAAGCGCCAATTATTGGTACTGGACTCGAGGGTGCTGTCAAAGATTCTGGGCAGTTGGTTGTTTCGGAAGACGACGGCGTTGTTAGCTACGCCGACGGTGAGCAGATTAAGATTAAGTCTGGTACCAAAGAAAGAATTTATACCCTATCGAAATTCGTTCGTTCTAATCAAAGCACCTGCATTAACCAGCGACCAACGGTCAAAATCGGCGACAAAGTCAAAAAAGGTCAAGTCATTGTTGACTCATCCGCTTCGGCCGAAGGCGAGTTAGCGATCGGCCAAAATGTCACTGTCGCTTATCTAAGTTGGGGCGGTTACAATTACGAAGACGCTATCATCGTCTCCGAAAACTTGGTTCGTAACGATCGCTTTACCTCGATTCATATCGAAAAATATTCCTGTGAAGTCCGTGACACCAAATTGGGGCCAGAGCTAATTACCCGAGACATTCCTAATGTTGGTGACGAAGCGCTGTCTAATTTAGACGAACAAGGCATTGTTCGTATTGGCGCCGAGCTATCGTCAGCTGATATTCTGGCCGGTAAAATTACTCCTAAGGGTGAAACCGAGCTGACAGCTGAAGAAAAACTACTTCGCGCCATCTTTGGTGAAAAAGCCAAAGACGTTAAAGACACTTCTTTGCGTCTGCCTCACGGTGAACGCGGTAAAGTTGTTGAAGTCAAAATTTTCTCCAAAGACAAGGGCGACGAGCTACCGGCTGGCGTTTATCAGCAGGTCGAAGTCTCGATCGCTCAACTTCGCAAAGTCACAGTTGGTGATAAAATGGCTGGCCGACACGGTAATAAAGGTGTAATTTCGGTCGTTTTGCCCGAAGCCGATATGCCGTTCTTACCTGACGGTACGCCAGTTGACCTTATCCTTAATCCACTTGGTGTTATCTCTCGTATGAACTTGGGTCAGATTCTGGAAACCCATTTAGGCTGGGCGGCGTCTAAGCTCGGTTATACGGTTGCTTCACCAGCTTTCTTCGGTGTCCCTATCGATAATATTATTGAGGAGTTGGCTAAAGCTGGCCTACCAAAAACTGGTAAAATTCAACTTCGTGACGGCCGCGCTGGCATCGATTACGACCAAGAAACAACGGTCGGCATTAAATATATGTTGAAACTAATTCACCTTGTTGACGACAAGATGCACGCTCGCTCAACCGGTCCGTACTCGATGGTCACCCAACAGCCACTCGGTGGTAAAGCTCAATTCGGCGGTCAAAGATTCGGCGAAATGGAAGTCTGGGCGCTTGAAGCCTACGGCGCGGCGCACAGTTTGCAGGAGATGTTGACGATTAAGTCGGACGATGTCATCGGCCGAGCCAAAGCTTACGAAGCGATTATTCGCGGTGAGGAAATCCAAAAACCCCAAATCCCAGCCTCATTTGCCGTTTTAGTACGGGAGCTACAGGGATTGAGCCTGAATGTTGAGGTCATAGAAAATGAAGATCGTCTCCGCGAACTCGAGGGTCAGAAGGCCTTGATGCAAGCCGAGGTATCAGCCACGGGAATGGTTGTCGATGAAGATACTGACAGCCTGGAAATGGCTAGCGTTGGCTTGACCGAACCGATACTAGATGAGGATGAATTAGCCGATGAGCCAGAAGAAATCAAAACAGCCAAGAAGGAGAAGAATTAAATGCAGAATAATACAACTCAAAACTTAAAGCTCAAAGCTCAAAATTACAACTCAAAACTGACTAGCTTTGAATTAAGAGTTAAAGTTTTGCCTTTTGAGTTTTGCCTTTTGAGTTATTCTCAAACCGGAGGTTTGAACTGATGCCTGAACTGAAATTAAATACCAAACCCGAAAAGGCCGAATTTAACCTTCTCAATTTTGAAGGTCTGCGTCTGCGAGTCGCTTCATTGGAGGACATTGAAAAATGGTCGTTCGGTGAAGTGATGAAGCCGGAAACCATTAACTACCGAACCCAAAAGCCTGAACGTGACGGCCTATTCGATGAGCGGATCTTCGGTCCGACCAAAGACTGGGAATGCTACTGCGGTAAATATAAACGGATTCGTTACAAGGGCGTAATCTGCGACAAGTGCGGCGTTGAAGTCACTCGATCGAGCGTTCGTCGTGAGCGGATGGGTCACATCGACCTAGCGGTACCGGTTGCCCATATCTGGTATGTCCGCGGTGTGCCCTATGTCTTAAGCACCGTTTTAGACATCTCCGTTAGCGACCTCGAGCGAGTCATCTACTTCGCTAGTTTTGTGGTGACGGGCGTTGACGAACAGCTCAAAACCGATTCACTAGCTCAACTAGAGACTGAATACAAAAATGCCAAAGAAGACTTGAAAGACTCGCCCGAGCGTTTGGAGCAGTTGGAGCTAAACTACAAACAAACCAAAGCCGACCTACAGTCGCTGACTCCTCGTTTGATTCTTCCCGAAACTAAATTTCACGAAATTTCCCTTCGTTTTGGTCAAATCGTTCGTGTCGCAATTGGTGCTGAAGCGATCCTGGAGCTATTAAAGAAAATCGATCTCGATTCCGAAATTTCTACTATCAAAATTCGAGCTACCCATGTTCAGAGCAACGCCTACCGCCGTTTAATGAAGCGTCTTAGAGTTCTAACTGACTTGAAGCTAGCCGGCATTAAACCAGAATGGCTTATTATCTGTAAACTACCGGTATTGCCACCGGATTTACGACCGATGGTTCAGCTCGACGGCGGTCGTTTCGCCTCGAGTGATTTGAACGATCTTTACCGCCGGGTTCTTAACCGCAATAACCGCTTAAAGCGTTTAATGAACCAAGGCGCACCAGATGTTATTGTTCGTAATGAGAAGCGGATGCTTCAGGAGGCAGTCGATGCGTTGATCGATAACTCGGCTCGTAAAGGCCAAACAACCGCCGGTGGTCGCCAACCGCGCTCCTTGTCCGATATGTTGCGGGGTAAACAGGGCCGCTTCCGACAGAATTTACTCGGTAAACGCGTTGACTACTCCGGGCGATCAGTCATTGTTGTCGGACCAAATTTGAAACTTGATCAATGCGGTCTGCCGAAAGTGATGGCGCTCGAACTATTTAAGCCATTTGTTATCTCTAAATTAATTAACGAAGGATATGTTCATAATGTTAAAAACGCTTCACGCTTGATTGAGCGTGGTACCCCAGAAGTTTGGGAAATTTTGGAAGCCGTGACCAAAGACGCTTACGTCTTGCTCAATCGGGCGCCAACTCTTCACCGACTCGGCATCCAAGCCTTCAGACCGCTACTTATTGAAGGAAAGGCGATTCAATTGCACCCACTTGTTTGTGCCGCCTACAACGCCGATTTCGATGGCGATCAAATGGCTGTTCACGTTCCCTTATCTACTCAAGCTCGTCACGAAGCCGCCACGCTGATGTTGTCGGCAAAAAATCTACTCAAGCCAGCCTCGGGTGAACCGTTAGTGACGCCACGACTGGATATTGTTTTCGGCATCTTTTACCTAACCAACGAGCAAGCTGGTCTCCAAGGTGAAGGCCGAGCTTTTGCCTCAATTGAGGAGGTTGACCTATCTTATCAACGCGGCAATGTTCACCCCCAAGCCAAAATTCAATTACGAATCGGTAAGGGTCGGATCGATACAACGGTTGGACGAGCACTATTCAATGCCGTTTTACCCAAGGGCCATCCCTTTGTTAACGAATCACAAGACACCAAACGGCTCAAAGTCGTCATTCGAAATATCTACAAGCTCTACGGCGCTGAAGAAACGGCTCGAGTGGCTGATGATCTGATGCGACTCGGTTTTCGCTTTGCCGAGAAATCCGGAATGACAATGTCGATTTCCGATATTAATGTGCCCGAGCAAAAGGGTCGTCTAATTGCCGAGGGCGAAGAGGCGATTGAAGAAATTACCAAACGATATCGCCGGGGCTTAATCACCAACGAAGAGCGACGCAAATTGTCAATTGGCCAATGGACTAAAATTCGCAACCTTATTCAAAAAGAAGTGATGAATGATTTGTCGAAGTCCAGCTCGATCTACACCATGGTTTCATCGGGTGCCCGTGGCTCTCCTAACCAAATGACCCAGCTATCTGGTATGAAAGGCCTGGTGGTTAACCCAGCTGGCGGCATTATTGAAGTGCCGATTATTTCCAATTACAAAGAGGGCTTGTCGGTTCTTGAGTACTTCATCTCCACCCACGGTTCACGAAAAGGTAAGTCTGACACCTCGCTTAAAACCGCTGATGCCGGCTACCTAACACGTCGACTAGTTGATGTCGCCCAGGACTTGGTCATCACCATCGACGACTGTCATACCGAGCGTGGCGTGTTGGTGCGCGAAAGCGAGAGTCATGAATACGGCGAAAGCTTTGCCGAAAGAATTCTCGGCCGAGTTGTTATGGCGGCGATTAAAGGCCAAGAAGGTAAGGCCGTAGTCAAGGTTAATCAAGAAATTACTGAAGATAATATCCAAAGCGTCCTCGACACCGGTTTAACAGAGATCGAGGTGCGTTCAACCCTCTTCTGTCGAGCGCCTTGGGGCGTTTGTCAAAAATGTTACGGTCGAGATCTAGCCACCGGTTTGGTTGTTCAGACTGGCACGGCTGTTGGTATTATGGCCGCCCAAGCTATTGGTGAGCCGGGTACGCAGTTGACAATGAAAACCTTCCATATGGGTGGCGTCTCGGTTGGTGATATTACCTCGGGTCTGCCACGTGTCGAAGAAATCTTCGAAGCCCGTCCGCCACACAACCCAGCTATTCTGGCAGAAATTAGCGGTAAAGCTTTGGTTGGCGAGCAGAAAGAAAAGCAATTCATTGAAATTATATCTGATGAAATTCCCAAGGAATCCTTTGAGCTGGTCGAAGACTATCAGTCAACTTTCAAGAATGGGGACATTGTTAAGCCCAAACAGGCTGTCGCTACGGCTGTCGACAAGAAAGCGATCCGTTCTAATATTGGTGGTCGAGTTAATATTAAGGGTAAAACCATCACCGTCACCTCGCTCGAGCCAGTGACTGTCAGTTATACGATTTCTTCAGAAATAAATGTCAGCATTAAAAATGGCGATATGATTCAAAAAGGCGACAGACTAACGGATGGGCATATTGATCTATCACAATCACTAGATCTGCGCGGTTTGGAAGCCACCCAAGCTTACATTATTAAAGAGGTTCAAAATATCTACGCCTCTCACGGTGCGGCAGTTAACGAAAAGCACATCGAGATTATCGCCCGGGCAATGTTTGCTAAGGTCCGAGTCGTTAGTGGCGGAGACTCAATTTTCCTCACCGGTCAAATTATCGACAAGCTTGAAGCCGACAAAATCAACATCCGCCTGAAAAGCGAGAAGGTTCAGCCGATTGATTACGAGCAAATCGTTCTCGGTATTACTCGAGCCTCCCTCAACACCAAATCGTTCTTGTCAGCCGCTTCCTTCCAAGAAACCACCAGTGTGCTGATTAAAGCCGCTATCCAAGGTCAGGTCGATCCGCTTCGCGGTCTCAAGGAAAATGTCATTATCGGAAAGCTAATTCCAGCCGGAACTGGCTACGGTGTCAATGTCAAAATCGATCCAACCGAAGTGGCGGTTGGCGCGAGTGCCGAAAATAGTCAGTCTAACTCAAACAGCAAGGGTTGAGCCCAGCGCCAGCTCAAGGTATACTAGATAGTGATGAAAAGAAAGAATTTTCAATTTTCAATTTCCAGTTTTCAATTAATTTTTAATAGATTAATTTTCAATGAGAACTGGAGCATTGATTATTCATTAGTATTTAGAGATTGGAAATCAGTAATTCCGAATTCCGGAGGATTTAAATAACCCGACCATGACATTAGAAATTGAAAATTGGAAATTAGAAATTTCAAATTCCGGAGGAATTTGTTGATGCCTACCATAAATCAGTTAGTAAAGTACGGTCGCAAGAAGCTGACGGTTAAGTCTAAGTCTCCGGCGCTTCATCGTGGTTTTAATTCGCTTAAAAACCGACCGGTTGATTATCCGGCTGGCCGGCCGTTTATGCGTGGCGTCTGCGTTAAGGTAACCACAACCACCCCCAAAAAACCAAACTCGGCTTTGCGCAAAATTGCCCGTGTTCGCTTAACTAGCGGTCAAGAAGTAACAGCCTACATTCCAGGCATTAAGCACAATTTGCAAGAGCACGCCCTAGTTTTAATTCGTGGCGGTCGTGTCAAAGATTTGCCGGGTGTTAAATATCATATTGTCCGAGGTGTTTTGAATGCTGAAGCAGTTGAAAATCGCCGCCAAGGACGATCGAAGTATGGCGCGAAGCGCCCTAAATAATTTACAATGTTCAATTATCAATTTTCATTCAATTCTCAATTAATCAATTTCCAATTTAATACTTGGAGCATTGAAAATTTATTGAAAATTGAAAATTGTAAATTGAAAACTTCATCGGAAAGGATTATCCGATGAGAGGCAAGGTTACTATAAAAAGACCGCCTATAAACCTTGACCCTAAGTATCAAGACCCTCAACTCACCAAACTGATCAATAAAGTAATGCTGGGTGGTAAAAAAGAAACCGCAACCAGTATTGTCTATAGCGCCCTCGAGCGTCTGGCGATTGAACAGAAACTGACCGCTCCAGAAATCTTGAAGTTGGTTATTAGTAAGGCCTCGCCTATCCTTGAAGTTAAGTCTCGCCGTGTTGGCGGTGCTAATTATCAAGTGCCGATGGAAGTTCGACCAGCTCGAAAAGTAATTCTCGTTATGAGATGGCTAATCGCCGCCGCCCGTAACGTTAAGGGCAAACCGATGGCCGACGCCTTATATGAAGAGATGAAAAATATTCTGGCTGAAACCGGCACAGTCATTAAAAAACGTGAAGATCTGCACAAGATGGCTGAAGCCAACCGAGCCTTTGCTCATTTCGCCAGATACTAGAGAAGCAAAATGAAGTTTTCAGTTTTCAGTTTTCAGTTTTCAATAGATAACAGTTTCCACTTCTTGATAATTGATAAATGTGAATTGATAACTGTTCGATCCGGAGGATCGAAGTAATGGCTCGTCAGTATCCCCTAGAACGTATAAGAAACATCGGCATCATCGCCCATATTGATGCTGGTAAAACGACCGTGTCTGAACGGATTCTTTTCTACACCGGCAAGACTTACAAAATGGGCGAGGTTCACGAGGGTGCCGCTGTTATGGACTGGATGGAGCAAGAACAAGAACGGGGGATTACCATTACCGCCGCCGCCACCACCGCGTTTTGGAAAGAGCACAACATCAACATTATCGACACCCCGGGGCATATTGATTTTACGATTGAAGTTCAGCGCTCTCTGCGCGTTTTGGACGGTGCGGTCACAGTTTTCGACGGCGTCGCCGGCGTCGAAGCCCAGTCAGAAACTGTCTGGCGTCAAGCCGATAAGTACAAAGTACCGCGCATTTGTTTTGTTAATAAACTCGATCGCATTGGTGCCGATTTTAAGTATGTCGTCAAAACTATCCAGGATCGTTTGGGTGCTAAAGTTGCCGTTATGCAATTACCAATTGGTGAAGAAGAAAATCTTAAGGGCGTCGTCGATTTAATCAAGAACAAGGCCGTCGTTTGGAAATCCGACGATTTGGGCAAAGAGGCTAGCATCGAAGATGTCCCAGCCGATATGAAGGAGGAGGTCGAGAAATATCGCCACAAACTAATCGAGCAGATTGCTGAAACAGACGAAGCCCTGATGGGCAAATATTTTGAAGGAACCGAATTGACTGAAGACGAGCTCAAAGCCGCTCTACGCGTCGCTGTTTTGAAAGTCGAAATTTTCCCGATTCTGGCCGGTTCGGCTCTCAAAAACAAAGGCGTCCAAACACTTCTTGACGCCGTCGTTGATTACTTGCCCTCACCGCTCGATGTCCCACCGCTCAAGGGCACCGATGTTAAAGACGAAGAAAAAGAAATTATTCGTGCCGTCTCTGACGACGAGCCGTTTACCGCCTTGGCCTTTAAGGTTGCCACCGACCCGTTCGTTGGTAGCCTAACTTTCTTTCGAGTTTATGCCGGCAAACTTTCCGCCGGTTCTTATGTTTTGAATAGTTCCAAAGGCGATAAAGAGCGCGTTGGCAGAATTGTTCGCCTACACGCCAACTCTCGCGAAGATGTCACCGAAGTTTACACCGGCGATATTGCCGCCGCCGTTGGCTTGAAAGGAACGACCACGGGCGACACTTTGTGCGACGAAAAATCTCCGATTATTCTCGAGCGCATCATCGCTCCCGAACCGGTTATTAAAATGGCGATTGAGCCTAAAACCAAAGCCGATCAAGAGAAGATGGGCGCGGCTTTGATGCGCTTGTCCGCTGAAGATCCGACTTTGCGCTTGAGTCAGGACGCCACTACTAACCAAACTCTGATCGAGGGGATGGGGGAGCTGCATTTAGACATTATTGTCGATCGAATGAAACGGGAGTTTAACGTCGAAGCCAACAAGGGGGCGCCGCAGGTGGCTTACAAAGAAGCGATTACTAAAACCGTTAAACAAGAGGGCAAATACATCAAACAAACCGGCGGTCGCGGTCAGTACGGCCATGTTTGGCTGGAGATCGAACCGCTCGAACAAGGTGGCGGATTTGAATTTGTTAATAAAGTTTTTGGTGGCGCTATTCCTCGTGAATTCATTCCTTCAGTTGAAAAAGGCGTCCGCGATGTTTTAAGCAAAGGTGTTATTGCCGGTTATCCTCTCGTTGACATTAAAGCCACTCTCTATGACGGTTCATATCACGATGTCGACTCCTCGGATGTGGCTTTCCAAATTGCGGGGGCGATGGCCTTCAAAGCTGGCGTTCGCAACGCCGGACCAGTCATTCTTGAGCCCGTCATGAAAGTCGAAGTGACGACTCCGGACGAATTCTTCGGCTCTGTCGTCGGCGACTTGAATGCCCGTCGTGGCAAAGTCCAAGGTTCAGAAGAACGCGGCAACTCCCACATCGTCGATTGCCAAGTGCCACTCTCCGAAATGTTTGGCTATATCACCGAGCTACGCGGTATGAGTCAAGGTCGCGCCGCTTACACTATGGAATTCGATCACTACGAAGAAGTTCCCCGCAACATCGCCGAAGGCATAATCGGCAAATCCCCTACGGGTAAGGCTATCGTCGAAGAATAAGACCTTCCCTTACACCCCTGGGGTGTAATTTTGGTTTGGATGATGGAAATTTTGCAAGAGAAGAAGATATCACTATCTACTCTTGATTTTTAGTCAACTTTCTGTCAAGATTTGATTAAATCACGCCCGGGAGGTGGTGATATGGTTCCTAAAAAAACAGTGATAAAAGACCGCCTCTGCCGCGAACTCCATACATTTAAGGTTCTGAATGTCGTAAAGATTCTGGCGCTTCTCGGTGTGGTGATGTCATTTCTCATCGCCTCTCTGTTTGCCCTTGAGGCTTGGGTTTTGCAACCATGAAACATGAACAGAAGAATCGAGTGGCGGTGATGAACAACACCACCAGGGTGGATATGGACAAGTTCGGTAGGATCTTCGGCATTATAATTGCCTTGGTTGCATTAATCTTCGTCCCATTTCTGATTGCAAAAACACTGCAACCGTCCCCACCAGCTACGCCTCACGCATCATCCTTAGCCCCACGCTAAGGATGTTTTTTTAACCTCTTGAGATGGACTTGTTGACGATAGGGTGCGATTAGGTTACAATTAAACTCAATTTTGTTACAATCAAATAAAGTAAAAATATTAGCTAAAGCAAAGGAGAAAAGGAGTATAAATGGCAGAAAAATTTGAACGCACCAAGCCGCATGTGAACGTTGGTACCATTGGCCACGTTGACCACGGCAAAACTACCCTGACTGCCGCGATCACCAATGTGCTCGCCAAGTCGGGCAAGGCCGAGAAACGGGCCGTTGATCAGATCGATAATGCTCCTGAAGAAAAGCAACGCGGTATAACAATCGCGACTTATCACGTTGAATACGAGTCCGATAAGCGTCACTACGCCCACGTCGACTGTCCAGGTCACGCCGACTATGTCAAAAATATGATTACCGGTGCCGCCCAGATGGACGCCGCTATTTTAGTGGTATCTGCTCCCGACGGCCCGATGCCTCAAACCCGCGAACACATCTTGTTGGCCAAGCAAGTTGGCGTGCCGTATGTTGTTGTCTATCTAAACAAATGCGACCAAGTTACCGACAAAGATTTACTCGAGTTAGTCGAGGAAGAAGTCCGGGATCTCTTAGTTAAATACGACTACCCAGGTAAAGATACCCCAATTATTAAAGGTTCCGCTCTCAAAGCTCTTGATGGTGATCCCGAAGCCGAGAAATCGATTAATGACTTAATTGAAGCTTTGGACACTTACGTACCCGACCCAGTTCGAGAAACCGACAAGCCGTTCCTAATGCCGGTTGAAGATGTTTTCTCGATTAAAGGCCGTGGCACCGTTGCTACTGGTCGAGTTGAGCGAGGCACTGTCAAAATTGGTGAAGAAGTCGAGATTGTCGGCTTGCATGCCACCAAGAAAACAGTTGTTACTGGTGTCGAAATGTTCCGCAAGATGCTGGATTCCGGTCAAGCTGGTGACAATATTGGTTTGCTGGTTCGGGGCCTAGAGCGCACCGACATCGAACGCGGTCAGGTCATCTGCAAGCCCGGCTCTGTCACTCCACACACCGAGTTTGAGGCCGAATGCTACATCCTTAAAAAAGAAGAAGGTGGTCGCCACACCCCGTTTACCAAAGGCTACAAACCACAGTTCTACTTCCGCACCACTGATGTGACCGGTGAGGTTGAACTGCCAGAAGGCCAAGAAATGGTCGTTCCTGGTGATACTGTCACCTTCAAAATCAAATTAATTCAACCAATCGCCATGGAAGAGAAGCTCCGCTTCGCCATCCGTGAGGGCGGTCGAACCGTCGGCGCCGGTGTGGTCACCAAGATCACAAAGTAAAGCACGAAGCACGAATATCGAATCACGAAACAAATTTAAATGACAAAAATTCAAAATTCTAAAGTTTCGAACATTTGGATTTTGAATTTAGGAGTTGTTTCGGATTTCGCGTTTCGAACTTAGGATTTATCTGTACTTTATCTAAAATGGCAACATCAACAAAACGCGAACAAGCCAAAACCAGCATCCGTATAAAGCTAAAGGCATACGACTATCGAGTTATCGACCGCAGTGCTAAAAAGATTATCGAAACGGCGGAACGAACCGGTGCTGTTGTGGCCGGGCCAATCCCGCTCCCAACCGAGCGATCAATGGTCACAGTCAACCGCTCGACGTTTGTTCACAAAGATGCTCGTGAGCAGTTTGAAATTCGTATCCACAAGCGAATCATCGACGTCCTCGACCCTAACCCTAAAACGTTAGATGCGCTCATGAACCTGGATCTCCCAGCCGGCGTAGATATCGAAATAAAGACTTAAGGTAGTTCAACTGAACGAAACGCAAAGAGCCCTCTTGGCTAGCCGAAGGGGCTTTTTGTGTAGTAGGTACGTACGGCAAATACTTCAAGAGATATCCCTCTATCCCTGTATTAGGACGATTACCGAATTAATTGCTACTGGTGCAGCTTTTGCCCCATAAAGAAAAGCGCCTGTTAGGCAGGCGCTGGGTGTTCGACGGGTCAGCGATGACGGGTAAAGGACCAACCGATCATACTGAACAATGAGATCAAGGCAAATATTTGCGCAGCTCTACCTAGAGCAATCGATTTTCTATTCAAGTTTTCTGGCGCCTTACGCCCATGATATATCGACATAGCAGCCAAACAGAAAACGGCGATTGTCATGGCATTAATGCCTATGATAAGAAAGAACGACGACATAACACCACCATTATATCCCCAACACAATTAATCTCAAGCCTGGTTTGATCTCATTTACTGCTGACATTGCGGCTATATTGCGCTACACTAGCAGCTGACCCTTCGGAGGTTAACGTACATTGAATGAATGTGATCACCCGCGCGCTAAATTTGTCCCGTATTCAATCAGCCAGGGCGTAAATCGGTTTTGTCCCGATTGTAGCCAGACTTGGTACTACAACCACTGTTGGAATTGTCGCCACATTGTGGATTCCAGAAATCCATTGGTCAAAAGATGCCCAGATTGCCATTGGTACTACTGCCCAAGTTGCTCAAGGTGTTCATCTGATTGCCAAGCAGAAACAGCCGAAGATCTCACCAGTTTTGCGGCAATTTCTGACTTGTGCTTCAACGGTGACGATGATGCTTACCAACATTGGCTAGAAAAAGACCGCTAACCAAGTGGCGGAGAAATACAATTCTCCGCCGCTAATTTTGTGTGGTACGCTCGCAGAGATGTCTCACTCATTTTTTCCATGACTCAACAAGAAGCTCTCGAGATTCTCAAAACCGGTGCTAATGTTTTTCTGACCGGCGAGCCGGGGAGCGGCAAAACTCATACTATCAACGAGTATGTTAATTATTTGCGCGCAAACGCCATTCAACCAGCCGTCACCGCCTCGACCGGCATCGCCGCTACCCATATTGGTGGGCTGACGATTCATTCTTGGAGCGGTATCGGTATCAAACACAGTTTAACCAAACGCGACCTCAACAGCATTGCTGATAACAAACGGGTCGCCAACCGAATTAAAAAAACCAAAGTTTTGATTATCGACGAAATCTCGATGCTATCAGCCGAAACTCTGACGATGGTCGAAAAAGTCTGCCGAACAATTCTGAACTCAAATTTACCTTTCGGTGGTCTCCAGGTGGTGCTGGTCGGCGATTTCTTCCAGTTGCCGCCGGTCCAGCGCCGTGTCGTCGTAACAGACGAGCAAAGCTTTTTTCCGGACACCGGGGATGACAGCGTTCTCTTTGCCTTCGGTTCCCCAGCTTGGCGAGAACTTGACCTAACGGTTTGTTACCTACTTGAACAGCACCGCCAAGAAGATCTAGCCTTTCTTTCGGCTCTAAACGATATTCGCTCTGGCAAGGCAACGGAAATCGCCCGGAATTGTTTTGCCACTCGAGTTATCTTGAATATAAATATGAAAGACGAGCGTAGCGACATCACCGCTATGCCCGAACAATCTGCTACTAAACTTTTTCCTCACAACCTTGATGTCGATCGAATCAACCAGATTGAATTATCAAAGCTCTCTAGTGCTTCACACTCTTATTTGATGCAGAGTCGCGGGGCGCCGCCATTGGTGGAAAGTTTGCAACGACACTGCCTATCGCCAGTTACTTTGGAATTAAAAATCGGTGCCAAGGTGATGTTTACCAAAAACAATCCTGAACTAAAGTTTGTTAATGGCACGCTCGGCGAAGTCATCGGTTTCAGTCACGACAATTCACAGCCGATTGTCGAAACTCGATCTGGCCGTAAGATTATGGTTGAACCGATGGAGTGGGCCATACAAGACGATGTCAAAGTTCTAGCCGCTATCAGTCAATTTCCGCTCCGGCTAGCCTGGGCTATCACTGTTCACAAAAGTCAGGGGATGTCGCTCGACGCCGCCGTCATGGATCTGCGGCAATGCTTTGAATACGGTCAGGGTTATGTGGCCCTTTCCCGTGTCCGCACTCTCGAAGGCTTGTATTTGCTCGGCTTTAATGACCGGGCGCTAGAGGTTCATCCAACCGTTTCCGCAGAAGATGCTCGATTTCGAGCTGCTTCCGAGGTTGCTAGTCAACAGCTAAGCTCGATTAACCCGAGCGTCTTAAGAACAAGGCAAACTGATTTCATCAAATCCTCCGGCGGCGTGATCGGTACCGAAACGCCACCAAAGGTTACTAAAGATTCGACCCATCAACTGACCCGACAGTTGGTGATAAGTGATAGATTGACCTTGCAAGAAATTGCCAGTAACCGCGGGCTGACCATCGGCACGATCATTGGACATTTAGAGAAGCTGGTCGCTGAACTCGAAATCGTCGCCGAATCCGACCTAGCCATCATCAAACCCAAATCCAGCCGCTTTGAACCGATCAAAAAGGCCTTGGACGCCGTTCAAAAGAAAGAAGGCCAGATGTTTCTCTCTCAAACCCGCGAACTGCTCGGCCCCGACTACTCATTCGATGAAATTCGTCTGGTGCGACTCTTTCTGTAATCACCTTGATTTTGCTTAATAGTTCAATTGCAGTACGCTTAAATAAATGAACAAAACTATTTGGATTATTGGTGCGATTGTAGTGATTGGTATTGGGGTCGGGGTATTCTTTGTTCAGAAAATCAATAAATCAGCTTCTCCCACATCAAACACTCAAACCGAAGCCAGAACTGCCACACCAGCCAAGACCGGTAGCTGGGCGGCCGGCAATGTGGCGGTTGCGGGTAATTACGCCGATGCCGATATTATTGCTCTAGCCGATGGGCAAAAACGAATGTATTACTCTATCGAGCCGGAAGTTAAGGGCAATAATTTAGAAATATACTCATCGCTGTCGTCTGACGGCATTACCTGGACGCAGGAACCGGGTACAAGACATACGATGTCAACATTTCCTGACGTTATTGGGCTACCAGACAAAACCTTCCGGATGTATTACCAGAATGGCGGTGTCATTAAGAGTGCCGTTTCGAAGGACGGGCTAGCTTGGACTGATGAAGTCGGAGTTCGGATCGATAAAACAAACGATTTAAACCTGGTATTCGATAACGTGGCCGCTCCAACGACTATCATCCAAAGCGATGGTACGTATGCGATGGTGTATCGCGGTACCATCAATACGCCCTATGTAGGCGAAAAGGTACCAAACCAGAACATTCAGCTGCTTCTGTGGGCAACCTCTACCGACGGCTTGACCTGGACCAAGAAAGGTTTGGCAATTGATAGTCGTAACACAACGCTTTATGGCTTAACCGATGGGCCCGAGCTGTTTGTTTGGGGAGATGGGACAGTAAAACTATCATTCTGGAGTTACACCGGGGTTTACTGGACAACCTTTAATAACGGCCTATTTACAGCTCCCGAAAAGGTTTTTGCTCTGGCCGAAGCGACGTCTATGAATAAATTCCCGACGCCCACACCGGGGGACCCCGTCTATGCCAATGTTGGCTCGACGTGGTATATGTACTACGGCCTACACCAAAAAGGAATCTACTATGCGACTTACCGCCCCTGAATGCGGCTGTTTTGGAGAAATATAAGATGATGTATCCTAATATAACTAGAAAGAGGAGATAAATGTCTATCGTAGAAGAATCGGAATTTAAGGGGAATGCGATGATCGTGTTGAAGAATGATGAGGAAGACAAGTTTCCGTTTCAGTTTGGGGTCAAGAAAGCCAAGCTGATTGTGGAGAATTTTGACGCCATCAAACAATTCGTCGCTAAAAACGACAAGTAGAGACGACTTGGCGGTGTTGAAATTTGTTTGATAAAAATTGGGCCGGGTTTGCGCTTGCACCACCCGGCGGGATTTGTTTGGTTCATGAGATCTACTTTGGCAGAGTTTGGGAGAGAACCTTCTCCAATATTAAATTAACCAACTTCCCGACCGAATATAATAGAGAATGCGTCAGGATTACAGCTCTGTCATACTGGATGTTCAGCACTTCCTACAACTTGTACAATAGCGTCATGTTTCAAGAGTTTTGTCATATGAGTAGGGGGGTCGAGTGAAAGTATTTGTCAAAGTTAAACCGAACTCGAGCAAAAATACGGTGGAGCAGGTTGACGCAACACACTACCTAGTCTCCGTCATGGCACCACCGGTGCAGGGCAAAGCCAATGCGGCGGTCATTGAGCTACTGTCCAAGTATCTGAAATTGCCCAAGAGCTTATTTAGAATTAAACGCGGTGCCAACACTAGACAAAAAACAATCGAGATCCTGACAGACCAACCGTTGTTTTAATGGGGTATTTTTCACCCCCGGCCAAGTATTGGATTGGCGCGGGGGCTTTGAGGGTCAGCATGAGGTTCTGACAGTATTCTCGCTGCAATCGATAAAAAGAAGCCTCATCTATTTGCGTAGACGAGGACTTCTTCCACGATTTGCACCAAGGGTGGGTTAAGATTGACAACGAGCTCGTTGTCGTCGGGCGAGGCGCAAACTCCGCCACCGCTCTCCCTAAACACACTTACCCCGTGGGAGGATCCAGCTGTGTTCTTGTGAACAGTCTCTTTTTAACTTTTTCTTAGTAGCCGATTCAGCGTACTGTTCTTGATGCGCTTAACGAACAAACGGACTCGTAACAACGACAGAGAGAACTTCTTCCACTCCGTGGCCACTCATTGACCTATATCAATATACACCCTTTTAGCATTTGTAAAGAACATTTTACCCAGATCCGAGCCTAGGGTTGTTTGACCCAGCCAGGTTCTGTCAACTAATACGGAACAAGACATACAGCTAAGTAGCTATTCGGGTTT
>CAYHNZ010000008.1:0-30239 GCA_964358205.1 uncultured Candidatus Saccharibacteria bacterium | reverse complement strand
TGATCGTCAGAATGCCGTTACGCATACTGGCTTCGGCTTTGGCGGCGTCCACCGGTACTGGCAAAATATAGGATCGCATAAATGAGCCCCAGTAGCACTCTTGGACGAAATAATTTTCGCGCACCGACTCGGCTTCGTTCTTTCGCTGACCCTTAACGGTGACGACTTCATCGGTAATTTGGATTTCCAGATCTTCAGTTTTGACGCCAGCAATTGGCGCCTTGATAATAACATTGTCGTCGTCTTGGTAGGCGTCGATGGCCAGCTGACCCTCTTCTTCCTCCTCGAGCCACTCTTCCTGAACTGCTTCTTCTTTTCGTGCCATATTGTCTGTATTGTCTGTCTTATGAATAGGCTCGTCAAGCAGAGAATCACCAAACCCGATCATGCCTACTAACAACTGGGGACGAAATGTTTTGTCTCTGATAATGCCAATCGAGTGCCTTGGCTGTGGAGCGGAATCTGACTGGATTTGTGCTGATTGCCGACGGGCTTTGCATCCCCAGCGAGAAGAATTATGTTTTTGCGGCAAGGCCGGTGAGGACGGACTGTGCGACAAACACCGAGAAAAGCTGGGTTTGAACGGCCTGACAACGCTATTTAGTTACGCCGAACCGGCAATCAGAGAGCTCATTCATCAGATTAAATATCGCGGCCACACCGACGCCGTCACTTTCTTCGCCCAAAAATATCAGAAGAAAGTTTTGGCCCGCCTGCCTCGGGGTGACTGGGTGGTGACAGCCGTGCCACTATCTAAAGAGCGGCAACGAAAGCGTGGCTTCAATCAATCGCTCTTGATTGGCAAGAAATTGACCGAGCCAGTCTATGAATACGTTGAATTATTGATTAAAAAGCGGGAAACCAAACCGCAAGTCAAGCTCAATAAAACCAAGCGGGAGAAAAATCTGCTTCGAAGTTTTGCCGTAAAGACCAGAATCGAAATGCCCGAACAGGTAATCTTGGTTGACGATGTTATTACTTCGGGCTCAACTCTCAAGGAAGCGACTAAAGTCCTGCGCAAAGCCGGGGTTCAAAAAATCTGGGCCCTAACCATTGCTCATGGGTAGAAAATAGAATTAAGAACTTAGAATTAAGAAAAAGATCTCGTGCGCTTGGCTGGACTCGAACCAGCGACCTCCCGGACCGCAACCGGACGCTCTATCCACTGAGCTACAAGCGCATATGTGACTGAAAGGAACGAAGCGACCGGAGCGAAAGTGGACGAGCAACTACCGTTGCGACATCCACTGCCTCGCCCGCAACGCCTGCGGCTAGCATGGCGGGCGGGAGCTACAAGCGCAAAATACCTAGCGTCAAGACGCTGCGGTGGGTGTAGGACTCGAACCTACAAGGGATTGCTCCCGGTGGTTTTCAGGACCACTGCATTGCCATTCTGCCAACCCACCCTGTGACTTCCCGATATTCTACTTCTTTCGAACCGTTACCTCAACCCCCTTGGGGGATTTGGCGACAAATTTTTTGGTGGTGTAGGCCTGCTGACCAATCTGGAACAGGGTCGTAGTTGCCCAATAGAGTGAGAGACCGGCCGGTAGGGTTGAACCGATGAAGTAGGTCATCGCTGGAAATAGGTACATCATCTGTTTGGTCATCATCGCCGCCGGATCATTTTTACCAGTCGGTATCGGCATCAGCTTCTGGTTGAAGCGGGTTTGGGCAAATTGTAGCAGGGCCGCCAGCACTGGCAGAAAGAAGCGATCTTTACCAGCAAGGTTAATCCCCAGGAATTGGGCGTTGACGGTGTCAAGATGAGGAGTGAAAGAGTAAAGCAGGTCCGGCCGGATATCGTGCAGACCAGCGATAAAAACCATGTAAAGAATATATAGAATCGGTAGCTGTATCAGCATCGGCAGACAGCCGGCCATCGGGTTGATACCATGCTCTTTGTAGTAAGCCATTTGGGCCTTGGCTCTTTCTTGCGGATTCTCGTAGCGCTCGTTTAGTTTCTTCAGCTCATCCTGGTGACTTCTCATATAAAGCTGGCTTTTGAGGGCCTTGTTGTTTGGCGCCCAAAGGATAATCCGCACGACAATTGTTAGTAGAATAATCGCCCAGCCAATACTGTGCCCCGGAACTAGCCACGAAAAAAATACCAGGAGGTTGAACAGGGGGGTGTAGAGAATGTTCTTCAATAGCTCTTTCATCGCTCTTGAACAGTTTTCAATTTACAATTTTCAATTTTCATTTAATTTTTAGTTGTTCAATTTTCAAGTTTCTAAGACTCGAAAGATCTTTGGTGATTGGGCGATTCTTTGATTACTTTGAACGGAGTGAAGGGCGAGCTTTGCGACATTCGGTGATTCGATTATTTTTGATGATTGGTTATTGGTTATTACCTCCGGTACTGGGTCATATCCGCCGGCGCTCCAGGGGTGGCAACGAGAAATTCTCTTGGCTCCTAGAGCCACGCCCCTCAATACTCCAAAGCGCTCAACCGCTTGCTTGGTGTATTCGGAACAGGTTGGTTGGAAACGGCAGGTGCCACCAAAAACTTTGAGCGGCCCGTGGTCGGGGCTAAGAGTTTTTTGGTAGAGATTAATAAGAGTAATTACCAACCGATGAAAACTGTTTTCTTTGTCGGGACGACGAATGAAACTACCCAAAGATTCTAAAGACATTTGATTTCAAAAATCATAATTTCTGCAACTGCGTTGCGGCTTTTCTGTGAAGGTGAGGGGCCTAGTTGCGAGGCGGCCCCTACACCCTCACACTCCCTACCCCGCACGCTACGCCTAAGCGGCGAGCAATGTAAAAAGCAACTCACTGGAGTACCATGGCTCGTCACTTTTTGGTTATTGATATTTTGGATCATTTACATTTAGGCGAAACATTTGGCTAAATCAGTTTTTAGTAGTTTCTCGTCTTCAGGAATATTCATTATCATCACTACCATATCACTGACCGGTCGGTTTTCCCAAACCGCCAGACGCGCTTCCAGATCGCTAAAAATGATTCGGCGAACCCGGTTGCGCATAACCGCCCCACCGGCAACCTTACGACTGATCACGACGGCCGCCCGACAGTGTTCATCAACACCAGTCGCAACAAAAACAGTTAGAAAATTACCTCTGATCTTTCGTCCGAGTTTCAAGACCGTCTTGATTTCGTCCGAGTTCTTGAGCTTGAACTCGCGCTTAAGCATCAAATTTAATTATACCGTTAACTTGGCTCGGCCTTTAGCTCGGCGTCTTTTGATGACATTGATGCCGGCCGTAGTGCGCATCTTGACTAAAAAACCGTGCGTTTTGGCTCGGCGTCGAGTATTGGGCTGGAAAGTTCTTTTGACCATTGTGGATATTTTACCCCAATAGGGTAAAAATATCCACAGATTATAGATTTTAGAATTTGGAATGTCGCTAACGCTCGCTTCTCGACCGGGTCTCGTAGTTATGAATGGGTATTACTCCTAATTCGACATTCGAAATTCTAAATTCTACGCAATCTTCGATTGCGCGCCTGTGGAAAACTTTCGAAATTTCTGGTTTGGTGAATACACAAGATGCCTAATCCTATTTGGAAAGATATCCTCAATACTCTTGAGCCGACGATGAGCCGGCCAAACTTTGTGACTTGGTTAGCGTCGACCGATTTAGTCGAGGAGATCCCCGGCGCCCTAACCATCACCGTTCCCAACCAATACGCCAAGAGCTGGCTGGAGAATAATCTAATTGGGGATATCGAGGCATTGTTAAAAAAGAATGTGAATAACTTTGAACAAGTGCGGATTGTAGTGGCTAAAAAGGGTTCGGCGACGCTCGACGATCTACCAATTCTCCAGGGTGTCAGCGAAGCTTTGGCGGAACCCGAAAGCGACAAAGCCCCAAGAGCTAACCTCTTCAACCCTAAATACACTTTCGGATCTTTTATCGTTGGCAATAATAACCGTTTGGCCTTTGCCGCCGCCCAGGCCGTTGCCGATAAACCCGGCGAGGCCTACAACCCGCTGTTTATTTACGGTGGAGTTGGCCTGGGGAAAACTCACTTAATGCAGGCGATTGCTAACGCCATTACCGAGCATAGTCCGAAGAAAAAGATCGCTTACGTATCTTGCGAAACCTTTGCCAGCGAATTTATCGAAGCCCTCCAAAACAAGGCTATCAACGAGTTTAAGCGCAAATATCGCTCGGCTGATATCTTTTTGGTTGATGATATTCAGTTCTTGGCCAACAAGGAGGGGACGCAAGAGGAGTTTTTCCACACCTTCAACACCCTTCACCAGGCTAATCGTCAAATTGTAATGACGGCCGACCGAATGCCAAAAGAAATCGGCGACTTGGAAGATCGACTAATAACGCGAATTGGCTGGGGGATGGTGGCGGACATTCAAACGCCAAACTTTGAAAATCGGGTGGCGATTTTGCAGGCCAAGGCCGCCGTGATGAATTTTACTGTTGGATCAGATGTTTTAGAACATATCGCCAACGCCATTACCGCTAATATCCGTGAACTTGAGGGATCTCTAACTAAATTAGCCATGACTGCAAAAGTGGAGAAGCGACCGGTGACAATTGAATTAACCAAAGAGGTACTGAAGGACCTGGCTCGCCCTAATAGTCGACGCTTCACGACCAAGCAGGTTATTCGGGCAGTCGCTGATCACTTTGCGATCGAGCCGACCGACCTGATGGGTCAAAAGAGGGTTCAAGAGATCGTCTACCCTCGCCAGATTGTGATGTATATTCTTCGCCACTCATTAGGACACTCACACCCTCAAATCGGCGACGAATTGGGCGGTAAAGATCACACCACCATTATGCATGGAGTAAAAAAGATTGAACGCTTACTAAAATCCGATCGTCAGGTTGAGCGTGACTTAGCTGATGTCAAACAACTTCTAGAAAGCGGGGGTTAATATGAGTTTAGTAATGAATTCTGTGGAAAACCTGTGGACAACTATAATGGGGTGGGTGGTAGTATTGGGTCGATATTCTTGGTACAACGGGTTAGATCGTTCATCCACAACTAAAACCCAACTTATCCACAGTTTATCCAAATATTTCCCCAGCCCCACCCCTAATTACCCACTAATCCACAGCTCTTACAATTACTACTAATTATGGAAACTAAAAAAATTAATTATCAAAACTTCTAAAAAACATGTCGCTCATAAAACTCACTCGTCTTTCATTAAACATTCAAGATGTCGCTACGACTCGTCTCTCATTAATTATTCGAGATGAAATTTAATACTGAAAAAGAAAAACTTTTAAACGCTGTTAGTTTAACTAGTAGTTTAGCGACTACCCGCTCAACCCTCCCTATTTTACAAAATATCTTTTTGGAGGTGAAAAATAATCAATTATTAGTCAAATCAACCGACCTCGACCAAACACTAGAGGTCTTGGTTGATGGAATGGTTAGCGACAAGGGAGCTTTAACCATCCCCGCCCGCCTAATAGTTGAGTATTTAAATAATAATCCCGACGCCAGCATCACCCTAGACTCAAATGATTTAGACCTAACTATTAAATCGACTAATCACCAAGCAAAAATAAAGGGGCTAGCCGCCGAGGAGTACCCCTCGACTCCAGCCATCAAACCGCAATCGACGGTAACACTGCCACTAGGACAATTGCGTCTGGCTATCACCAAGACTATTTTTGTCAGCGCCTCGGACGATAGTCGGCCGATACTTAATGGTTTGCTTTGGCGCTTTAACGGCAAGAAATTGACGATTGTCGGTACTGACGGCTATCGCCTAGCCTGTCAGTCATTAGAGATTTCGAGTGAGGCTGAAGGCGACTTTATTATCCCTAAGCGAGCACTCCAACAATTATTAAAACTGCCTGGCGAGGGCGAGTTGGAAGTGGCATTTGCCAGCAATCAGGTTTGTTTTTCAATTGGTTTAATTACCTTAACGTCCCGCCTACTCGACGGCAATTTTCCGCCGTACGAAGCAATTATTCCTAAAAAAATGTCGCTAGAGATCGCCATCAACTCTCATCAACTAGCGAAAAGCTTGAAATTGGCTAGTCTTTTTTCTCGTGACTCGGCTTATAGCACCAAAATGTTATTAGAAGGTGAAACGATGAAAATAACAGCCGTCTCGCCACAGATCGGCGAAAACACTAACGAGCTAAAATTGGCTACGCCAGTGGCGGTGCCGCTGACTATTTCTTTGAATGCCCAATACCTAATTGATGGGCTGGGGGCAGTCGAGGGCGATGCTAAAATTGGTTTCATTGACGCCAAAAGCCCAATCACTGTTGAGCCAATCAAGGGAAGCGACTACCTTTATCTCCTCATGCCGTTGAGGAGCGAGTAGGGATTAAAAGGCTGAAGTCTGGTGTAAGGCTAAAGTCTCAAGGCTAAAGTCTAAACTAAGTAACAAGTAATAATTTTCAAGTAGATGATCAAGACCTTGGGATTAGAAAACTTTCGGAATTTTACAGATAGAGGCCTGTCCTTTACCGAGAGGACTTTTATTACTGGCGCTAATGGGGCTGGGAAGAGCTCGGTTTTGGAAGCGATCCGGATTTTGTCGGTTGGCAAAAGTTTTCGCACCAGCCGGACAGAAGAAGTGATTCGTTTCGACAACCAATACTGTCGACTGACGGCTCGAATTCAGGACAATCAAGAGCTGGAAATGTTTTACGGCAGTCAATTTGAGTTAGAAACTCTTAAAGAACGGCGACTAACCTATGTGGGTAATGTTGTTAGCTGGACGGAATTTCTAGGAGTTTTTCCAACTGTCCTGTTTACACCCAACGACCTCGAGGTAGTATTGGGTGGCCCCGATGTTCGGCGGAAGTATTTAGACTCGGTGCTCTGGCAAGTTAGCGCCGAGTATCGTCGAGGACAGCTGGAGTTCTGGCAGGTCCTGCGGGAGCGATCGGCCCTACTCTTTATGGTCAAGATTAATCGGGCTAGTTCCGACGAGCTCCAGCCCTGGAACGAGTTGTTGGTTAAGTTAACTAATGTTATTCGATCAGCCAGGATTAGTTACATCGAGTACCTTAACGGATGGCTAGAAGCTAGTAGCCAGTTGCCAGTTGCTACGCTCCGCGTCAAGTATCAATTCGATAAAAAGCTGATAGCGGAGTTTATGCCCCAGGAAATTAAGACCGCTCAAAATCTGTTTGGCGCTCATCGCGATGAGTTGGTGATTAGTTATGACGACTATTCCGCCCGTCGCTTCGCCTCTCGGGGTCAATCCCGCTTGACGGTCGCTCATCTCAAAGCCGCTGAAGCCGATTACTTGCGAGAGAAAACCGGCAACCCGGTGACGGTTCTGCTTGATGATGCCTTCAGCGAGCTCGACACCCAAAATACCCTCCGATTATTAAAGTTGTTTAACGACAGCCATCAACTCATTCTTACCTCCGCCGAAACACTTGAATTGCCCAAAGAGTGGTCGACGATTAAGCTCAACTAATAAATCCCAAAAACCAAGCCCCAAAAACCAAACAAATCACAATGACCAAAACTCAAAATCGCTTCAAACAGTTGAATATTGGGATTTGGAGTTTGTTTGGGATTTGGGATTTGGGATTTGGAGCTTACCCCTAATGACTTTAGAGTCGTTAGGAAATTTCATCCGGCAACCAAATAAAGAAAATAGCTTCCACCGGATTTATCGGGCGCATTTATTACAGGAAAAGTTAGTTGAACTGCTAGGAACGGGGGTGACGGTGACAATCAAGGGCACTAATGTTCGTCTCTGGTGCGCTAGCGAACAACTAGCCGTCCTGGCCCGTCTTAAAAAAACTCGCCTACTAGCCCAATGCCACCAAACCCTCGGGCAGAAAGAACTGAAGTTGAGTATTAAAGTCAAACCCAATCGCTCACCCGAAGGATAAGCCAATAGCTCCAGCTCCAAGCCACTTTTCCACACCCAGTGTGGAAAAAGGTTGGGGCAGAAATTATATACAGTTCAGCTGGTAGCTATTTAGAGCCGGTCAGTTTGCGGATATCTTCACCGAGCAGGCCGGGAGTATCTTTGAGCGCTTTGCAACCACCGTCGGTCTTGATTTTCTCGTAGATTTTCATCAACTTGTCGGCGGCGCTATAGGCATCGGCTTTCTGAGACTCATTAGCGAATCGGTGATATCCTTGAGCGTATCCTTCACGCACCCCGCCGTATTTTTTTATTGCAAAACCCATCTTGTAGGCCGCAGCCTCGATTGATGGATTGGGCTGGAGACGACCCTCGGAGGGGTATGCCGCTAGAAAGCTCTGCTTCTCTGCTAATGTGACTGTTGGAAAGTTGGCTCGAGGCACAGTAATTATTTTCAATCCCTTAAACAGACCCGCACTCTGGGTGCCTCGTGCGGTTGATCCGGTAAACTGGGCAATTCCAACCGCCCCAGTGCCCGAGATATCTTTAGCATTAAAGCTAGATTCGATCGAAACTAGGGCGACTATGACGGCTTCGTCGCCACCCAGAAATCTTTTGGCGGCCTGCTTAATGACAGGCAGGTAAATTTTCGGCACCTTGGTGCCAGAGCAGTCAACCGGTTCTAGGGCGGCCGATTGAGCGGCTTGAGCCGATCCGCCACCACCAAACAACGCCTCACCGATGCTTTTGGCCATCCGTATCGGCTCGGTGAAGACATAATAAATAATTGCAAAGGTAAAGAAGATTAAGGCTAAAACCCCAACAATAATGGCGATGATGGCGTTACCGCGACGCATTACCATAGCCCTCCAAAGCCGATATGGAGCCAGTCGGTGGTTTTAGTGGTCGTTTGCGAATAACCAAGACCGTACTGGTCGCTACCGACAGCGATATCGCCGAACGCCCCAGCCGTGCGCGGGTAGAAATACTCGGCGTTGGCCTGACGGTAGGTTAGCACCTGGAGCGGTTTGTAGGGAGACTCTCTTTGTTCGCCGTAATCCATTGTCGCATCGAGCAGTTTGCCGACATAGTAGCGCGACCAGCCCATCCAAATCTTTTGATTATCACCGCTAGTGAACGGCTGGGTGTCGTCCCAATCAAACGGGTTTTGGCCGGGACTGGGTGAACTGCGGATTTGGGTGATATCGGCTGGCAACTGATCGTATGGGACACCAAAATCAAACTGATCGGCGGGCGAGTCGTACTCGCTAACGCCGTAGAGCTCTTGCGGTGGCATCGGACAGAGATACTCAACTTTATAGACGCCAAACAAGTATATGGCGACGGCGATATAGATGCCGGTCGGGCCAAGGCCGAGAGCATTGGCAATTAGCCCAGTCACCAGCGCCTGGGTGAAACCAGGTGGGGCGGCGATCGCCTCATCAACCGAGCCAAAGAAGGCTTGACAAGCGCTACAGGCACTTAGAGCCAGCTCGATAGCAAACATTATCAAAGCCGCTTTGGCGGCAGAGACCTTACTGCTGGCGGCGGTCGCTTGGGTAGATTTAGAACCGTAATCGGCGATGGCTTTTGTCAGCCCCTTCTCGGCACCGGAGATGGCGGTGTAGAGTTTATACGCCTCGTAAACTCTACCGGCTGGCAAACCAAACTGTTTATCGCCCCATGAGCTCAAACGGTTGATTAGAATATCTTTACCTAAATTATTGAGCGACTGGACGATGGTAATGCCCTGACCGTCTTTGAGCTCGGCGTTAAAGTTCCAGCCATTTTTAGCGGCATAGTAGAGCGACTTAGACAGACCGCTCGGTAGAGCGCCGATGTTGAGGTTGTCGCTGACCCACTTATCAAAGAAGCCCCACATCGCGCCGTACTTGGTGTCGTTAGTAAAGAAGTCGCCCTGGCCTTGAGCGCGGGCAAACTGGTAAAAACTGCTGACAAATTCGTTTGAGAACGAGCCGAACGAGACACCGGATTGGCCGATGAGTTTAAGAACTATGTCATCGGTGGTAGCGGCGTCGATCTCGCCTTCGTAAAGAGCCTTGAGCATACCCTTGACATAAAGCGGCGACAGCTTTGCTAGCTCGGTGTCGAGCTTGCCGAAGGCGAAGTTTTGGAGGAGCTGGCCTCGTTCAGCTTCAGTACCGCCAAACATTATTGCCGAAAAACCCACCGGAATAGCCGGATCAATTTTCCGCAGGAGAGAATCGGACATTCGGTATTCGATATTCTTCCGGCCTTCGTCTATTAACTGTCGGCGAGCTTCAGTAGTCATTTCTTCGGTAATGACCGGGTTTTCCACCCCCAATTCGGCGGCCATTTGGTTGGCTCGGGCGAAAATGGCGTCGTCGCCCACCGTTAAGGCTGAACGCATCTCGGCGTAAGTAAATTGGTTGTCGGCCGGCATAAATTGGTTGATTTGAGGCAAAAGAGCGGCAAACGATGCGGCGGCGATCCCCAAACGCCAGTTGCCGGTAATAAAGGCCTCGGCGTCGGTGCGAAACTCTATCGGAATACCAGTGGCGCGTAAGAAGAAGTCGCTGATTCCAGCGGTGGATCTGACGTAGCTTTGCAGGGTACCGTCATACCCCAACTCAACCAATCGGGCTTTTTGTTCGGCCGTCCGTTTTTCAGGACTAATTAATTCCAGTCGAGACTGCTCTTGGCGTAATCGTTCTAACCGCTCCTGTTCGATGGTCGGGCCCTTACCGCTATAAATGGATTTTATCTGGTTGGCCAGCGTCTCAAAGTCCTCATACTTATAGCCATTCAAATTAACGCCGAGCGACTGGGCGATTAAGCGCAGACCCTGATCAAGGAAAAGTTTAGTGCCAGCCGCCGAGCTGGGAGCAACAATGTATTGCAGAAAAGTGTCTTTGCTGTAGTTGATTTTGCCGTCAATCGACCGACCCATTAAGCGATTAATTACGCCGATACCGACCTCAATCTCCTCTAGTGTCTGATCGTCGCCGCTCTTGAAGACTTTTATCAGAGCATCAATCTCGGTTTTCTCCAATCGGAATTGGTCGCTGATGCCGAAATAGTCGTAAATCTTGTCGGCAGTGAAGCTCTCCAGAGAACCTTGGGTCGCCCTTTTGGCTAGTTGCTTGGTAGTGATCTCGTCACGTAAGTACGACCGAACAGTGCCGATTGGCGTCCCCAGAGCGATGTCGATCGACCGCCAACCGGTGACATTAGTTTCTTCGTCCCAAAAGGCGCCGTCGCCCATTAGTTCGGTTAATGTTTGGCTACTGTTGAGGTTAAAAACCCGATACCCTTCTGACGGATCGATACCATTGGCGCCGTAAAACAAGGTTCGAGCCGAATCGTTGGCGCGTAGTTTTTCTTGTGTTATGCCGAGTCGCTCCGATAAAACGGCGTAGCCGTAGTTCTCTTGGACATTGCCTTTGAGTGAGATGTTTTGGTTTTGGAGTCCGAGTGTCTTGCCAACATAGTTGGCAAATACTTCTTGCATGGCATCGCCCAGCTTTTTATCACCTTTAATGACGGCTAGGCTAGAGCCAGCGTTCCAGCCGAAAGCTTTGTCTACCTGTACGGCGCCTAATTTTTCCGCTAAAGCGAAGTTTTTACCGTCGAACAGGCCGGTTAAGTCGGCGGGGATAATTTGGGAAGTTGGATCCTTGATGCTGTACTCGTTGTTGAGAAACTTGGCGATCTCGTCGCCGTGGCGGGTGACGAAACTCTTAATATCAACCTTACCCTTGCTCAAACCAGCATCGTCAACACCGATTTGGACGCCCATCGATGAGGCGCCGACGGTATTGGTTAGGTCGCCGAGTAATACCTCTTTTTGGGGGTTGAGTAGGTCGTCAAGAATGATATTGGTCAAGCCGGAGTACTTGTTCTTGACGGCCTTTTCGGCGGCCTGGCGGACCATCGCTAGTCCGATTATTTTCAGAGAATCTTTGAGCTCTTTCTGCTTCTTGGGATCGGTGGAAAACAGTTTTTTTAAGTCTTCGGTACCGATGGTGTTGCCGGCTGGGACGCCGTCGAGCTTGATCTCGTCAGGGGTTTTTTTGGCGGCGACCGCTTTTTCCAGGATTTTTTTCTGGTCGTCGGTGAGCTTGAGGGCGTCCTCTAAAATGTTGACGCCAGCCATCTTCAGGCCTTTGGCATCTTTATTTTTTAAAGCATCGACAGTGCCGATCATCAAGTTTAAGCCGTCGTCGGAGCGGCCGAAATGATCGAGAACAGCGGTAATAGTTTCGCTATTCATCGCTTCATCTAGGGTGTGCTTGTCGAAATAGCCGCTCGGTATGCCGAGCGATGTTTCAAGATGTCGCTTGCCGGTCGCCTCTAAAATATTGTCCCAGCCGTAACCCTTGAGACTACCGGCCGGTAAATTCAACCCTTGTTCAACCCGACTCTTGGCGAAAGCCACTCGAGCGTCCTCGTTGTTGTCACCAGTTGAAAGTCCGGCTGGCAGGCCAGGCAGAGATTTTTCCAGCACGGCGCCACCGAGAGCGTGGAGCAGGCCGTCGGCAAACGGGTCGGCTAGAACCTGATTGACGCCGAAAGTTTTGAGGTAAATATTGGCGCCGACGTAGCTGATGATAGTTTTTAGGTCCATACCCTTAACAAACTCGATGTAGTAATCCATCTCACCCGATTGATTTAAGTAAGCTACGATGCTTTGAGCGGTCATCTCGCCCGAAGCACCTAAAATACTCTGGGCGGTCGGGGTGGGATTGTTTTTTACCCCCTCGACGCTCTGCCAAGCGACCTTGATTGGTAATGGCTTTTGCCACCGAGTGGTCGAGCCGCCAATATGGCGTTTTTCGACCAGTTTGCAAGTAACTTCGCCAACCTCCGAGACATCGACGGCTTGGCCGCGGTTATGGCCGGAAACAATATCGCCCTCGTCGGTAATCGACTGGGTCCCCTCGCGGTCGAACTTGCCGGCCCCTTCGGAAGTGTAGTTTTTCAAGATTCGGTTGACTTTAATGTGATCAAACCCGTACCCGCCCTGCTCTTCCGGCAAGACGAGTTGGAGCAGGTAGTCGGTTGTCCGGATGTCAACTTCGCCGTCCAGTAATGAGGTTTGATCTTCGGGCGAAATTACTAAATTACTAGTTGTGTTGTAAAGCGTCTCAAGCCCGTCAGTACTGTCAAAATTAAGTTCCCCGGTGACTACCGTGTCATTATCGTTTCCTATCAGCTCTTGTTCGTCCGCAGGGACATCTTCGTCTAGAGGGTCGATATCTTCCGGCTTGTCGACTTCGGCTTGGGCGGTCGGTATGGATAGGGGGCTGATTTGCAAAGAAACTGTTAGGAGCGGCTGGATAACGAGCATGGCCGAAACAAATAGCACCCCCAAAGTTACACCCTTGCGCTGTGTCATTGGCAGGCTCCCGGTTCTAACTGGCCGGCTAGATGGATGTGATCTTCGTGGTCGGCTTGGAGGGCACGGCTGTAATCTGTCTTTTGCTGGTTACCCTTCATGCCAAATTCCTTAAAGGCAGATGGCACAATCATCTGTTTGACATAGATCGTTCCAGCTAGCCCGGCGTCGTACCACAACTTGGCGAGCTTACCGATATCGGGATTCCCATTATCGGCGTGATGTTTACGATCGAAAGTTCCGGATGCATCAGCGTTGACGTAATTGATATCGATAGCTGCTCCACAGGTGTGATCTGACCGATTACCTTTTTTAGTAAGGATCGGATGCCCATACGAGAGAGTATCCGTATGAATTTTATATCCCGATTTCAGGGCCAGCACTAGCATTTTGCATAAACCCTGGCTGGCTGGCTCAATTTTGCCACTAGCTTTTATTGCCATCTTACCCAGGATAATATTTTTGGCGTTCGGTCCGGAGCCAACCCGAAATTGGCCGCTGGCAATGAAAGGCGCTAGATCGGCACAGGTTCCTGTTTCTGCAAACAGCTCGCCATATTTATCTATCAAGGCTTTTTCTTTTGCTTTTATTTGGGTCAATAGTGCTTTCTGCGGCTCACCGCTTAAACTAACCAATTGATCTAATAGGCCTGCTATTTCGTTTGTTAGCTTTTCTACCTCCGCCCTTTTCTCTGGCTTGGCAAGGTTCACTAGTTGCTTGTAGCGAGCTTTTATATCATCAACATTCTTTTGGGTTACTTGCCTTCCGGCGATTAGGTTCCCCGCCAAAGCAGCGGCAACGACAGCTTGATTTTTTTCGGCGGCAGTAGTGGGTTTTATATCTGCACCCTTGCCACCGAGCAAACCGAAGGGGACGGCCAAGAGAAGCAGTAAAACGGCGACAGCGATGATGATGTACTTGCCAGATTTTTTGACGCCGTTCCAGAGAGGTTTGCCGATGAGCGACAGTATGGTAATGGCTCCAGCGACCCATCCAACCGGCCCAGTTGCCGCTTCTGTTCCTAGTGTCGCCGCTGTGGCGCCGGCTTTCACGGCGGTAGTCGCCGCAGTTTTAGCCCCGGCCTTAGCGACCTGCTGGGCGCCTTGGGTGGCCACTTTGCGTCTGGACGCCGCCGCCCCTTGCTTCTCCACACCCTCTTTCAAACCCTCTTTACCGGCCTTTTTGGCGGCTAATTTTTCTTTGCCTTTACCTAGGAGCTCATTGCCCTGATCGAACTGATCTTTAGCATCCAGCCCCCGATCAACAATATTTCGCTGCTGGACTCCTGACTGATCATCTGGTGCTTCGGGTTCGGCTGGTGGTCCGCCGTAACCCAGGTCACTTAAAAGATTGCGATTGGGATCAAACCCGTCTGGCGAGGTTTCTGGTAATTGCTCTGGATCAAGTACTTCCGGCATCATAAGTTAACTCCTAAATCCCAAATCCCAATCACCCAAATCCCAAACAAACCACAATCACCAAAATTTAAAACTTTTGAACATTTAGAAAATTGAAATTTGGAATTTGTTTGGGATTTGGGATTTGGTGCTTGGGATTTTTCCATCATGCTTCTTGTCCAAACATATTTAATATCTGCTCGGGGTTGGTGGTGATGAACTGATCTTCGGTGTAGGAGGCGATTATTTGAATGGCGGCTCGATCGACGCCGGCGACTAATAAGCCCTGGCCGACATCAGCCGTTTGCAGGAATTGCTTTTCGCCATCGGTCAGCTTGAAAACACTGGCCAATTTATCAACGGCGGTCGGCGATTGGCCGAGTAGGAGCTGGGTGGCGGAGTTACTAACGATGGCTTTGCCGTAGGCGTTGTCGATAAAGTCCTCCACATCTTGGCTGATAACCGTCACGCCCAAGAAATACTTGCGGGCCCGTTTGGTCATCGCATTCAGGAATTTGGCGGTGTCTTCAAAGCGCATCATCCACCAGGCCTCGTCAATGATCAGCAGGCGTTTCTTGAGCTGACCCTTGACCCGAGCCCAGATGTAATTTAAAACCAAGTACATCGCCAGTGGTCGGAGCTCATCTTCCATATTGCGAATCGAGAAAACGGTAAATTTGTTGGTCAGGTCGATATTGGTCGGTGAGTCGAACAAATTAGAGAACGATCCTTCACTGAATTTCACTAAGCGATTAACCAAACTTTCCGCCCCGGTCATATTCGACAATACCCCGACTAAGTCCGTTAACAGCGGCGGCGGGTTGTTTTGGGTGGCCGGATCAATTGAGATGTCCTTCATGGCATAGGTTTCGTAAAGGGCCTTGTCTAGTAAGGCGTCTTCCTCGGCGTTTAAGCCTCCAGCCATCAAACTAATTAGCCCGTGCAGGCCAGCGATGGTGGTGCGCAGAACGTCCTCACCGGCTTCGGCTGAATCAGCCGAGACATATTTCGGCAGATCGAACGGATTAATCTTTTGGGCGGAATTAAGCGAAATATCGATATAGGTACCGCCGATCGTTTGCGACAGGGTTTCGTATTCTCGCTCTGGGTCGACGACGATTACTTCGGCGCCGAGCATCAGCGTTCGCAGGGCCTCGAGCTTAATGGAATATGACTTACCGGCGCCGGACTTGGCGAAGACAACTTGGTTGGCGTTCTCCATCTGGAAGCGGTCAAACAGCACTAGACTACTATTGTGGAGGTTAATGCCGTAAAGCACGCCGTCGTGATGCGACAGATCCTGGCTGGAGAAGGGGAAGGTAGTTGAGAGCGAGTCGGTGTCCAAATTACGAACAATCTGTAGCTCGTCGTAGGCTAAGGGCATCGTCGTCGAGAAGCCTTCTTCCATCTGGAGGAGGGCTGGTTTGGAGTAAACCAGCATCCCGCCGAGGGTCGTTTCGATTTGTTTGGTCAGGGTTTGCAAGTCCTCGGGCGTTTTGGCGTAAATGGTGAAGTAAAGCGAGTACTGGAACAAGCGAGTCTCGCCCTTCTGTAAAGTGTCGCGCAGCTCCTCCACGTCGCCGATGGCGGTTTCCAGTTCGGGGTTACGAACTAGGCCTTTCTCCTGCTCGATCTGTAAGCTCGACTGCAGCTGGGTGGTTTTGCGACGGAGCTGGTTCATCACCAAGGCCGATTCAAGCGGATAGATAAACATCGAGACATCGATGGTGGCGTCAAAATTGTAAATTGGTGATAGCCAGCCGGAGTACAGATAGCGCGGATAGGTAAAAACGAACATCGTTCGGGCGTAGAACGAGCCGATCTGTAGGTAGCTGGGTGAGATGGCCATGCCGGCTGGAGCGATAATATCCAGCACATCAGCCAGGCCTTTCTTGAAAATATCCATCTCGGTGTCGGCCGCCGACTTGGCGTCTTTAGGGTTGATCGAAGCCATAATTTCGCTCAAGGATTTCTTTTTGGTCGTTACCGGCGCAATGTCGGTGCTTAGTGGCGCTACGGGAGGTGGGGCGTCTTTGGTTGGAGGCAAAACCGACGGCAGTTCTTTGGTTGGTGCCAGTTCGCCAGCTTGGGCGGCTTTGATGACATCGGTGACAACATTGGTGACTTGGTCGTCGTTCGAGCCCTTTTTGATGACCGAACCGGTCAACTGCTCGATATCCTCGATGTGTTGAGTGGTCGATTCTTCAGGGTTATAAGTGTTGTAGTAAAGCTCAATCAACTCGGCCGAAGTCAATTTCTTAGCTTGAATGCCGAGCGACTCCAATCGGCCGGTGACGATCTGGGTTTTTTCTTCCAGCTGGGCTTTTAGGTCTTCGAATTCTTGGACGGTATAGACGGTTTCCTTGTTTTTCTTGCCACCGAGCAGTTTGTCCATCCAGGTTTGTTTGGTGGTTGAAACGCCAGGGTTTTTGTTGTGAGGGACGATGACATAATATGACCGATCCATAATATTGACTTCGGCCGAGAGGCGCTGGATGAAGTCGATGTAATCAGTAATCTGGACTTTGATTAGCTCGTTGGTCTCGTCAACGCCAATGGCTTGGAGCTTGGCGATATAGCGACTCAAATCGACCCGTCGACCCTGAATAACTATCTGGAAGGGAAACTTCAAAGCATTCAAGAAACTTCGGTACTGATAGATAACGGCGTCCTGCTCTTTTTGGCTACGCAACTCGATTGAAACCGGTTTAACTTTAACCACCTGGCGAATTGAGCCATCGTTCAAGACGACAACATCATCGCGAATCTCCGAAATCGCCACATACTGCTGGGTAGATTGATTCTGCGGTTTGTTGGCCGGCCTTGATTTACTCTGCTTATCGTTAGACATCGCTTTTAGAATTAGGAATTTGGAATTTAGAATGTCGCTCCGCTCGCTCTTCACTGCGTTCAGAGTTAAGAATTTCGCTAGTTTTTTTCAGTAGCCCTCGCAGTAGTCGATGAACCTGGATAACTTGGGTGTCTAGAATGTCAAAATTCTCATTGGTTAGATAGTCGATGTCTCTAGCAATCAAGAGTTGATTTTTTAGCTCAATAAGTGAGCCGTGTGATATATAATAAAATTGCAATTTTTCCCTGTAGCCGATTCTTCCGAATCCTTCGGCAATGTTTGAAGTTATGGAAACTGCCGCTCGCCTCATCTGACTTGTGAGTCCGTACAATTCTTCACGCGGAAATTTCCTCGTTGTTTTATAGACTTCGATAGCCAGTTCATGTCCTTTTTGCCAAACTAACAAATCGGTAAATGTCTGTATTTTTTCCTCGTTTTTCATAATTCTTAATTCCATATTCTTAATTCTTATTGTTCGCCGTCCTTCGGCGAATCAATTATTCCCACAATATCTCTTACTCGGGCTTTGTCGAAATCTTTATGCGGGGCTTCCACTTTTACCTCTTGCTTGACAACAATATGGGTAGACCGCTGGTACTGACCCTTCTGCCAAACGCGAGTTCTGGGCCGCTGGAGATAACGGACGAGCGAGCCCAAGAAGTAGATAAACGGCCGATCTTGAATTTTAATAAAAGCCAAAGCAAATGAGAGCAAGCCGACAGGAATGGCAATCAACCAATACAGTGGCCGCAGAAATGTTCCAGCGGTCCAGTTGTTGAGCAGATAGATAAACAGCCCACCAAAGAGTAGATAAAAAAACTGCACCAAGGTCAAAGGCCCGATGACCTTGTCTTGCATATCTATATTTTGCGGTACTTTAACTTCCAGAAAACCCCCCTTAGGCCAATTATCAAGTTTCAAGCGACAATTATCAAGTAATGATCAAGCATTAAGTCTTAAGGTCGAGGAAATCTTTTGGAAAATTAGAGTTAGCTCGTGGCACTCGTCGGAAAGAACTCTGATATTTGGGTCGCTAGAAACGCCGGCTAACATTTTTAGCCAGTGTCAGGTTTCTTGAACCTCCTTGCGACAAAGATATATCTTGTTAGAAAAGTCTTTCTTGGAGCTAGCGCCTTGCGCCTCGGCGTAATTAGCCCCGACACTAGTTGACGACCGTACAATCTGACTAATCAATGGTCGGCTGATGGCGTCTTGAGGAAGTGTTTTGCATAAACGAATAACTTCCAGGCCAAACTTAGCAGTTCTGTCCTCCAGGTCTCTTCTTGGTACTTGTTCCATTGAAACTTATTTGTAACTTATTACTTGCTACTTGATTCTTCTCCCCTAAACAGCCAGAAGAAGTCGAAGAAGCCGGGTTGGGGTTTCGGCGGGGGATTCTTCTTGATTTGCTCGGCAGGCAACTGGGGCGGCTTTTCCGCCATCCACGAGACCATTTCTAGCTCGTCGTGGAACGGCTCGTCATAGTCTTCTGCCCAAGTGCTAGTAGTGCTACTCACCAAATTCTCGTCGTGCAGGACTTCGCGCAAATTAACGAAGATATGGAAACGAAACTGCAAATCGGGATACTCGGTAAAGAAAGTTTCCTTGGCCACATCGTCCATATCTTCAAAACCGTCCAGCAAATCAGCCGTTTCTAGCCCGGATTGCTCGACAAAGCTTTTGAATGTGCCGTCGGATTCGACATATTGGGCGATTAAATCCGGCATCGCCTCTTGGCGAATCATTTTGGCTAGTTTCTCTGGCGGATCGCCCTTGTATTTCTCGACGAGGTGGACGAGGTAGGGAGACATATCGTTTGGATCCATTTCCGGAATAATATCGCCAATTTCTTGCCAATCAATGTTGTTAGTACCGGCAATCAGCCAGTCGATTCGATGGGCAGCTTCGTGCAAAATGTGGTGAAGTTTTTGACGTTCGTTCAAACGGCTATATTCGACTCTGTCGACGGTTACCACACCGTTTCGCTCGACTTGGACAAAGACCCTTTTCGGTCGGTATTCAAGCGTCTCCTCGGTTTTTGTCGGGGTCTTGGGGTTCAGGTCGCCGTAGCGCATTTCAGTAATTAAATTGCGCAACCGTTCGCGATCGATCTTAATGCCGCGCTCTTGAAACTTTGCGACCACCGCATCTTGAATCCGCTCGAGCTCGACTGACTCTTGCTCAACCGAATTCTCGTGCTCAAAAAACTCGGACATTACTGGCTAGTCCGTGGCGTTAAGTCTGTTGGAGCGCCAGAGTCGTCGGCGGGAGCTGGAGGAGCAGACTCCGCGGTGGTTGTTTGCTCAACATTACTGACGTTAGTGACATTGGTCGTAGAAGTAGGAGGCGCCGACGGGCGGCTTGCCTCGGCCTGGGCAATGGTGCTGGCAAGTGACGCATTGTCTATATGTGCTAGTCCCTGCTCTTGGGCGACGGTTTTTGCTAGTCTACCAAACTGATTTACCATCTCGGCTCGCAAGCTTTTCGGCCCTTTATTTATCGAGGATTGGATTCCATCGATAAGTTTCTGGCTGTAGGCGGCGATTATCTTCGGGTCAGTAATGCCCATACTTTTGAAGTGCGGCGCCAGAACCCCACCAAGCGACTGAACTGCCTCGCTGGTTGATGTGCCGACCTTCTCGGCAAACCGGTCGAGCTGTTCGTCACTGAATCCGGCAGCTTCGTTAGTCATCTCTTGGCCGGTTCGATCGATGATCTCGCCTCGAGCGACTAGGGCTCGTAGGGCGCTAACGTCCCCGCCATTGACAGCAGCGCTGATTAGCTCGTGAATTAGTTTGCCGCCACCCTCGTTCATCAAGTGGCCGATCTGTCCTTTAATTGCCTCACCAACATCACCTGACAGGAGCTTGCTAACATCGCCGCCGCTGGCGACGGCATGAGCACTTAATTTCTCGCTACCGACGGTGTCCATTAATGTCTGGGCGTGTTCTGCGAGCTTGTTAAACATCGCCTCATTTTGTGGGTTCTGGATTTGAACGGGGTTGGTCACAAAAACCTTTTGAACTTTACCGCCCGGAGCCCCGCCGTTGCCTCCACCCGGACCGCCGCTTGGACTTCCGCCGCCACCTCCACCCGGAGGCGTATTCGGTGGATTCGGCCCACCAGACGGATTCGCTCCGCCACCAGGAGGAGTCTGACCTCGTATTAATGCACGCTTCCTACTCGCTTTAATATTTGGATGTTCGTTTTCTTCAGTGTCTCTAATGCTCCGCGCTGCCCGTGCCTCACTAGTCATAAGCGCCGCCCATTTCATTAAATCCGAGACTTCTTTAATATTGTTGACGTCGAATTTCAGTCCGCCTTCATTTTGGAGAGAGCGTATGAAGTCTTTATAACTGTCCTTAGTGATACTGCCACCTGCCTGCGTTAGCCTTTCAATCTCGCCGGGATCATTGTTGGCGGCTCGTGCAATTGCTCTTGCCAACCGACTCTCAACCCTCCCAAGATGGCCCTTGCCAAGAGTTTCCCTCCATGCAATAAAATCACCAGGTGTTCGAGCGTCCTTAAGCTCGTCCATACCAAGTTTCTTCTGGAGATCCGCTTCAGCATCGATTCCTCTAAGTCTGCCCGGTACCGTACCACCACCAAGCCAGGAGGGCAGGGTGGTTTTTGTCATGGCGGCAATGTAGTCCGACTTCTTAATGAGTTCTTGCCTAGCATCCCAAGCCTCCTTAAGTAGCGCCGGTCTATCAAGCAGTGTAGAAAAACCACGACCACCCGCCAAGAGTTTAGAGACTTTACCGTCAGTATAAGGCTTCGAAATCTCTTTATATCGTTTAGTTGCGCTGGCTCGATAATCAGCGATCAATTTTTTTGCCCCTTCCCTATCGCCGGCCGCTCGCATTTGCCTCGCTTTATTAGCGACAGCACTCCGGTCGGCGGCAATAGCTTTGTTTATTTTGCCGCTTGAATATTTTCCATGCGCCCATTGCCCAGCCTGCATGGCTTTTAGCGGGGTTGCTTTGGCCATGCCGAAAGCTTTTTTGGCGGCGTTGGTGATATCGATCGCGCCCTTAGTGATTAGGCCGGGGAGCTTGAGGATAAAGAGGGCTGCCAAGAAAATAATCGCCATATTAATTAATTCAGAGACGTCCAGTGCCTGAATTCTACCAATGTCGATACTCGCATCGACGTATCTAATGAGTAGAGCCATCGCCAGAAAGACAACCGGTAGCATAAATATCTGTCGAAGCATCATATCCCACCACTTAGTGAACCATTGTTGCTGGCCCGGGACGCCGTAGGCGACAAAGGCGAGCGGCGCCACGACGGTTAAGGCGTAAATGTAGACCAGTCGCTTGATCATCGCCCAGGCAAAAACAAATAATAGATAGAAAAAGAAAATGGCAAAAATGAGGATAACGAAAAAGGCAAGCGGCGATACCAGGATGGCGATCCAGTTAATGGCGCTGTTATGGAAAGCGGTACCGCCGATCTTTGTCATAAAAGCGGCGACAAAATCGCCGGCGGTGTGAACAGGAAACTTCGGGGTATTGGCGATATTAAAGGCAAAAGTTTCGAGCGATCTGGCAACGTCTAGAACGAACCGAATTAGAAGCAGGCTGGCGTTAGCGCCGACGACACCCATAACTAATCCGGGCAAGGCCTTTTTGGCGGTGTAAGTATTAATGTTGAGGTGGAGGATGTTGGCAAAGGCAATGGCCAGCAGAGCCAAGACAACGACGATATTGATTAACCCGAGCGAGAACTTCCAGGCACCCAAAAAGCCTTTATTGGGGCCAGTTCCAGCTAAGTTGCTTTCTAACGCCCCGATCTGATCGCCCGCGCCTTGAGTGGTGGTGGCCAGCGGCGTGTAAATTTTGTCAATCACATAACCTATAATGCAAGCGAAGACTTTTAGCACGGTTGCGCCAAGGCCATCGCCGGTAAGGGAACCGAAAATATTGCCCCCATTACAGGGGTCTTTACTGCTGCTGGTGGCTTGTTGGGTCTGGCCGACACCCCAGAAAACCAGCCAACTCGACCCTCCTTTTATCTTCTCTATTTTCGGGTCGCCGGTTTTATTGAGGCAATACGGGTTCAAGCCCATCGGGTCGTCGGCTGATTTTTCTGCGATCGTTCCAGTGGTGTCGTCCTTCCAATCAGGTCCGGTGAATTTGAACTTGGCTGGATCTTTTTGGCAGTCGGTAGTGGTGCCATCCCGTCGTATAATTGGGCTAACCATCGAGTAGGCGGCTAACAGCCTCCAAGAGGTATCTTCAATACCAATCCCAGCTTTAATCTGATGCACTTTCTTAAGTTCGTCAGTTCCTAATAAGGGTCGAATATCGACGCCATTCATCCAGTAAACATCTCCGACGTTATCTCCGGAATCGATCATAAAAACTAAATCGGGAATCTTCACCAGCTCTTCACCATCTTTTATGTTGAGACCGGTCCGGTAGCCCTGAAACGACCAATACTTAACAAACGAATATTCTCCAAGACCGGGCTTGTCGCCACCAGAGACATCAAGAAGCTTGAAGGTTATTTCCGGCCGGCCGGTCGTGGCACTTTTTGGGATAATAAAATACGGCGGAGCATTCGCAGCGGTTTCCGAGAAGTTAGCGGGGAGATACTTATAGGGACCAAGGTTCTCATTAAACCAGCTGACGACTTTCCCACGATCGATTGTGCTAGAACTACTGCTGGACGCTGAAAGGCAATAGTTAAAACTCTTTTGCAGTTCCTGCGCTCCCTGATTAGATTTATTGGCCGTAATCAACGCAAAGTATCTAGTTTCGTTTCTTTTTGTACTATTAGTAGCGTTGTCATCTCCAAAGGTGTCGTCAGATAGCCGAGGAGGGCTAATTAAAGGAGATTCGTAAAGATTTCCAGTAGTTCGGTAGGTAAGCCCATCGGCATCATTTAGTAAGGTGGTCACTATGTCGCCCTCACCATTAGCGGGATTTCGGTAGATGGTAATTATTATCCCCGTATTTAAGTAGCCCAAGCCAGGATTTAGCCCGTTAAAAAGACTGTTCTTAACCAACTGCTGGATTCCAATGTGCAGGTTATTGCCAACTCGACCAAACGCATCCCAAGGTTCGGCACGAATATAGCTAGCTGAACCGACGTAGGTAGGTGCGATTACGTCCTTTTTATATTCCGTGCAGGTAGCTTCTGGGTCGGCGGCCCGAGCGACGGGAGTCTGGGCAACGAGCGAACTGCCTAACCAACCAGAAAAAAGGCTGCTGGCCAATATAGCAACCAGGGCTGTTGTAACTAACACCCTCCTCAATAACATACTTCAATACTACGGCTTGCCCGCCAGAGTTGCAACGACGGCGTGGCTTGCCCACCACATCTACAAGTGTAGGGTGGCTGTCTAGTCTTTGTTGCGAATAGAAACAATTTCCGTAAATTCAAGAAACCCAATACCTGAATCTTCTTGGAAATCTAATGTGGTATACCATATACACAGCCCACAGACCTAAGATAGTATCAGCTGCTAGCGGTACGCCGAACGGCGATGGTCGATGTGTAGAACTAGGATTATTTTTTGCGTTTCATCCACGTCAAATATAATGCGGTACTTTCCCACCCGCCAACGGTAGTCCCCACCCTCAAAATCCTGTAATTTTTTCGCAAAAGCCAAAGGATCGGACTGGTCGAGGAAAAAGGCAATTTTTTTGGCAACTCGCTTTTGCACGACGGTATCGAGATTGAAGAACTCTTTCTCGGCAATTTGACTAAATTCGGCCTGGTAGGTTGCCATTTAGCAGCCTGGCACTAGCTATCAACAGAGCCAAAAACTTTGGTGTAGATTTCCTCAAAAGGCACAACCTTACCGGCCTTAACTTCGGCCCGAGCTCTGGTAATTGTCTTGAGGTACTCTGGGTCTTGCGAGGCAAGGTAGTCCTCGTATTCGCCGATATCCATTAACACTGCCTTAGGCAAGCGACGATGGTTGATGACCAGCGGCCGTCCAGTTCGGTTGACCTCTTTAATAGCATCGCTCAAGTTGTTTCGTAATGTCGTGGCGTCAATACTTTTTATGATCATTGTATATTTCATACCGTACAATCGAAATGTACACTCGTCAAGGCGACTAGCGAATACAAACAACTTCGATCGGCAATTTTAATTTCGTCCACGACCGGTCGGCGGTGATGACCGGGCAGTGATTCGCCACCGCCGTGGCCAGACAAACTTTGTCGGCGAGAGAAATATCTTTCTCCTGACCCGAAAAGTTATCGATATACGCCTTAAGATCGCTCTGGCGGAAGGGTAGGATTTTGAGCTGGAGTTTCCTAAAAGTTTCCAACCCAAACTTTTTGTTGGGGAAAAGTCGTCGCAACTTGAGAATGGATTCCGTTAAATTGACGGCGCTGATTGCCAAGGGCTCGTTGAAAAATTTGGCCATCTGCTCGCCGCCCGGCTCGTCGTTAACATAGGCAATTAGCGCCGAGGAATCGAGTAACCGCATTTAGATTTTGTCAGGATCTTAAATGCCTTCGCGCTTGGCCTCGGCTCGCCTTTCGGCTATTAATTCTTCGGAAATCATCCGCCCAGTTTTGGGGTAGCTCATATGGGCCAGCTCTTTTTGAAGTTTCTCCCATCGATCAAGCGGTTTTTCCAAAACCAGACGACGGCTCGATACCCTCACGGTCAGCGCCGCTTTTGGCTCAAGCCCAAAGAGTCGTCTGGCTTTAGCCGGTATCACTATCCGTCCGTCTTTGCCCATTATTGTTCGTAGAAGTAAATCAGCCATGACAATTTTAGTATATGTCAGATTTTAAAAATGTCAAATTGATGAGTTAATTAAACGAGGTACCCCGTCAGCTTGCCGCAGGGCGTTTGATTAAGAATTAGCTAGAAATATCGAGTATAATACAGTTGCTCCAATTTGGAACGGAGAAGTGCAAATGAACAAAATGATGCTAGCCAAGACTTTGGCTGTCTGTTTGGTCGTGAGCGGCATGGCCGCCAATACTACTACTCATTCGACTGACGCCCGGGCCGCTGCGGTTGCGGCCAGCGCCACTACTCCGATGGTCGCCAAGCCGCCCGTCGGCAAATGGGGAATGGTCTTCGCGGGTCTGCAGGGAGCCCGCGATCACCAAAAAGAGATGTACCAGATGGGCTACCAGGAGATAGTGTTCAGTGCCAAGGGTACATACCTCTGGAGCGGCTGGACCTGGGGCAACGAGTTCAAGAAAAGCGGCGTCTGGTATCGGGAGAAAGACCGGATCGTCATGGAAGACAAGAAGATGCTCTTTGAGAGCCGAAAGGGTACCAAAGATATGATTTGGTACGACAAGACCTATGCCGTACTAACCAAGGCCGAGAGCGGCTACTATAAACTCGAACCGACGGCTCCTGCTGGCATGCGTGTCTTTTGGTTGGGCGTCCGTTACGACCTAACCAAGAAGCCGCCTGGCTATTTCAACCAAGCGGGCGAGCGTCTAAACTTTAAATATTAGACCAATGACCCGTGGGTCGAGGCAGGTGTCTCGACCCATTTTTATTCTTTATATAACGGGTCAAGCTCCAGAACCCTAGCCTTGAGTTCGGGGTGGAACTGGCTGGCTAGTAGAGTGATATCGCGTGAGCCAGGGTTGAGCGCATAGGCGCGATCGATGATAATCCGCAGGGTTTCTTGGTCGCTGTTTTTCAATCGCTTGGCCAAGCCGACCAATTTTCGTTCGTCGGTTTGGCTGGCGACATAGCGAGTGATATTTTTGACTCGCTCCTGCTGGCTTGCTTGTTCGATCCGACCAATCTCGTTATTAATGGCGTTAACGGTCGCAATTCGCCAGGAATACAATCCGGCAACGATTACGATTGACGCCAGGTAGAACCAGAACCGGTTAGACATTATTTACCCTTGACATTTTTAGTTGAATTTGATATTTTTAGCTTACAAAACCGGGTAGGGTGCCGACCAAACGTGAAAGTCGTTTCTTAAGCACTCCTCGGTTTTTTGTTTTTTAGCTCCTCGATTATATCCTTAGCTTTCATTTCTGTCGCCTGTTTCTTGTCACGATAAGCACCTAACGCCGCCCAATGAGAATTGGATTTTCTCCCAACCTCTTTGACGTAAATATTCTCGATCTCAATTCCCCTAAGCGAGCAAAAAAACTTAACCTGTTCGCAAACGATATTCTCATAGCCGGGATATTCTCTATCAATAACAATCTCGCTGAATTTCTTCTTTTTAAGTAGGGCTAGACCCAGAGTAATTAAAACCGAAAAGGTTAGTATGGAGAACAGCTTGGGTTTCTTTATGTTTCGAAAATGTCGTTGGATAACTTTTTTCTCCGTTGAAGATATAAAGAGAGTGACCGAAAGGCCATTAGAGATACCAACTGCCGTAGGGATACTTGTCCGTTCTAGCTTCCCGCTCTGGTCAATTTCGATTTTCATTCAGTATCTCTTTCTCGATTGTATCGACAAGAAATGGGGCGAAGTCCGACAGGATAGTCAGTTGGCGTTTCAAGGCGACCAATAGGCAGGACCTAGCTTGCTCGACCCGTTCGGGGCTTTCGGCTTCGCGAATGGCGGATTTTTCATATTCCAAGAACTGATCAGCAAAATCATGCCAGAAGAATTCGTACAGCTCTTCAAGGGCAACGGACAGTTTCAGGGCGGTGAAATTCTTCTCATTCTTGACCTCGAGCTTGTCGAGCTTCTTGAAAAATTCTTCTTCCGTATGGTCGAGGGTGCTTGGCAGCACCCAGCTTTCAGCTTTCAGCTCTCGGCTATCAGCATTTGATTTCGTCCCCGTCTTTAGCTGACTGCTGATTGCTGACGGCTGATCTGCCGTCGCTTCGGCAACGAAGCGACTCGCGTTCCATATCTTCGTCGCAAAATTACGATACTTGAGAATTTTCTGCTCCGAGTACCGTTGCGGTGTTCCCGGCGAGTTACCGCCCAGCAAACTCATTCGCAAGGCGTCCGAACCGTATTTATCTATCATCACCATCGGGTCCATTACATTGCCCTTGCTTTTGCTCATCTTGGCGCCAGTTTCGTCGAGAATGAAACCATGGAAATAAACTTGCTTGAAAGGAATCTTACTGGTGAGAGCCTCGCTTAACATAATCATCCTCGCCACCCAGAAGAAGATAATCTCCGGGGCTGTCTCAAGGAAACTTGTTGGGAAGTAGCGCTGCAAATCTGGTGCTTCGCTGTTGGGCCAACCCAAGGTGGAGAACGGCCACAATCCAGCCGAGAACCAAGTATCGAGAACATCCTCGTCCTGTTTCATTTCGCAGTCCCCACAAATCGGGCAGACCTTCGGCTTTTCTAGGGCAACGACGAATGTGTCAGCTTTTAGCTTTCGGCTTTCGGCTTTCGGCATTTCCGTCTCTGCTGATTGCTGACTGCTGCTAGCCGACTGCCTGGTTTGGCAGTACCAAACAGGCAGTTCGTGTCCCCACCAGAGCTGACGAGAGATACACCAGTCGTGAAGGTTTTTGAGCCAATGAAAGTAGAGCTTTTCCAAATTCTTTGGGGTAAATTTAATCTCGCCGGACTTAACGGCCTTAATCGCCGCTTCTTTAACAGCGGTCGCCTTCATGAACCACTGCGGTAGGATCTGTGGCTCAATTTTACCGCCACCTCTATAGCTGACGGCAACTCGGTGACGGTAGTTCTCGTCCACTTTGACGAGTAGGCCTTTGTCTTTAAGCTTCTGCACAATATCTGGTCTGGCTTCAGCGATTTTCCGGCCGGCAAACTCGCCAGCGATCGGCAGGAGCTTGCCGAATTGGTCGATCACCTGAACCTTGTCTAGTTGATGGCGAGTAGCAATCTCAAAGTCTGTTTTGTCGTGCCAGGGAGTAATTGTCATTACCCCAGTGCCAAACTCTGGGTCAACCGCCTCGTCCTTTATTATTGTGGCTGTAATCTTGCCGTTGATCCATTCGCAATCGAAGGTGTCGCCGTCCTTATATTTAGAAAATCTTTTGTCGGCCGGGTGCATAACAATATATTTATCGCCGAACTTGGTTTCTGGCCTAGCAGTACTAATCTCAAAGAGGCCAAACTTAAAAGTATAAAAAGGTGTGGTTTCCTCAATGTATTCAATCTCGTCATCAGAAATAGTGGTCTGCATCTTCGGATCCCAATTAATTATTAGCTCGGATTTGTAGATTAGCCCCTTCTCATAGAGACGAACGAAGGCAGTTCGAACAGCCAGTTTTGAGTGCTCGTCCATGGTAAAACGAAACCGGTTCCAGTCAGCCGATAGGCCTAATCGCTCGAGGGAGGTACGCATGCGTGGCATGTAATGATCGATCCACTCCCAGACTTCTTCCAAGAATTTCTCTCGTCCAATCTGGCTACGACTTAATCCTTTTTCTTTTTGAATTTTCTTTTCCACCAAGGCCTGAACAGCAATGGCGGCGTGATCCATGCCGGGCAAAACCAAGACATCTTTACCGAGGCGCCTTTGATGTCGGGCGATGGTGTCCTGAATGCCGTAGGTCAGAGCGTGACCGAGGTGCAAGTCGCCAGTGACATTCGGTGGTGGAATAACGATCGAGTACGGCTCACCCTTACCTGTCGGCACAAACAGCCCCTCGGCTTCCCACCGAGCGTAAATATCCGGTTCTTTTGAGTGATCGTAGCGAGTGGGGATGTTATCAATTTTCATTTATCAATTTTCAGTTTTCATATAATTTACAATTCTTCAATTATCATTGTCATCAATTCTTTTTCCAGTGTTTTTGAAATTGGTCTTGAGTCATTTCCGCTTGGCGCAAAATTGCTCGTAGCGTGCCAGGAGCGATCGGTTGGTTGTGTATGGCTATTGTAATTCCCCGACCATCGGAATGCTTCAAGCGCTGGTGGCTACCGGACTGTCTGGAAATTACAAAACCCATTCTCTGAAAAAACTTTGACAACTGCAATGGCTTGATTTGCCCAAGCCCCATTAGCTAGCGACTAATCTTCGCCCCGGCTGGAAGTTCGGCTCGAAAAGTCGTTACTAGCGACCGAGGACTTTCGATCGGTACCTCAATGCCTTCTTCGGCCAGCGATTCGAGATGAAAATTAACGAGCTCCTCAATCGCCTGCTGGGCTTTATCGGCGGTATCGGCTTCAGTAGCAACTCCTAAAACTGGTACATAGGCCGTATAGCAAACCTCCTCGGTGCCAAGCCGCTTCTCTCGGTTGATAACAGTAGTGTAGCTAGTTGCTTCAGCTTTCATTGAAGCTATTGTACACCCAGAAGGAACCCGTTTGTATGTCAGAGCGACAAATTCGGATCCGCAATCATATCCTGCCACGGCGTCGGCTGACCGTACAGCGCATGGAAAACGGCTGCCGCTCCGATCATCGCAGCATTGTCGGTGCAGTATTTTAGTTCAGGGACAAAAAACTTGATCTCTGGATTGAAAGTATGAACGGCCTGTTCCAGTCGAACCCGCAAATGTTCGTTAGCGGCGACGCCGCCGACCAAACAAACTGATTTAACTTCAGGGTTACCTTCCAATGCCCAAACCGTTTTCTTGGCAATCGTATCGGCAACAGTTTTCTGAAAACTAGCGGCAATGTCGGCTTTGACATGTCTCGGTAGTGGATTAGGAAGTTTACTAACCAATCCCGCCACTGCCGCCTTCAAGCCGCTAAAAGAAAACTCTAAATTACCGTGTTCGGGTAGAGAGATCGGTAGTTTATATGCGTCCGGATTACCTTCGCGTGCCAGATGGTCGATTGCTGGTCCGCCCGGGTAAGGCAAGCCAAGTAAGCGAGCGACTTTGTCGAAAGCTTCACCAGCCGCATCGTCACGGGTTGCCCCTAGCACCTCGTACGATAAATGTTCTTTGATCAAATCGAGTTCGGTAT
>CAYHNZ010000007.1:0-39304 GCA_964358205.1 uncultured Candidatus Saccharibacteria bacterium | reverse complement strand
AACCCGAATAGCTACTTAGCTGTATGTCTTGTTCCGTATTAGTTGACAGAACCATTAGAGCCTTTGGCTAGACTGACTCCGCTCGATTGGGTATACTGGCTGATAGCGGGGTGGAGCAGTGGTCAGCTCGCGTGGCTCATAACCACGAGGTCGTTAGTTCGAATCTAACCCCCGCTACAAAAAGAAAAATCAGTCGAAAGACTGGTTTTTCTTGGGTTAATCTACTAAAATTACAAATATGCCGGTGTAGCTCAGTGGTTAGAGCGAAGCACTCATATCGTTAACACTCGCTTCTCACAATTTGCCGGGGTAGCTCAGTTGGTTAGAGCGCTTCACTCATAAAGAAGAGGTTCGCGGGTTCGATCCCCGCCCCCGGCACAATCGGCAAATTGTTCATAGTAACGCTTAGGTCGGTGGTTCAACTTTGAACGCTAGTGAAAAGCGAGCCGCAGGCGACATTCTTCCCATCGGCACTACTGCCCGAAAAAATACTGCCACCACTGCTGGATATTGGTTTGAGGAACCGGGGCGGTGGGGGAAATGTCTTGGTAGAGATTGTCGCTAAGCGACGAACTTTGGTCGGTGTTATTAACCAATCCTTTGATCGTGTAAACTGTTTCATCGGGCTTTTTTAAGCCCAGACGGCGACGCGCCTCAACTTCCTGAAACGACGGGGTTTGGTAGTAGGCGATCAACGATTTGAGTTTTTTATTACTCATCTCTTGCTTGGCGGTGATAGCCTTTTTAGTGGAGAGAATTTCGTTGAGCTGATGGTTGCGCACAATCAGCTGGATATTGGAGCTGACGGCAAAGACAAGTAGTCCCGCCAGTAGCAGATTCAGCATAAATTCGCGCGACATTGCCCCTCTCATCACACATTGACTCTAGCGTATTTGAGCCTTTTAGTAACTACCGATTTGACTCTCCAGGATCTTCAAAGGCCTAGCCCTTGAAGATCCTGTTTAGCTCCTAACAAAAACGATCCGCCGGGATGGCAGATCGTTTTTGTGAGCAGTAGCTCTACTAGCGACGATGTCGACGACGACCGCGGCGTTTAGTTGTTCCCGCAACAGCGTCATCTTTCGAGTCGGCTTTGTTCCGATCGAACTCCTCTTCCGGTGTCTCTTTAACTGATCGCGATAGCGCATAGAAGCTACCAGCGATGATTAAGAGTAGCACCACCACTACCAAGATGCGGACCCAATCGCCTTGACTGTTACTGCCTTGAACCAACGGCTTTTCAGGCTCAATTGGTGTTTCGACGACCGGTTCGGCCGCTTTAGCTTTCGGCACGAACTCGACTGGTGCCGCTGTTTTAGGCACAGTTGCCGTACTTACCCTCGTCGATCCGGAGATACCTTCAGTTGTTGTTCCCGAACCCGTAACGATCGTCTTGACGCCCTTTGTCAGGGTGACCGAGAAGATGTTACTTGGACTACTGGGATTACCAAATTGGTCGTAACCAACTACCTTGAATAGGTAGGTTTTGCCCGACGGCAAATCTAAAGCTAATGCCGTCGCTGTAACCTCGAAGGTTTGATGATCGACACCGTCAACGGTGTAAACTACTTTGTAGCTAGCCGTGTCGCTTGAACCCGACTGCCAGTCTAAAGTGACTCGGCAGGTTTCGGACTCACACTTGGCAACCACTTTGTTTAGTACCGGCGCCGTTGGACCGACGATATCATTGCTCAACTTTAACGGCAGGCTCAAATTGCTACTGGAATCAGTTAGCTGTAGCCAGACTTGATCGTATTTATTGTCTCCAATACCGATGGCCGCAAACGACCCATCGGCGTTACTAATAACTGAACCGATAACCACGGCGGTCGGGTCGCCAGGCGTAGCCGACAACAGGGTTACAGTTACCGGCCCCTCATTAGACGCTCCAGTTTGACCCGATACCGTATCATCGCTTCCGGGCTTATTCTGACCCACAACAATTTTGTTGATGTCGATGATTGGCACTAAATTATCGAGCGCCTGGCCAATAACGATGGTGCTAACAGCCGAGTGTTGGGCATTGAAGTCAATCGCTTCGACAGTGAACTCGTAGTTGACCGGGGCATTTTGCAGTCCGGTCACGACTTTTTCAAGCAAGTTACCAGCCACGACACTTGTCCAGACTATGTCACCGACCTTGCGGTAGTTTAGCTGATAGGTAATCTCGTCAAGCGAAGTCGAGGCAGTCCAAGTCGCCTTCAAACTCCCGCCGTTGTCTAGCGGAGTGTCCGTGATCGTCAATCCCGTTGGCACGGCTGGGTCGGCTAGATCGATCGTGAAGCCATCGCTGGCTTTAATCTCTCCGACGATACCAGCGCCGTTGACCGCTTTCACTAATACATAGAATGTTCCGCTGGTGGTTGGAACAGGAAAGACAAAATTATAGGTTTCGACTAACCCGACCGAGACAAACGGCATAAAGTCCGCCGCCAGCGGCGTTGTACCTAACCCAACTGAATAGTTAGTAACGCCGGATTCTGGGTCGGTAAAACCGCTCCAGTTAGCCGTGACGCCCAAACTGTTGGCGCTCCAATCAATGTCAGTTTCCACGCCATCGTTAACGATACCGTTTAGAGGCGGGGTTGAGTCCCCCTCGTTAATGGCTCTTGGCGAGGCATAGTCAATAGCACCTAAATCTAGGTTGACTTGCAGGGTCGAATCGTGCCAACTGTCCCCGAGTAGCCCGTCGGCTATGACGATATTGCGCTCCATCGCCTTTTTGGCTCCTGGGCTATTAACACCTTTGAGCGGACTACCGCCCGAGTTACTGCAACCAGCCTGATCGGTTATGGTTGGCGGATCGGTATCCGACAGGCCCAATAGTTGGATGTAGACGCTCATCCCAGATTCGCAGGTGTTGCCTAAGGAAAGACTGGTCGTGACCCAATCTGACGCAACATTGAGAATCGAGCTAGCATTGGCCTGATCGTAGTTACTAATCAGAAAATAGCCGTTAGCTTCGATGCTTTTGCCCGTTGGGATTGTCAGCGTCCCGTTACTTGGCGCGCTGTTAGTCAACTGCCAACCAGACAAGTCGATAGCCGCATTGGTCGTGTTGCGCAGTTCTATCCATTCGTCAGCCAGACTGGCCTTCGTTCCCATCCACATTAACTCGTTGATCACTACTGGTGGGATTCCACTGGCTCGTGCCGAATTGATGTTTATCAACTGGGCAGCCACCGTGCCTTGAAAGGCCAGTAGGACAACAAGGAAACGGATGAAAAATACTTTTACTTTTTGCATTCATTCTCCTTCTAGTTGTTAAGGAGCTTGTTTAATATCTCTTCTTGAAGCGAAGACGAGAAAATATTGAGCGAAAAATGCCGAAATGCGAGGAGAGATAGTAGAACTACTACCTTGACGAGTAGTTCGCATTTTTTCAGCCAATATTTACCGGCTGTAGCTATCTTACGACCTACGCTCCTACTGGGAGAAGGTCGGAAGAACACGACTAGAGACAAACCTGTTAAGTTAATTGGTTGCGTAAGTCGTGTATCTGACGAGATTTTAAACATGCTCGGAGAACGCTCAAGCACCGCCACGTCTCAATCGAGTGTATTAACACCGAGAAACATTGGCGTTGCGAGCAATCCCCCCATTTATAATTCCCTCCAACCTTCAACAAGTTCAGGTTTACCCCAGTAAGATGGGTTGACCCTGAGCCCAGTCGAAGGGCAATACCCCTAGAAGCAGCCCCCTAAGGCGTAAAATCAAAGTAGCAAATTCTTTTAACCTGTCAAATCTAGCGCCCTGCGATGCTTTACCATATGCTGTAAATTAGGTAGAATTACTCCGTTTTAAGGGCCCGTAGCATAGCGGCTAATGCGCTGAGCTTATGTCTCAGATATCGATGGTTCGAGTCCATCCGGGCCCACAAATGAAAGCGAGTACGTATTCGATTTGCTCAAGTCAACTTTTCGCAAAATGAAAAATATCTGGCGACTATTTGAATTAGTGCCTAGCTATAAGAAGAGACTTTTGTTTGCCCTCAGCGTTAACAGTGCCCTAGGCCTTGTTGGTCTAATTTCTCCTCAGCTCTACAAAAGAGTGCTGGATTTAGTGGTGGAATCCGTCGATCTTGGCACAACTGCCGAAGTTATAGAGAGGGTAGGTATCGCACTCCTAATGCTGTTAATTGTTGGCTTAGTCGGAGTGCTATTTGACTTCATCGGCGAAAAAATCAGCGACAGACTATTTATGGATATATTGTGGGAGATCCGAAAAAAGGTTTTTACTCACCTCTCTAAGCTCTCAATAGACTATTACGAGAAAAATCGCTCAGGCGAAATTATGGAGCGGATTAGTAGCGGAACTATGGAATTTGCCAAATGGGCCCACAGTATTTCAGATGGCTTTTTGGGCGTTATGGTAACGATCGTCCTCGTCCTAGCTTTTCTTTGGATTAAGATACCGCTGGTTGGACTGTTAATGACAATTTCGCTTGTACTGAATTTTTATTGGGCGATTCAAAAAATTACTGCTACCCAACCAATTCGCAAAGCTTGGTATAAGAGATCCGAAAAAGCGATGGGTGAAATGGCGGAAACCTTGTCGCAAATCGCCACTGTCCGAAGTTTCTCTCAGGAATCTCATCGATTTGATCGCTACTCCAAAGAAATCGCCGAGTATCACAAGCTCCGTTTGGAAGAAGCTAAGATTCAGTGGAAAACCAATTCTTACCGGGGCATTTTAAATATCTCTACGGTCGTGGGAGCAATTGGCATCGTCGCCTGGGGAGCTCTGCACGGTACCTACACGGTCGGTGATATTTTGATGGTTTCTCTTTATATGCAGCAAATTAGGGGTAATATTTCGCCGCTCAGCCGACTGCTGATTACAACCGGTGAAATAGAATCATCCTCAGAACGCCTTGTTACTATTCTGGACGCCGAACCGACAGTGGCAGACCAGTTGAACGCTCAAGAATTAAAGAAGCTAGAGACGGTTGAGTTTAAATCAGTGTCATTTCAATACCCCGGTAAAGAATCCTATGTTTTACGTAAAGTTTCATTTAACTTACCCACGGGCGAAAGCTTGGCGCTGGTTGGCCCTTCGGGTGTTGGTAAAACCACCATCACAAAGCTGCTTTTACGTTTCTACGCCCCGACCAGCGGCCAAATACTCATAAACGGCTTGCCGATTGAAAATTTCACTCAAGACTCAATTCGCAATTTAATCGGGACCGTCATGCAGGATGTTGTTCTGTTCAACGAAACTATCGAAGAAAATTTGCGTTTTGCTAAACCCGAAGCCACCGATGAGGAGATTCAGGCCGCGGCCAAAACCGCTCACGCTGATATCTTTATCGACAAACTACCCGAAAATTATCAGACCCTGGTCGGTGAAAGAGGCATAAAGCTTTCCGGTGGAGAGAAACAGCGTGTCGCTATTGCCCGTGCAATCCTACGCGATCCCCAACTCATTATTTTGGACGAGGCAACTTCTTCGCTTGATTCCCGTTCCGAGCAGTTCGTCCAGGATGGGCTACACAAGCTAATGAGCAATAAAACGGCTGTGGTCATTGCTCACCGTTTGAGCACCGTTATCCGGGCCGACAAAATAATCGTCTTAGAAAAAGGCAAGGTTTTAGAGCAAGGCAATCACGACCAGTTAATCAAAAAAGGAGGTCTCTATGCCAAACTCTTTTCAATTCAATCTCCAGGCGTTGCCACCAAAACAATCGACGAGCTACTGGGTTGATGATTGCTGTTTTAACGGGCGGAAATTCTAGCGAACCGTCAGCTCGATCTCTTTTTTCGCATAGTCAAAAGCCACCACGAATTGGTCAAAAAAACCGTACTGGCCGACAACGCCGTAGTTGTGGCCATCGGCTACTCTAGGCAGAAAGCCGACATCGATTATTTTTGAGTGTCCGCCAATTTCAATCGTAACTGTGTGAACGAAAATCGTTGAAATTTGACCCGCCACACCGCTAACTTCTCCTGGCTGACCACTTTCAATATCAATCCCTAAAATCTCGCCGATCTCGGCGTCAAATATACACAGATCGGCACCTGAATCGATCAGAACCTCATATCCGACCGAAAGACCTTTGTATTTAACTTTAATTGGGATGACGGGACGGTAGAAATGGTCGAATTTTTTGTAGCCGAACTTCATGCGCCGTAGCCGACATAAGGAACGAGTCGATCGGGCAGTTTGGTTAAAATCGGCTCGGCTACGCCCTTGGCAATGGCCTTATCAAGAGCTTGTCTAGCAGTTTTGCCACTACCAACAACGGTTTTTTCGTCACTTTTGAGCGCAACCCACTGCCCACGATATTGATCGTATAAGTCAGTCCAATCTATCATCATTGGTTACATATTAACGAAAGCTCGGGTGAAAGCTAGTGGGGTTAGTTACAATGGATACTCAACACGCTACAATTACTCCAATAAGATGTCGCACAAATGAGTTGGGTATTTGGTGTTGTTTGGTTGCACGTCTTTGCTGCCACATTAAGTTTACGAGATAGTAACCAACCCTTGAAGTAATAAAAAGTATCGTTTAACTTAAGTGAGATGGGGAGAGAAGTTGGTAACAGGTAGGGTAAATTTACGTCGAGAGGTCGTATATTTGACAGTATCCATTGCAATACTCACGACCGTAGCGGTTGTCGGTTCGAAAAGTCGGTTCCTTGCTTTCGAAGACCCAATACTGGTTAACGGACCATCTAACGTTCCGGTGGAAAAGTTTTGGACTACTGACCGCCTGGTTTATTCAGTTGTGCCTTCTCCAGATGGTAAAACTACCTATATAGGCGGGGACTTTACTCGCGTTGGACCGTATACTGGTCATGGAGTGCCTATTAGTGTTGAGTCCGGTCAATCAATGGGAACTTTTCCAAAGGTAAATGACGGAACCGTTCTTATTTCAATTCCCGACGGCCAAGGAGGTTGGTATATAGGTGGCACCTTCTCAAAGATCAATAATTTGACAAGGAATAAAATTGCTCATACCTTGCAGAATGGCTCTGTTGATCCCAACTTTAATCCCAGCTTCTCTGGCGTCGGAGTGAATAGTCTATATCTCGATTCAACCAGAAATTTACTTTATGTCGGTGGAGAGTTTAGTTCCATTGGCGGACAAACAAGAAACAACTTAGCCGGCATTACTACTTCAACTGGTATAGCGACGAGCTGGAACCCTAATGTAACTGGCAATGATGGGAGCTATACCCCAATTGTTAATGCCATCGCCTTTGATTCTGCGAATGGCTTAATTTACATCGGTGGGCTTTTTACATCTGTTGGTGGCCAGTCAAGACAACGTATCGCCGCAATAAATACGACAACAGGTTTAGCAACGGGCTGGAATCCTAATATTAGCGACAATACCCCTAGTATCAAGGCCTTGAGCTTAAATTCTGCCAGTGGCGTTCTTTACGCCGCAGGCTTGTTTAACTTTGTTGGTGCGCAACCGAGAAAAAACATTGCCGCGATTGACATATCAACGGGATTAGCAACAAGCTGGGATCCGGGCGCTAATTACACAGTCTTTACACTTGCTCTGGATTCCGCAAGCGGTCTTCTTTATACGGGAGGGCAGTTTAGCGTTATCGGAGGACAATCAAGAGCAAGGATTGCCGCAATAAGTACCGCGACTGGTTTGGCGACAAACTGGAATCCTTCTGCCAATGGTGATGTCTTCACGATATCTCAAGATTCCGCTAAAAATCTTGTCTATATAGGGGGTAAATTTACTTCTGCTGGCGGGCAGTCAAGGAATGAAATTGCCGCCATTGACACAACAACTGACTTAGCGACGAGCTGGAACCCGGGCGCTAATGATGAAGTTCATACCCTCGCCTTAAATCCAAATAGAGACGTAATATACGTCGGAGGTTGGTTTAGTTCAGTTGGGGGGAAAATAAGAAACCATATTGCCGCTATTGATAATGCGACCGGTCAGCTCACCGATTGGAATCCCGATGCTAATAGCGGTATCAACGTTATGGCTATGGACCCTACCAGGAATCAGATTTATGTCGCTGGAGGGTTTACGTCCATTGGCGGGCAACCAAGGTTTCTTTTTGCCACTATCGACACCACAACCGGATTAGCAACAAACTGGGATGTTAAGGTAGATTTGGGGGTTGCTTCCATGGTTCTAGACCAAGCACGACACATTCTTTACATTGGGGGACAATTCAACACCGTCGATAGTCAACCAAGATATCGGATTGCTTCTCTTGATGTTGAGACGAAACAGCTGACAGACTGGAACCCTGGGACCAGCCCAGTTGCTACTATCGGATCTTTAGTCCTGGATCCGGCTAATCACCTTCTCTACGTTGGGGGGCAATTTACAGCCATCGCCAATCAGACGAGAAAAGGCGCGGCGGCATTTGATACGACAACTGGTCAGCTCACGAATTGGGATCCTGAAATCACTTGTCTCACCTGCGGCTTTAGTAAAGAGGGATTTGTAGCCTCAATAGTTGTCGGCCCGACCGATGGTAATCCTGTTTATGTGGGTGGTACCTTCTCAGAGGTTGGCTCGCTATCGAGGAATAGAGTTGCCGCCATTGATAACATAACTGGAATTGCTACTGGCTGGAATGCCAATCTCCTGGATCCCAATTCTAACGTATTCACGTTATCACTAGATAATAGATTCAACAAACTTTACGTGGGAGGAAATTTTTCATCTAGCGTTGGGGGGAAACAAAGGAATAATTTTGTTGCACTTGACACCACCACCGGTATCGCAACGGCGTGGAATCCTAATCCCAACTACTCGGTTTTTGCAACAGCTCTAGACCAAGTAAATAATCTTGTTTACTTTGGGGGGAATTTTACTTCCATCGGTGGTCAGGCAAGAAGACGTTTCGCAGTCTTTGCAACCCAAGGTGTCATTGCTCAGTGACCACCATATTTCAAGAGGCTGGCCATTATTCCTGAGCCTTTTGCTTGTATGAGTGCTGACCACGAACGAGGCTGATTGAGTGGATCTTATACAGCTAAAATGACATCTCTGTTCGCTTAAACAAGTTTTAAGGTTACAATTTCCAAAAGCGATGCATAATAAACGACTCCTACTAACCCTGCTATTTAGCGCCACATCTTTACTATCGCTGGTGGCGGCGCTGGGAGCGATTACTTCGCTTAATTTCGAGGGTAGAGTTTTGCCCCGAACGATGGTGGCCGGCGTTGATATCGGCGGTCTACCCTATACAACGGCGACCGAGAAAATTCAGCTCAAGGCCGGCGAGTTATCTGGATTGCAGTTATCTTTTAGCTTAAATGACAAATCGGCTAGCGCCTCCCTTGATGAGTTGGGGGTGAAGGTGGATGAACAATCGACTTTGTCGCAGGCGGTCAGACCGCCAAACAGCTTCGATTGGCTGGCAATGAAGTACTGGCGATCAATGTTTAGCGCCAAAAATCTCGATTTGTCGTATCGCGCCGATCAATCAATCCTGCGCCAAAAAGTCGAGACACTTCTTGGTGTCACCACCGCCGCCAAGGACGCCGAGATTAGTTATAGCGATGGTCAGCTTGTCGTCAGCGAGGGCCAAAAGGGTATCTCGATTTCCGACATCGCTATCGATGCGGCAATCAAAACGGCCCTGGCCTCTGGTAGCGCCACTTCAGCCAAGCTCGAGTACACCGAAAGCTCACCAATTATCACCACCGACATCGCCACCCAAACAAAAACCGAGGTTGAACAAAAATTCATCCCCATCTACCTTAATTTTGAGGATAAGAATTTCACCATTGCTCCAAGCAGTCAATATTCATTTCTCGATTTTTCCCCTGTCGACGGTCGAATCAGTTATTCCGTCTCGCAAACCAAAGTCAGTAATTACCTTAGTTCGGCCGTCGCATCAAAGATAAATATAAAGATGCTAGTCAAAACAACCCAGGCCGACACCCAACAAGTGACTCAAGAGGGGAGAGACGGTCGGGAGACCGAAATTACTCGACTAGCTAGAGATGTTACCCGTACTATTACCGAACGGACCGATACCGCTAGTTCGCCGATCAGCATCAGCACTCGAGCCATCCCCTTCACCGAGAAGATAGTCTACCCGCAATATGTGGCTGGACTTTGGCCGGGTTTATACATCGACATAAATCTTACTAAACAACGACTCTTCGTCATGATCGGCGAAACCAAGCAGGCAGAATATATGATTTCTAGCGGCAAAAGGGGCACACCGACGCCGTCGGGAGTCTTCTACATAAAAAATAAAATTCCTCTGGCTCAATCACGGCTGTTTCCGGGAATTTGGATGGAAAAATGGAACGCCTTAGCCCGAACCCCAGATGGTGGTGGCTACCAAGGTTACGGTCTCCATCGAGTTCCTTGCTTTGACTCACAATGTAACTACCGTGAGCCCTCCTCCCACTTGGGCCGACCAGTTTCACATGGCTGCGTGCGGATCGAAGATGCTGGCGCCGATTGGGTCTACGACAACGCCCCGGTCGGTACACCAGTGAATATACATAACTAGTCGACGTAGTCGGCAAGTCTCAAGGCTAAAGTCTAAAGTCTAAATTGACTCCGCCAGTTGGCGGACGGCGGTCCGTTCAAAGTAAGTAACAATTCTTAAAGTATCGATACTTAAGACTAATTACTTAAGCCTTACTTCAGACTTCAGCCTTTTCTAACCAGTCGGGCTAACAACTTTTTATCCTCTGGATCGTCAGAGTTGATTAATTCCATCTCGGCGTACTGGCTTAAAGCCGCTCGACTGGCCACAATCACTGCTTCTAACTGGCCGACAAATTTGACCGCATCGTTTTCGGCCAATATCCGCTCCAGCGACTGGGCCTGCCCCACCATCCGCCTTAATCTCGCCACAAATTTCCTCTTTTCCTGTCCTTCCATCTTTAGTTTTGACTTTTGAGTTTTAAGTTTTGACTTATCCTCCACATACCCCCTTCAATCCCCAATATACCCCAACTGGGTATAAGTTTATACCCAGAAGTATCAATTTTCAGTTTTCAATTTTCAAAAATGGGAGGGGACAAGTTAGACTTCGATCGAGGCGCCGATTTTAGGAATAACGATATCGGCTTCAGGTAGATGGCCTTTAACGAAGGTGAGATATTTTTCCGCCCTATCTGGTTCGCTGTGGACAATCGCCAAGCGACCACCTGAAGGCATCTCGATCTTGCGAAGCCATTGCATCAGTTCGGTATTATCGGCGTGGCCAGAAAAAGCTTCTGCGACTTCTATTTTGGCTCTCACCGCCACTTCTTGGCCGTGAATATGAACCGATTTGGCTCCGCCCAGAATAGCCGAACCGAGTGTCCCCGGCGCTTGAAAGCCGATAATTAATAAATAGGTATCCGGTCGGGATAAATAGTGTTTCAGGTGATGAACAATTCGGCCGCCGGCCATCATACCCGATCCGGCAATAATCACTTTCGGGTGCGGGGCGTCGTTGATATCTTTCGAATCCTCGACGGTTGGTGTCAGCGCTAACGAGCCAAAATCAAACAAATTGTGACCGCCGTGCTCGTCTTTAACCACTTCCCGACGATAAAGCTCCATATGGTGCTCGAAAACCGCTAGGGCTTCGATGGCCAGTGGGCTATCGAGGAAAATTGGCATCTTCGGCAGTTGGTGCTTATCAAACATCTCGTGTAACAAAAAGAGCAGTTCTTGACTGCGTTCGATCGAGAAAGCCGGAATCAAGAGGACGCCGTTGTTTTGAGCCGTCCACTCGAGGGCTTTTTTGATCACCGCCTCTCGGTCGTCAGACCCAAGATGTTCCTCGCCGCCGTAAGTGGCTTCAGTGACGACCAAATCGGCCGCCGGCGGCGACTCGGGAATAGCCAGCAAAGGGCTCGGCCAATGGCCGATATCGCCAGAAAAGATAATTTTTCTACCACCGGCTTCTAGTAAAACAGAGGCGGAGCCTAAAATGTGACCAGCGTCGTAAAGGGTAAATTGGTCGCTACCGTTCAAACGATGGGCCTTATGGTAATCAACGGCTTGAAATTGATGCAGGGTTCGGTTGAGGTCTTCTTCCTCATACAACTGGGGCGTGCCCTCACGTCGACTGCGTTCCTCGGCCAAACCCAAGGCGTCTTTCAAGACAATCGTCGCCAGCTCGATAGTCGCTTCAGTGGCGTAAATCGGTCCGTGATAACCGTGGCGGACTAAGACCGGTAACCGGCCAATATGGTCTAAATGAGCATGGGTGACGATAACGGCGCTGGCTTCGGCCGGATTATAGGCCAACGGCTGGTCGTTAAGTTTGGATATAGTGTCTCGCCCCTGAAACAAGCCGCAGTCGACAATATATTTGTCAGTATCGGTTTCGATTAAAAAATTACTGCCGGTAACTTCTCCCGCCGCCCCGTAAAAACTGATTTTTGTCATTATAATTTTTGACTGACTTTGATCATCAGATCAATCCGTGATGTGACCGATATCAATCTTGGCCATCTTGATGACCTTTTCAGCCAATTTTTTGGGGTCGTCATCAAAAACTATTTTGGCTCGGCCGCGCTTGGCCATGGTCAGTAAATGATCGAGCTCGTCAGAAATACCGCCGGATTCTGTCAAGACGCCGATTGGTTTCTTGTCTTCAAAGGCGATCGTAAACTCATTTAAAGTGCCGATGCGACCGCAGATGAAGATAACGGCATCGGTCGAACGGATGAATAGGAGGTTACGGCCCGAGTAGCCAAAGCCAGTATACATAGAGAAATCGGTGTAACGATGGGGGAGCTTGTACTTCTTAACATGCTCCAAGTAGCTGGAAGCAGGCGAGATGCCGACCGTGAAACCGCCGCCTCGTTTGGCCCCTTTGGCGGCCGCCAGCGGAATACCGGTCGTGTCACCAGTCACGACAACCACGCCTTGCTTGGCTAAATAATAACCGAGCTGTTCGGCTTTTTTAAACGCGTCTGGCAAACAAATATCCTCCGCCGCCCCTGAAATACCAATCTTGATGTGTTGAATTTTCCCTCCCTCACCCCAGTTTAGGAGAAACTGGGGAATTGTCCAAATCCCTGGGTAGATTCAATCCTTGGTAGGTGGTAAAATCCAGTAAGCACCTTACATTTTCATTCTGGGGTAGCTCAGTGGTAGAGCGGTCGACTGTCAGATTGGCAGCCCGGTCGAGAAATCGATCGGTGATAATTGGGAGAATTGTCCACTTTTGTCAAAACGAGGGTGGGGGCACCGAAATCTTGCTTGAAGGTGTCCGGGAAACCGTCGCGTAAGCACGGCAATCCGCAGCCGAATCTAATTCAGCGTATGTCATATATGACATATCGGGTCTTAGGGAGGTTCAGAGACTATGCACCCGATACCTAAACCCGTCAGCTGACGGACATGGTAATGAGATAGTCCACACCGTTTGGAAACATACGGATCATGTGTAATCGATTGGTCGTGGGTTCGAATCCCACCCCCAGAGCAATGGAACTTGAAGAATTTATTACAAAGACGCTGACGAGTATTTACAGTGGCGTTACTAGAGCCAATAAGTCAGTGGATACAAAGAGCGGTGATAGTCTGCCTTTTGAACTAACACCCGAAGATAGTCGGATTGAATTTGATATTGCCGTAACCGTGACTAATGACTCTACCGACAAAGTTCATGGTGGGGTCGATATTAAAGTGGTGAGCCTGGGAGCTAATGCCGAGAACAAGAATGAGCAGCAAAACTCCAGCAGAGTGAAGTTCAAGGTTAGAATAACTAGGCCCGTAGCCTAGCTCGACATTTCCAGGTTCGGGAGTACAATTTGAGAAATGAAACGAAGCGAGATACTCGTAGACATTAGCTTGGTGGTCTTGGCCATAATATCAACCGGTCTACTGGTCTTCGAAATTACCCACGACGTAACCGCCTCAACTAGCAAGCTAATAAGTCGGCTAGATATAGTTATTGCCCTAATCTTCCTTGCAGATTTCATATACGGCTTTTCCCAGGCGAAGAGTAAGAGCCAATTTTTCAGTAAACGTTGGTATGAGTTGCTTGCTTCCATACCGATTACCTCAACTACGACTCAGATTTTAAGAAGCTTACGGTTATTACGAGTACTTCGAATTATCCGTTTGATGGCACGGATGAGACGGGTAGCCGACTTCTACCTAGATGGTCCAAAGTTTCAGATTCTATCAATCGTGCTGACAGTATTTACTCTCGTATTTATGGGAGCCGTCGCCTTTCATAGCTACGAATCTGGAATAAACCAGAACGTTCATAATCTGTTTGATAGTTTCTGGTGGGCAATGGTGACCGTAACCACAATTGGTTATGGGGACATTTACCCAGTAACCACAGCAGGAAGAATCGTCGCGATGATGCTCATGATCGTTGGCATCGGGACGCTTGGAACGGTTATTGGCTCGGTTGCTACCCAATTCCTAAAAGCAGAGGAAGAATTTAAAAAAGAGTAGCTCGACAATTCCAGGTTCAGGAGTACAATTTAGGAAATGAAACGAATTACGTTTATCACCGGCAATCAGAACAAAGCTGACTACTTAGCTAAATTCCTGGGTTTTCCTGTTGAGCATCAAAAACTTGATCTAGACGAGATTCAATCACTCGATCTAAAAGAGATCGTAGAACATAAAGTAAAACAAGCTTACCAACAGATTCAGAAACCGGTGATTGTTGAAGATGTTGCGTTAGAATTTGAAGCCATCGGTAAACTACCAGGACCCTTTATCCGTTTCTTCGTTGACAACGTCCCCTTCGAGACAATCTGCTCAATGCTTGACGGCAAAAGTCGAAGCGCCACGGCTCGCTGTGTTTTTGGATATTACGATGGCCAAAATCTCCAACTCTTCGAAGGGTCTCTTGATGGCGAGGTGCCAGAATCACCGAGAGGGAAGACTGGGTATGGTTGGGACAGCATCTTTATCCCCAAAGGCTACTCAATAACCCGCGCCGAAATGGGCGAAGAAGACGACCGTAAAACCTATCTTCAAATCAAACCGTTTGAGCAGTTGAAAAAATTCTTAGAAAAATTGCCGGATTAGCTAGCTCAATAATTCTAGGTTAGGGAGTACAATTCAGAAATGGAATTAGTTAAGACAGAGAGCTTTGAGCTTGCAGTTTACTCGAAAGGGAACAAGAACTCCTCAAAGATAGCCATTGTTATTCCCGGCCGTCTTGACACAAAAGACTATATCCACATGACCAGCTTGGTCGATCGCCTAGCCGAAGAAGGTTACCATGCCCTATCATTTGATCCACCTGGAACTTGGGAAAGCCCGGGCAACATCAGTATTTACACAACAACAAATTACATAAAGGCGGTAGACGAATTAATTGAGTACTTCGGCAACAAGCCAACTGTCCTAGCAGGTCACAGTCGAGGCGGTACTATTGCGATGCTCGCCGGGTCAAAGAATCCGAACGTTTCACATATCGTCGCCATATTTTCCAATGTGGGGCCTGCCAGCCCACTAGGTAAAGACGCGAAAAAACTAGGCTACAAGGAATCGTTTAGGGATTTGTCGCCTGGTACTTCACCAACAGAGGAGAAGAAAGTCTTCAAGCTGCCATTTAGTTACTTCGAAGATGGTCAGCAGTACAACGCTCTCCCTGCTTTGAAGACTTGTGGTAAACCGAAGCTCTTCTTCTGCGGGACAGATGACGTTATGGCTGAACCAGGAGATGTAGAAATAGCCTACCATGCCTCATCCGAACCAAAAGAAATTCACGAAGTTAAATCAGAACATGATTACCGTTACTCCCCAGAAGCGATTAAAGAAGTTAACGAAACTATTGAAAAGTTTCTAGTTCGCTTTCCGCGGGAAAATTAGTTCTGATATCCTCAACATTTCAGAGCTCAACAGGTTGACATATGAGGTATCTTTTGGTAGAATCCTGCTTATGCCAACAGTGAACGTTTTTCTGGCATCGCAGGAGCATCAAGAGCTCCTCATGACTCACTGTGACGGACTGAAGGAACTCCTCGCCCGAGAACTATCTTGTGACGAACGAGAGCTTCAGCCCAACGAGATCAGCGTCCGGGTGATACGTACCGTTTCGAGGAAGGGAATGTTGGCAGATGTCGAGCTCGATATCACTGCCGCCGCCTACCACGAACGGGTTACCCGGCAAGACAATATTTGCTCTCTTGTCTCAGCTTGGTTCCGCAACATTGCCGGAATCGAAGTCAAAACATGGCTCGCTCTTTCAGAGCTTGGCCACAGTATGACCTGAGACAGACAGCACACGACCCGATACCGCCGCCTAAAAAGCGGCGGTTATCCTCTGCCTAATTCAGTTCTAACATCCTCCACTATTCGGAGCAGTGAAGAGAAATCAGGACTATCGGCTAGTTCGAATACTAAATTAAACGGCGGCGCAAACGACAGTCAAGACACTCACTCAGCGTTGAAACAGAGTAAGCGCGACAAAGCTCAAAAAAACCAGCACGGGTAAACCGCAGCCAGCGTGGATACTCTCTTCAACCGGACCCTCGTCTTTTGAATTCTGATCAGCCATGATGGACTCACTCTACGCGCTTTTATTCAATCTCGACAATATGACTTCTCCCAAAACCCATTTTCAAACGTCTTGACAGGCTCCTGTGGATTCTAGGCTTAGGACACCGTACTGGTTCTAACATCCTCCACCTTTCAAAGCTCAACTATTTTGCAGGTTCAAGTCCGATGATAGAGCTTAGATGCTAGAACCATTTGCACAGAGAAAAAGCCGCTGGGCGAACCAGCGGCGTACTTTAACAGAATTGGATCTAGCTACGTCGTTATGCTGTCGAGACGTCTCAGAAAGTTACCTACCATGTCCTTAACGTCTTTCCCATCCCCCTCCAGTATTTCTTTCCCGCAAGCTACCTCCGCTTCAATTATATGGTGGTGCAGTGCGCGTAGGAGACATACCGGATCATCGGGGTTGGTCAGCTTCGCCTTTTCTGCACGAAGCAAACGATTAGACAACCGAACAGCCTCGCGCCAATCTCCCGATTCCCGGTCCTGAACCGTGTAAAGGTTCTTGCCTTTAACCCAGTCCTTGAGTAGAACCAGGTCAAGTTCGAAGAGCTTCTGCTCCCTAACCCTGGCGTTCCTCCACCTTCTTGCTCGAGAAGATTCTCGTTGCGCATCGGGTAGTCGGTTAAACCAGGAGAGTTGAGAGACTACCTCACCCACCATTCTCTTAATATTATCGATCCGCTCGTTGGCTTCGTCGATTGATTCAGGTTCATTGAATTCGTAACCGTCAGGAAGTTGATGCAAAGCGATTGCCTCAATAATTTCATGTGTTCGTAACATAAGCACCTCTCGTGTTGTGATGTGCAACCTGTGGGCTGAGTTGCCCACGTGTAGCAATCCAGATTATAGATATATTTAACTAAACTCTCAAGGTTTCGAGCTTACATTAATTTCGATTCTAACGTCCTCCGCCTTAGACCCAGCTGGGAGCAAGTTATCCGGAGCTCGAAATCTGTAACTCGAAGAAAGCGAGGATCAGATGTTCTTAACAGGAACTGCCACCGTTTCCGGTGGCAGTTGGAGGTCTGGATTTGCATTAGTCAAACACCGGAAACCCGAGCTTGGCCAGTTGCTTTTTGTAATCACGAATCTTGGTCTCGACTTCTTGCAAGTTCTCATCAGCACAGTACGGTTCGCTTTGTAGCTCAATCAGCTGGCTAGTCAACCTTTCGGCGTCCAGCAAGGAACTGCCACAAAGGGCGTCGAGCACCAGACGATCGGCCGCCAACCACCACGTCTGTTGTAGTTGCTGGAGCCAGTCGAAGTCTTCATCCGTGACGAGCGCGCTTGTACCGGGGTAGGTGTCCCTGTCTTCCCACTCGATGCCATCTTTGGGAGCAAGTGCCAGTAAGTGCCCAGTTTTGAGCTCCAGCCACAAAAGGTTCTCGTGTTGACTGGTGCTAACGGGGATTTTGAGTCTCGAGTAAGCCTCGGTATAGTAGTCGAAGTAGCCGCCGCCGCGCCCGTTGGCCAAGAGGGCCAGACAAGGGATTCGCTCCCAAAGGGCTTTTTGGACGAGGAAGCGTTGACGAATCTTGCGCACCGTTGTGACAAGTTCGCTAGTGAGTTTGGTGTCAACGTAACACGATCTGTCGAATGTGAATATTCCCATCTTTTTCTTCTCCGCACGGGTCGAGAGGCTGTACTGATGTTCAGTTGCAAACGACAGGGTCATATTACCCCCATTAACCAAATAGTCAACCCCTGCCTACCTCCGGGAACCGATTGCTCGACATTTCCACTTCTCGACTTCGCTCGAAGTAAAGCCTCCGCCGCCGAAGCTATGGCAGGCCAACGGGTTCGGGAGTACAATCTAGGAATGCATAATCACGCGCCAGCAGATTATATTTGTCCAATTTGTATAGCAATTGAGGGTATCGAAGACGACCGGACGATGATTCGGAAATCGGACATCGTTTACCAGGACGATCTAGTGACGGTTTTCATTGGCTCATTCTTTGTTGCCGATAATCCTGGCCATCCAATTATTGTGCCGAACAAGCATTACGAAAACTTATACGATTTGCCTGACCCAGAAGCACATCAAATTATTTCTATCTCACGATTGATTGCCCAAGCGCTAAAAATGAGCCATTCGTGTGACGGAGTTATGATTCAACAAAACAATGAACCAGCAAGTAGTCAGCATGCGTTTCATTATCATATGCATATCTTCCCGCGCTACGATGGGGACAACTTTATTAAAAATATAGGCACAAGCCGCAAGAGCACTACCGAGGAGCGTCTACCATACGCCGACAAATTGCGAGCCGCTATACTGGAGATACGAGTCTAACTCGACATTCCCGGGTTCGCAGAAACCTCATAACTAGGTGCCATCGATAGCTGTTACTGATAGGATTAGCAGATGGAACAGTTGCCCAAGAGTGCACTCCAATTAATTGGAGTGATGACCCGCCCCTACCGATCAAGATTGGTTATTTTTTTCGTGCTGACATTTTTGGGAATAGTTGCCTCCACCGCTCTACCATTTGCTGTGCGCGGTGTAATCGACGAATTGGTGAAGTCATCTGTTGCGTCTCGGGCTGCCTGGCTATATGTCGGACTATTTATCCTCCTAGGTTTATGCGACGAGTGGTTTTGGCGTTTCGCGGAAAATGTAATGCGAAAATACAATCCTCCAATGGTCGAACGGATCAGGAGTTTGCTATTCGATTACACCCATCGCAAAAAATATAGTTTCTTCGTCAACTCTAGTAGCGGACAACTGGGACACTGGATTAATCAAACTGTTAACACCCTAGCTAATGTAGTCGACAGCACTATTTGGGGTGTTTGGCCTCAAACAATTGGCCTCATTCTGGCTGCGGTATTCTTGTTCATCGCTAACTGGATCCTGGCACTAATATTTTTAGTCTGGCTTATTGCCCTACTGTCTTTTACCGTAATGCGGGGCCGAAAATATGGACAGCTGGTAGAGGCAGAAAGCGATGCTATCAGCGTAGCTTCTGGACATGTCGTCGATTCATTCAGCAATCACTTGAGCGTCAGAGTTTTTAATTCTCGTGAAAGAGAAAGTCGTCTGCTCGGGAAAAAACAGGATGACATCATCAACAAATGGGGTATTTCATGGCGATACTCTTTCTTTACCAACATGGTTAAAGGCAATAGTGCTGTCGTTGCTTCATCAGTTGGGATGATCGCCATCCTGATGTTGTTCAATCGCCACAGCATTACGATTGGTGATGTCGCTCTGTTTATTGCTTACTTTACCGCCGCCAGCCGAACCATTTGGGATCTATCCTGGCAACTTGATAATTACTATAAGAACTTCGGAACCATCAACAACGCCCTGAGTGGTTTGCGCAAGGGCGAACTCGAGCGTGTCAGCAGGGACGAAGCGACATTCTCGTCAAGCAAAATAACTCTAAAGAACTTGGAATTTCACTATCCTGATCAGCCAGAGAAACACATATTAGTAGATATTAATCTAACTATTAGTAGCGGGGAGCGAGTCGGTCTGGTGGGTCATAGTGGCGCCGGCAAAACAACTTTCGTCGGACTACTTCTCGGCTTCTATGAGCCAACTGCAGGTAGTATTCTCTTTGACGGTATTGAATCTAGGCAGATTGCCCCAGATATTCTGAGGGAGCAGATTGCCTTTGTTCCTCAAGACACCAACCTCTTTAACCGAACTGTTAGCGAAAATATCTCTTACGCTCGGCCCGACGCTACTCCCGAAGAAATTCATCAGGCAGCAAAGGATGCTCAAGCGCTCGAGTTTATCGAGAAACTGCCCAATGGCTTTGATAGTATGATCGGCGAGCGCGGCGTGAAGCTATCCGGTGGCCAAAGACAGCGAATCGCCATCGCTCGGGCACTACTCAAGAATTCTCCGATACTACTACTCGATGAAGCCACAAGCGCCCTTGATAGTGTCAGCGAACAAGCGATTCAAAGGGCATTTGTCGCTGCAATGAAAGGCCGGACTGCCATCGTTATTGCTCACCGATTAAGTACTTTACGACACTTGGATAGAATGGTTGTCTTCGACCAAGGGAAGATAGTCGAGACTGGTACACACGATGAATTAGTCGAAGCAAACGGTATTTATGCGGACTTGTGGCGCCGACAAAAAGACGGCTTTATCGCTGAGTAGCTGGCAACTATTACGCAAGCCCTCTCGATAACGAACTCTAGCATCCTCCACAATTCGGAGCAAAACTTTTTACAGGCTCGGACTAGGCAACCCTTTCGTAGAGTTCGAACTACGTATATATATTAGTTATGGACGAATTAGGTAAACCCACTCCCGAAGGCGCAGAGGAGTTTGAGGTACCAGAGACAATTGGTTCGGACGTTAATGACTCCAGAAAAGAGGAGGAACAGCGAGAATCTGACAGTAGAGAACTTATAGATCGCATCCGGGAAGGTGATGAAGCGGCCGCACAAGAGCTCCTGGAGGATAAGTATGAATTGATCCAGCACGCCTACGACCACCTGGAGTCAAAATTAGGACATTATCTTAAGTCAAACGAGCTAACATACAAGTTTCTAGAGGCCAGTGGCTACATTGCCCTGCACGACTTTTGCCGACTAGAAGAACGGTTTGTTAGTGACCACGCGCGAGAAGCATTCACAAAGAAGCTGGGAAAGATAGCTGTTAGCCCAGATTTTGAAGAGAGATTGGATAAGGTTATTGAAGCTCATATCTACTACGCTCTTTGGGATGCGAGTCTGAATGAAACCTCAAAATCTGATCATATCCAGGAAAAAGTTCTAGTCTCTGCGTGCCAACTCTACGACAGAGCAGTATTCGATCAGACTGGTACGCTTGGGCGCAAGCCTGAACAAAGCGAGATCGAGGCATATCTGGAGAGTGCCGTTACTAACAACCAAAATGGTGGCGGCCGTTTCAAGAGCGCTCTCGACATTACCAAGATGGTCGAATCTTTTAGGCAAATTGCCAGTCTGAACGGAGGCGACCCTCCGATGAAATCCGAGTCGCCAACCGAAGAGCAACAACTCGAGAATGCGCTATTTGAAGAGATGCTCGACTACCACCGTGATTCAATACAGGCAACGCTTAAAGCCGTAAGGGTAAACAATAAGAAACTGAATCACGAAAACATGGATCTGTGGGTAGAGCGATACGGCATCGAAGATGGAGAAATCAAAACAAATGCCGAGGTTGCCGAAAGACACGGCCTATCGCCCGCCCAAGTAAGAATGCGGGTCTGGCAGGTTAGCGAGTCATTAAGTCGCCTGGCACGAAATGGAAAGTTTGACCAAGTCCTTGAAGACGACCCAGAAGTTATGTGCTTCTTTAAGTACTCTCTATATATGGACACCGTGGATAACGCCCAACCCCAGGAGAGCTAAACCTCTTTAGCGACTACATTGACTAATTGCAGTTCTAACGTCCTGTACGATTCGGAGCTTTGAAAAGAAATTCCTGGTCAATTTCTGCATGTGTGTTGGCTTCGTAATTGCACTGGGAACAGCGATAGACACCGGTTTTTTTAAACATAGTTCCTTTGCACTAGAGCATTTTTTGTAGTCCATAATCTCTTACTATCTCGGGAAGGGCTGTAAAGTCAAATATGGTTCATAAACCAGAACGCTGCTTTGAAACACCTGACAAAACCGTACGCTTGTGTTGAACAAGAAAAAGGAGGCCACAGCCTCCTTTTTCTTGTTCTTGCTAATAGTTAGACGCTGCTCTTTCTGCTAAGCGTGAAAATCATCCAAATTCCGGCTACCCCGACTAAGGTGTACACGATCCGGGCCAAGACTGATTCAACGCCGAAGATGCCGTCAACCAGATTGTAGTTGAAGAGTCCAACTAAGCCCCAGTTCAAGGCGCCAACAATCACTAATATTCCCGCTAGCCAATCTAAACCATTCATTCTCATTATTACTTCCTTTTACTAATTATCTTTTTATTAAGAGGGCATTAAGACGGTGTCGATAATGTGGATAACCCCGTTGGTGCATTCAACATCTGGCGTGACCACGGTGGCCATAGTGGCATCGTTACCAACCATGACGCCGTTCTCGGTTTTGATGGTTAGCTCGCCGCCCTGAAGAGTTTTAGCGGTCGACATCTTGACTACTTCTTCAGCCATTACCTTGCCACTGACGACGTGGAATTTCAGAATTGATGTCAACTTGTCGGTATCGGCCAGTACCGCTTTCATCGTTTCGTCTGGAATCTTAGCAAACGCCTCATCAGTTGGCGCGAAAACCGTAAACGGACCTTCACCGGCTAACGTATCGGCCAATCCCGCCCCTTGGACAGCCTTAACTAATGTACTGAATTTACCGGCTTCGATTGCTGTTTCGACAATGTTTTTCATAGTTTCCCCCCTGGCCAATGAAATTGGCTGTTACTTATTTGTAACCTTAGTACATCACTATAGTTTTCGAGCGTCAATAGCCCAGTGGAGTAGCGATTGGCGCTGTCTGGGGCGGCAGGTCAGATCGCCTTTTTTGCAGTTTTTCTTAACCGCCGCGACGTGACGCTGAATGGCCTTCCAACGTTTAATTTGACGCTCGTCGTCGTCGGTTCTTCTTCCGACATAGTAGCGACAGTACCACTGAAACCACCCGCGCGGGTCTTGGGGACGAAGCCAACCTCTCTTTCGCCAAACGGCTAACGACTGCGAAGCGTTAAGGCCAAAGAAATTCTTACTCGGATCATGATTAGCTTCAACCGTTACATCACCAACCGTTAACCTTGCCCCCTTGAACCAGGCTTGGGGAAATTCTTTTTGGCAGTCGGCCAAGTACAAACCACCAAATACCCCTAGCTCCAACATCTCTTTCGGCGTCAGTTCGGGCTTAAAATCGGGGGCAAAATGCTTACCAACCGGCTTGGTGAGCTGGTAAGAGTAATCTTTTTGCAGCGAATCGTGAACGAGAATTCTTTTCATATTCTTAGCATACCCAAAGACCATTAAATGGACATTTAATAAATGAGTCGTATGCTGAAGACATTAAGGGGGCAATGGACACAACTGTAACAATAAACACTGAGATCAAATCAGAAAAAACCAACGAGCCGGAAAAAGAGCCGAGATTTCGGCGTCTTAAAACGTACAATATCTTGATGGGCTTCTTGCATTTAGCCCAGGGTATCGCCGTTGTTTGGCTCAGTAACGGTTTTTCGGTTCCAGTGACCACTAACTTCTTAAAGTTCGATGCCCTTACCCGAACATTAAATATCGCGACCAAAGAAGTGTTTGATCTGCGGTTCAGCTATTGGGTGGCGGCTTTCTTCTTTCTCTCGGCCCTGTTTCACTTGGTGATCGGTACCGGCTATTACCAAACCTACGCCCGAAATTTGACCAAACACATTAACAAAGCCCGGTGGGTGGAATATTCCCTGTCAGCATCGCTGATGATCGTGCTGATCGGAGCGCTATCCGGCATTTACGATGCTTCGACATTGCTGCTGATGTTTGGCCTTACCGCCGTCATGAATCTGTGTGGCTTGGTGATGGAACGGCAGAACCACGACAGCCAGCAAGTCGATTGGACGTCGTTCTGGGTTGGCTCGCTGGCCGGCATCTTGCCCTGGTTAGCAATTCTGATTTACTTCCTTGGTGCTGCTTCAGAACCTAACAGCGCCATCCCCACGTTTGTCTATTGGATTTACGCCTCGATCTTCACCTTCTTTATGATCTTTGCCGTTAATATGTGGCTTCAATACAAACGGGTAGGGCCCTGGAAAGACTATCTGTTCGGGGAAAGGATGTATATTCTACTGAGTTTAATCGCCAAATCCTTGCTGGCCTGGCAGATTTTTGCCGGGACGCTGCGGCCAATGTAGGTAATGCCGGATCAGCAATTTGTTGGACTTTTCTTATTATTAGCCGGACTAATCGTTGGCTTAGGTGCCGTAACGGTAATTGATCTACTCGGATTTCTGGGGAGAAAGTCCAGCTATTGGACCGAATCCACAATCCGCACCCACAAAGTTACTAAGCCGTTAATTTGGCTTGGACTGACGTTAACGCTAATCGGCGGCGGGCTGTTCTACGCTTCGGCCGGTTTCTCCAGTTTTTTCGGTTGGCAGGTCGCAATCTTAGCCGTACTGATCCTGAACGGTTGCTTCTTAAGCTTCTCCATCAGTCCGCGTCTCATCCAACAAGAAAAAGAAGGCCGATCAGCGGAGCTCTTGCCTAAAGCGATGCAGCAACAAATTATCCTTAGTTTTCTTATCTCTTTCACCGGCTGGTGGAGTACGGTTGGATTAACAGCGTGGTATTTGAGCTCTAAATTCTGAGACTTTCTTTTTTATAGTGTCTCAAATGTCTCGTTTACCCTATAATCGAACCCCTGGAAGGTTCTAGACCGGAATAGCGAGCTGAACCTGTTAGAACTTAATAAGTGGGCTAAAGCCCAGAACTAATTGCCATATTAGAGCAATAACTAAAATGGTACTCGGCATTACCCAGTCGAGAATAAATTTAAGACGGCGTTGATCGTACTTTATACCAAGTGAGGTAAAAAGTCTTTCGTATAAACCATTACCGTTTTCATAAAACTCTTCCCCATATTGAGGCGTATTGAGAAGACACCCACCCAGAATCAAGAATTGTAACGAGAGAAGAATCGCTCCAGCTAATATAATCTTCCAATCCAGCCAGAAAGGAGAAGCATACGCAGCAATTATCAAAACTATATGGATAGCCCCAATCATCATTCCCTTAGGAGTTCCGTCACTCACTATGTTTCTGAATCTCATATTGAAATTATACGCTCAGTTCTGACATCCTCCACGATTCGGAGCATCACCTTTCACAGGCTCGGTTTTGGTACTAGAGCGCAGAGGTCGAACTATCAAAGCTTGGGTCTTACTTGTTTTTGTTCTAGTTGGAAATATCCCGTAGGTGGGTTTACCGGGTAGTCTTTTCCTGAAACCAGCTTGAGCGTTTTTAATGTTGCTGCCAGCGGCAAGATTAATCCAAGGATCCACCCATCTTCCGTTGCCTCTTGCTAAAAAATGGCCAAATGGATATTTTTGGCTTCTTTTTATGAAAATGATTGCGCCCTGCTCGTAGATATTTCCTGACTTAGACATCAATTTTCTGTAAAAATACTTCTTTCCGCCTTTTTCTAAGGCTCGTTGGATATCAACGCAATATGTTCTTGACTTAACCTTCTCTTTATCGAACAACTCTAGGGCTTCTTTGTAACTGGTTGATAATATAAAGGCGACACAAGCCACTCCACACCCTAAACCATCTTCTTGCACAACCGGTTTGTTCATAAAGAGACCGTAGAATTTATATATTTATTTACAAGCAGTTCTAACATCCTCCACCATTCTAGCTCGACATTTCCAGGTTCGGGAGTACAATTCAGAGAATGAAAGTATTACTAATTATCGTCGCAGTCCTAGCGGTTTTGATTTTGGGCAAATTTTTGTTAGTCGACAAGGCCTCGGAATCCACTTCACCGATCTTAACTCAAGATTCCAACCCGCCAGTCGAAGATAAAGAAGAAGCGGAGGAATCAGCCAAGGCCGATTTGATCCAAGTTGATTCGCCAAAAGCTGGCGATCTCATTGCCAGCCCGGTCACAATCACCGGTAAAGCTCGGGGGGTATGGTACTTCGAAGCTAGTTTTCCGATCACAATCTTAGACGAAACCGGCAAAGTCCTCGGCCGAGGCCTCGCCGAAGCCAATCCGCTAGCTGGCGGAGACTGGATGACCAGTGAGTTTGTCCCCTTCATTTCTAAAGTCACTTTCACCAAATCCCCGACCAAAACCGGCACAATTTTGCTTGAAAAAGACAACCCTTCCGGCTTGCCCGAACATGCCGACTCGATCAGGATTTCAATCAGATTTGAGTAATTTCTCGGCACTCGATATTTCGAGCCTCCGTCGTCCTAGCGGACTATGGAAGGCCAACACCCTCTTACGCCGCCCTCTTCACTAAAGCTACGAGGGCCAAGAAGGCTACAAAGGGCAAGGGTTCGGGAGTACGATTGGACTGTAATATGACTAAAAAAGAAATTTCTGACGGGGTAGTGCATAAACTGCCAGCCGATTTAAAAAAAGCCCTGGCAGCTGACAAAGTGGCACTCACCAAGTGGGAAGCAATTACGCCACTGGCACGCAACGAGTGGATTTGTTGGGTTGAGTTTGTGAAAAGACCCGAGACACGACGGGAGCATATTGAACGGGTAGGCTCAGAACTTAAGGAAGGGAGACGTCGCCCGTGCTGCTGGCTTGGCTGCACACACCGAACTGATAAAGAGTTAAGCCCAACGCAAAAATGGGCGCTCAACAAACACTCTAAAAAGTAGTGGGATAGACCTAATACTCGACTTTCCGGGTTCTAAGCGGCTTAATTGACGCCGTGGCGGACGGTGGCGCGGCGATTAGTACCAGCGGCGGCCCGGGTTTCATCGTATCCAGCCGCCACATCAAAGTAGCCAACCCACCACTGCTCCAGAAACGTCGTCTCATCGATCAAGGAACCGGTGCCGCTAAACATCCGTTGGTGCGAGCTGCCACCAGATGCTGGCACGGTCACTATCTCCGCTTTGGCCGAACTAGTTCGGACGTTGCCAGCGCTGACCCTGACGCCGCCGCTAAAATCAGGAGCGTAAGCGTGAAAGCTGGTGAGCTCTGTACCGTCGACTGCGAAGACCCGAATGTGAGGACTACCGCCGGGACCGGCCGCAACAATTATTTCCTCTGAGCCGGTCCCGGCGACATCGGCGCTGGCAATGTCAACGCCGCCAGTAAAGTTTGGGGCGAAGCCGTAAAAACCGCTGACTTCGGTGCCGTCAGGTTCAAAAACTCGGACATGGGGGCCACCACCGGACATCACACCTGTAATAATTTCGTCGGTACCGTCGTTATCAACGTCGCCGGCCGCGACCCGGACGCCACCGCTAAAAAGCGAGGAATAGGCGTAAAAACCGCTGATCTCCGAACCGTCGTGCCGCAGAATTCGGATGTGGGGCCCGCCACCAGGACCAGCAGCGGTGATGATTTCATCAATGCCATCACCGTCAACATCACCGGTAGCGACATCAACGCCACCATTAAAACCAGGGTTGTAAGCGTAGAAACCAGTACCAAACGCGGCATCGTTATCGTCGTAGAGCCGAACATGCGGCGCGCCGCCAAAACCAGCACCCGTCACTGTTTCGGATTCGTCATCGGCATCAAAATTACCGCGAGCGATATTAATGCCACCGGTATAGGTCGGACCGTACGGTAAAATTTCGTTCGGCAACTGCGGGTAGTGAGCAATCGGCGCCTGACGCCGCTCCGCGTCGACCAAGGAATCGTAGGGATTTTCGCGCTCCCCACTGGGGTTATAAATCTCAAAATGGAGGTGCGGAGAGGTAGTCTCGGCGTTGCCAGAATCGCCCACCCAGCCAATGAGTTGACCGCGGAAGACTCGATTGCCCGATTTCATATCGACCGCGTAGGCGTTCATCGGTCCGCCGTTACCGTCGTCGGTGCCCGGAGTATCGTTGTTAATATGGAGGTAGCGGTAACTATAGCCCTCGTCGTCGCGGATATTCAGGCTGTACCCCCAGGAGGCCTGTGGATAGGCAACAAAAGTGACCACCCCATCGATAGCCGATAACAACGGTCGCATTTTCGGGGCAAAAATATCGGTGGCACCGTGGATACCATCCGGACGCGGGGCATTGAAATCGTTGCTAAAACTGGCTGATCCAGCAATTGGAAAAACAATCGATCGGGCCGCTCGCACTGATAGCGGTTGGCTCGCCCAACCTGAGATGGCTAACGTGATAATTATGCTGACCGCAATGAAATGAAAATTTCTTTTAATCATGTTCGTTAGAAACCCACCTTACCACTTATTGTTCAACTAGTGCTTGGCACGGTTGCGCACTCAACATTTCCAGTTTCGGGGACAGTGTAAGCTCTTTAGATTCCCAGAGCTTTGGCGATCAAAGCCAGGGCTTGTTCGGGTAGGTCCAGACTACTCAAATGAAATGCTCCGTGGCCCTCGTTCGGATCTTCTAAAATTGCTAAGACATTAGCACCATGAGCGACTAGGAAGGTTTTAGTTTCTTCCATCCCCTGGCAACCGCCCTGTTCGGGACTAGGATCCTTCCCGCCACAAGCCAAAACCCAAACCACATTCTTAAATATTGTCGGCGAAATAGTACCGTTCGGCTTATCTTCATACCACCGGAAATCCGACTGGTATCTGCCAGAGGCTGAAATAGCCGCATCAAAAACCGCTCCGCTACCTCGATCGTTAGCAATAACCGCGTAAGAATTGGCGCTACCGCGCGAGAAACCCTCAAGAATAATTAGATCGCTGGTCAGATAGCCTTGGGCGGTTAGAAATTGTCTCGTCTGCGCTACAACTTCAGAAGGGGAGTAGTATTTCGCTTTCGCACCTTCACCACCGTCCCACCAGTTCAAGGAAGCCAGGGCGTAGCTTCCGCCTGTGAGGTGCGACTTCCAGGCAGCATAGTCAGACTCGGCCGTAGTCTCGTGTCCAGGCAGAGAAATAATAATTCTCTTGGGTGAAGCATTATTCTGACCCTCTGGTGCTCCGTAGTAGAAATACTGCTTGCCGTCGGCAGTGGCTACTTTCTGGGGGCTCTCTAGTGTCGAGGCACTATCGGGCTCTGCTACTTTAGCGGGCGGCTGATTTTGAGTATTCGTAGTGTTACTGCTTTTAGCGGCGGGGGTTTCGGTTTCGCTAGAAACTTTTGTGCCCGATCGCCAAACAAAATAGAGCGTTACCCCAATGACGAGTACTGCCGATGCAACGACAGCCGCAATTACCCACCGACCCTTCATCTAGTGATAATCTTGAGTGTTAGCTGTTGGCTAGCAACCAGGCAGCGTGGGGAATCGTCGCTAGGAATCGCACACGTGGCGGTCAGCATCACTTTCAGGTCGGTTTGACCGCTTTTGAGGGCCCGAAGCTGGCGTTCTAATTGGTATTGGTCCGTGTTGCCGACTTCTTTCAGGATCGTCTGGTCGTAATCGTTCAAGTCTAAAACCCAGGTTTTCTGTTGGGCGGTTAGAACGAGCGTTTGACCAGTTTTGAGTTCGATCAATCTGCCGTCGTCATAGTTCGACAGGTCGATAACCAGACTGTCGGTACTATCGGTACTAGAAGAGCCACCAGAGGACGAGTTGCCATCCTTGTCCTTGGTGCCACCACCTAGAAAAATAAACCCGGCTCCAGCGACTAAGACGAGCAACAGAGCCAGTACTCCGATCCAAATCTTCCATGATTGCCACATATTCCTATCTTACCGTTTTTTAAGTAGCTCGACATTTTCATTTCGGCTCGTCATCATAAATTAATGAGCGGAACGAGAAAAATATTTCTGTTTGTCGCCTTACCCTTACTGATCGTTTTCGGAGCCGTTATGTTTTTTACTCTTGGTGATAGGGGCGACAACACTAATAGCATTTCCGACAATAATTCTCCCACAACACCGAGCAGTCAATGCCCGGCGCTCCTCACGCCCGTCGATGTGTCGCTCGTGACCTCCGTACTTTACCCCGGCCAAATTCGTGGTGGTGATTACAAGCCCCACGGCGGTTTTCGGTTGGACAACGCCACTACTAACTTGGTTGAGGTAACGGCGCCACTGGATGCTAAAGTCATTGATGGCAGTCGCTATATCGAACAAGGTGAGATTCAATATATGTTCAGTTTTGAGCATAGTTGTGGGCTAAAGTATCGCTTCGATCATTTGAAGATATTGTCGGCCAAACTTCAAGCGATTGCCGACAAACTGCCCGAAGCCAAAATCGACGATTCTCGCACGACTGAAATTAAGGGAAAAGTTTCCGTCACCGCCGGGGAAATTGTGGCCACGGCTGTTGGGTTTGAAAAAAGTCCCGACGATATCAACCGACCAAATGTTGGCTTTGACTTTGGGCTTTACGACACCAGACAAAAAAATGAGTCGTCAAAGGATTCTGCCTGGGTTACGGCGCACCAAGAGGACGGTGATCAGGCGATTTACGCCGTTTGCTGGCTCGACTGGTTACCGACAACGGACGCGACCGTTCTTCGGGCCCTACCTGGAACAGACGGAGAAACCGGCAAAGAGAGCGACTACTGTAAATAACTCCTTTTCAAGCGCTTCGTGCGAGGGTATCAAGAGGGTGTACAATTTAGCCAATGTCTCTTTTCTCTAAAGTTAGTCTGTGGTGGGCCAACCGGGTAATCCAGAAACGTTTTCGTTATCCGGGACTAGCGGAAATAAACAAGGCGATTTTTGCCATCGAGGAAGAGATCGTTGACCGCTCAAAATTTAGCCATCAGCTTGAGCATTATGTGAAAGCTCAAGAAGTCCCCGAGAAAGATCGTGATACAGCCTTGATACCCTACTATTTTGATCTAGAACGATTCGTAATCGAGCACCAACCGCCAGTTACCAAACGACCACTGACTAAAGAGCAGATTCGAACCAAGATTAAAGAACGGGCCGAACTTCCGCAGATGAACGAGCTGTTCCGACTAGTTTTCCTGCCCGATAACGAACAGGCCGACTATTTATTAATAATTGGCATCGTCGAAATGCTTAATTTTTTACTGTCTAGCTTGGGTCATGCCCAGCTCTCGGCCCTGGTTAAGCTGTATGCTGGTAACACGCCACTTAGCCTGATTGTTGTCGAGGACGATGGTGTTACCTTCACTGAAGTTCACAAAAAGATGGCCGAGTTATCTTTAGCTGAAGTTGTGACCGCCTATCGAAATTTCTACGTTGGCTTATTTGAAGAGATCGAAAAACTCTTTGGAGCCAGTGCCGCTCTGACGCTAATCACCGCATCTCGAACAAAAATCGAGAAGCTCTACGACGGCGATTTAGCCTCATTGTTTATCAACACTTTGCCTGCCAAAGCTCTCGGCAAGTAACAGCGGCAATTTACCGAACTAAAAGAAGCGAGTGCAACTCTTAGTTATCAACGTTTGTTCGGTTAAGTTTTATACTTCTACCTAGACCGTTGGTGTCGGCGGTAATGGTTGGGGCATTACTGGCGGTGTTGGTTGTGTCGGAGCAACCGAAGCCATAGTATGTTCGGTGCTACTTTCAACTGTGTAGATAAGCGCTAGGGCGAATACATACATATTAATGGTGTAGAGCAGATCGGCGATGTCACCATTCCAGTAGATACCCATTAAATTACGGGTCTGGAAAGTGAAATCACCTGCGATTAGCAGGAGCAGGGAGACAATGAAGAGCCAGAAGTATTTATGGAATTTACCGCCACTCAAACGAACAGCCAAATAAACTAAGGCGATGATGAACGCATCTTCCCAGGGGATAGCGATTGTTACAAAATTACTAAATAAGGAATTACTAGGATCAAGATTGGGCTGAATGAAGTAACGGAAGATCGGCACAGCAGTAATCAAAAAGATAACAATCGCTTCGCTAATCAGCCGCGTAGTAATTAGTGGCTTATAGAGTCTTAGAAGCCTCCAAAAACCGATTCCCATTAAAATTGGGAAGGCTAAAAAGAGATATTCGCCAACTGAAGGATACGGTATCTCAATATTGGCGACAATATTATTATAGCCCCAGTAGAATAATCCCAGCCCATTAGCGAGTGCTCCCCAAGAGAGAAAGGCGACCGCTTGCGAAAGAGCACTCTTTCGTTCACTTCCCAAGTAAACACTAAGTAGCCCGACAATGGCAATCAAGATCGATGTCGAACCGTACATAAAGTTGTACCAGAAATTAGCCGGCTCGGTATTACTTGGCAGGGTGTATAGGTATCCGTTCCAGGCTAGCTGAATAACAAGTAGCAATGAGAAAAAGATTATCAGTCCTTTAGTTGAGAATATCTTCTTCATGACATTATCGTAGTATTTGATACCGCGGTGTCAAGTTGCCCCCAACCTCGACATATCCACCTCTCAACAATGCTCGAGGTAAAGCCACCGTCGTCCTAGCGGACTATGGAAGGCCAGCGCCCTCTTACGCCGCCCAGCTACGAGGGCCAAGAAGGCTACAAAGGGCAAGGGTTCGGGAGTAGAATTAGACCGATGGGTCGAATAATTACATCTTTGGTTGCAAATGCTTACAAATTTTTGGTTCGACCGATTCTTTTCAGACACGATCCAGAAATTGCCCATCAAAAGATAACTGCTCTCGGAGAAATGCTTGTTAAGCGCCAGTTTGTGCTGTCAATTGTTCGGTCTTTGTTCGGTACTAGAAATCTTAACCTCAAGAAAGTGGTGGCTGGGATTGAGTTTCCCTCACCGATCGGTCTGGCCGCCGGTTTTGATTATCAAGCCAAATTACCCTGGGTCCTCGATGCGCTCGGGTTTGGCTTTGCTACCGTCGGCACGATTACTAATTTGCCTTGTTCGGGCAATCCCCGACCATGGTTAGGACGGTTGGTCAAATCACAGTCGCTTCTTATAAATAAGGGGTTCAAAAATGACGGCATCGTCAAAACCCTGCCGCGGCTACGACATCTACCGCCCGAAATGCCGGTGGGATTAAGTATCGGCCAGACAAACTCGCCGAAAATCGATACCGAAAAGAGAGCGATTGAAGACGTTGTTGCTTGTTTTACCTACGCCGAAAGCCACCCCCACCAATGCCGCTATTACGAGCTGAATATTAGCTGTCCGAATGTCCAAAAACACATTTCGTTTTATACCCCCGCCTCATTAAGCCAGCTGCTTGAGCGACTAGAAAAAATCAATATCTCTCGACCAGTTTTTATCAAATGTCCAATTAGCGTCACCGACGAAGAACTAATCGACATTGCTGAAACGGCTAGCAAGTTTTCGTTTATTTCTGGATTGGTCATCGGCAATCTCCAGCGCGACCGCCATCACCCTTCTCTATATAAGGAGGAGCTGGCCAAATGCGGTCCAGGCAATTTTAGCGGCCGGCCGACGCGCGATCGCTCAACCGAGCTAATTAAACTAATTCGATCAAAATTCGGGGCTCGCTTCGCCATTATCGGCTGCGGCGGGGTGTTCAGTGTCGAGGATGCCCAAGTCAAATTTGCCGCCGGCGCTGATTTAGTTCAGTTAATTACTGGCTTAATCTTCAAAGGCCCACAGTTAGTGGCAGAAATACACAAAAAATTATTAAAAGAGACGCCTCGACCGTAAACGGCCGAGACGTTGGCAAGTAGTCCGAAGAGCTAAATAAGGCCGAATGCCTCATAGTCGCCGTCGATTGAACGCTGGATCGCCTGACGGTCTGTCTCGTTGAGTTCTTGACCGGCGAAGATCTTGTCAAGAACGCTTCGGTTGTAGAAGCGTAGTGCCGAAGCCAAGACATCGTATTCCCGACGGAGCAAGACGTCTTCCGGCAACGGCATAAAGAGGTCCTTGAGATTATCCGTCCCTATGCGAACTTTGACGCCAGCGAGCAGTAGCTCGCGTACACGCGCAATCGAGTTGCGCGTCGGCCCGAAGTGGTTTCGCATCTGCCGCATCGACAACGCTGCGTGTGGGCAGACGATCACCCCGATCTTGTGTTCGAGCAATCCTTCAACATCCCGCTTGAAACGCTCTCCATCGTACCCAGACGGCGAGATCGCATGCACCGCCCAAACCTCTGGTGGGTTCTTAACTCCTGCCGCAGTGTAGATCCATTTGACTGCGTCGATGAGTCGTTCGGTTCCGTTCTCCGTAGGCGTGTTCGTCTGATCGACGTGAACCTGCACAGGAATATTGAACTCGAGAGCAAGATCGAGCAGTACCCGAAGATGGCCGTCAAAACCGATCGGATGATCGTCATCGCGCTCCGGTAGACCCATCAGAAAGTCTGCTTCAGGCGCTAGATCGCGAATCAATTGGTAGCGATCCGAGCCCCAGTCTTTGAAGCCAAAGATTGGGTAGGCACCGACCTGAAGGTCGTAACCTATGAGAAGGTATTCCGCTTGCAGTGCCTTGGCAACCCGAAAAGCTCGGTCCCCAATGTCGACAGAGCAGTCGACAATGGCGTTCATCCCCGCCTCGCCGCCGGTGATTTTGTCGTCAATCACCGAGCGCATTCGCTTGAAGAGGTTATCTTCAGCGTAGGCCAGACCTCGATGAAGGACGCCCGTTGTGGTTTGTTTTCGCCTTAGAGGTATGTCGACAAACGCCGCCATCCCGCCTTCATGCGCAAAGTATTCATCTTCGTAGGTTCTCGCTCTGTCCAGATGGACATGCGGATCAACCCACCCATCACTCAACACAAATGCTTTCTGTTTCGTTGACATATCTATTCCTCCTAGAAAAGTGCCCTACTAACCCCATGGTTTTCGTAGCTAGAGCGAACGTAGAGGATTCACGGCGTGCGGTCAACTGCCTATCAAAACTCGAGTAACGATTCAGATAGTCGGATTTCTGATAGTTAATTAAGTCGAGTTGCTACACCTCGAGCCGGTAGAGTCTAATTTTTGTCTTTCTACCCAGATTGATCGTTTCGGAGGTTTCAGTCGGCTGGTGATTGGGGAAAGAAAAGGCCAACGAGACAACAACGGTTTTTGCTCCAATGTGCTGGAACAGCCAGGGTTCGATTTGGGCGAGAGTGTCGTTGAGTAAATAGAGATAAACCACATCAGAGGTTGCTAACTGACGCTCAACTCGACGAAAATCGCCCCGAACAATCTTGATATTCTTCGACTGTCCGTAAAGCCAAACATTTATTTTCGATCGCGAGTAGCCGTAATACGATCGATCAATGCCGACACCCTTGGCCCCGAATTCAGCCGAGGCCAAAATCAGCGACCGAGCATTGCCACAGCCCAGATCGATAACCGTTTGACCTGGCCCGACTCCGGCCAATTCCCAACAGTCGCGAATTGCCTTTGGGCTGGCATAAACGATCGGCGAGCCGGCTATGGTCGCAATCAGTAGTGACGCCTGCCAAAAGAGAACGTATACCGAAAGAATAAATAGTACCAACAGGGTAATTGATATCATAGAGCCTTCTTGTCAATCCGTGATCTTAGGGGAAGATACCGTACAATTCCCGAAAGTTGCAGGTTAGCGCATGTCAACATCATGAGTAAATTCTATCACCTTTCTCATATTCGTTTCTCGAAGTAGCTGATTGTGACATACTAGGGCATATATTATGCTAAACGCTGTCAGCAGGAAAATATCGGGATCTCACACCAGCAAAATCGAGGTCGCTGAAAGTGTCATTGAATCAGCTGGCAAGCTCGAATGCGTCAGTAAAATCATTCTAGGCGTCATTAAGCATGTCAAGTCGCCACCCGTTGGCAAAAGTATCAAAGTCAGCGATATTCCAGCTGGCATCCGGGTCAAAGTCCGGGGCCCAAAGTCTGTCCAGGAACTCTTTATATATACTACCGATCGCCCATTAACGACCGCCACAATCACTCGGGTATTTAACGGGTAACCGCCGTACACCTGCCGGGTGGTTACAGGTTGAGCTGTGTTTTTGAACAAAAAGTGATTCCCAGGCAAATTGCCTGGGAATCACTAAGTCACCAAATTCGGTAGAATGCCCTTATTTCTTGTTGAGATATTCTTTGATTTTTTGGTTGACTTGAGAGTCGTCTTTCATATCCTCTATATACTTAATAGCATCGCGGTTAATAACCATTTTGTCCTGGGAGCCGACGAGGTCATCGGCGCCGCCCAAACCGAGTTTGAGTAAATCAATTTTCGTGGTATCGACTGCCGTTGAGGTTGGGGTGTTGGCAACGGACGCTTGCGGTCGCAGGAAGTAGACGTCGACCAGCGTTACTGTTTTATTCTTGAGACTGCTGGCATAGCCAAAATAAGTTTGGCCGTCGCCCAAGAAAATAGCTTGCCGTGGACCCGAAGTGTTGGGCCGATAACTTTGCCAGGAAGCGTAACCGCACCAAAGCACTGCGACGACAACGATTAGGCCGAGAACTGTTCCGAAGAGTTTATTATTCATTACTTATCTCCATGTTTCTAGATTATATTTTTTCCTTATTACTTAGGGGTGAGACTAAACCAACCGTCAGCCACCAATCAGCCCCTGACACCAATATTAGTATTTTTCGACCAAAAATCAAATTTTCTCGTTAGTTATTAGTTCAAAAAAAATCGTTGGAGAGGTAAGAATTCCGACTCTCGGGTGAGAGAGCTTCGTTGACGCGCTCAGTCTTGCCTAGGAGCGTTTCATCAACATTCTGAACCTGTTAGGATGGGTCTTGACAAGTAGATGGAATCCCGAACATAATGGACTAAAGTTGGGTTGTTGGTTTGTACTGGTCGACAACAGCTGGCAACTTGAATAATAAATATACAAAAGGAGGAAAAAATAAAAAACATATCTAATCTTATAAAACAGAGCTTCGGCTTGATCATGGGAGTTGCCATGGCGTCTGTGTTCGTAATGAGTGCTGCTCCCGCGCTCGCCCAGCAAGCTGGACACGCTGTAGGAAGCTTCGAAGTCCGAACCGCAGCAAACGCCTATAACGGTGCTCGCTTGTGGAACGACGGAAGTCTTCACATCGCTGCTTCCACCACAGGGAACTTGTTCCTTGATGCTGGTTCAACGACCGTCATGTCTGGTGGCTTAACTGTCGCTGGTGGCGTTAACTTTAACAACGGCGCCCTCGCAGTTGCAGATCTTACAGCTGGTACCAATGGCTTCTACCTGACAACTTCAGGTGGTGTCGCTACTTGGGCAGCTTTGCCAACTGCAGCTGGGGCCGTTGCGTTAAACAACGCGACCGCTCAGACAATCTTGCCAACCGCTAATATCGTGCCTTTGGCCATTCAATTGTCATCTGGTGGTAACACAAACATCTTGAACTTGAATAGCGCTGCTGGAACAACCGTGGTTAGCTTTGGCGCCACTGGTAACACAGCTATCTCTGGCACATTAGCAGTAACAAACGACGCTACCTTCGCTGGTAATGTCACATTGGGTGATGCTGCTGCTGACACAATCACCTTCACAGGCACACCAACATTCGCTGCCTTGAATGCTACAACTGTTACAGCTAACACCCTAAGCGGTTCAGCAGTAACAAGCACTGGCGCTCTATACAACAACATCACCACTGGTGCTGTTGGGATGGCAACTGGTCTAACGACTGGTAACCTGACAATCGGTGGCGCTCAAACAACCGGTACAATCACTGTTGGTATTGCGACCCAAACCGGGAACGTCGTCATCCACGGTGGTGTCACTGGCGGAGCGAACACAATCTTCAGTGGTTCAACCACATCGACAATTGCTATGGGTGGCGCATTAACCACAGGTACTCTTACCTTGGGTAACGCAGCTATGACCGGCGCAACCGTTCTGTCTGGTGGTACAACTGCCGCTAACACGATCTTCGCTGGTACAACAACTGGTTCGATCACCATTGGTGCTGGTCTAACAACTGGTACTTACACTTTGGGTGTCGCAACGCAGACAGGTGCAGCCGTTCTTAACGGTGGCACAACCGCTGCCAACACCATTTTCGCCGGTGTAACAACTGGCTCGATCACCCTAGGTGCTGGTAACACAACCGGTAACATCACAGTTGGTAACGCGGCCGCCACAAGCGGTATCACAGTTATCAACGGTGGTACGACTGCCGCGAACACATTGTTCAACGGCACAACAACCGGTTCGATCGCATCTGGTGCTGCTTTGACAACTGGTAACTTCACAATTGGTAACGCTGCAGCTACGACAAGCCAAACCATCATTAACGGTGGCTTAACTTCAACAACTGCTGCTCCCAACCAATTGTTCCCAAATACCACGACAGGTAACATGTCGATTGGTCAAGGTTTGACAACCGGTGGCTTATGGATCGGTGGCGGCGTTATTGCCGCTGGCGTAATCAACGTTGCTAACGGTACGGTTGCTGGTGCTGCCTCTGGTGGTGCTCAGACAATCAACATCGCTGGTGCCCTTGCGACTGGTGGTATCTCGACAATCAACATTGGTACAGCTGCGGCTGCTAACGTCGTAACCATTGGTTCAACCAACGGTGCGGCATCGCTGGCTCTTGACGCTGGTACTGGTGCTTTGACAATCGGTAACTCTGCTGCCGCTCGCACATGGAGCGTTGGTACGGGTGCCGCTGTTCAAACAGTCAACATGTTCACAGGTAACGCTGCTCACACCATCGTTATGGGTTACGGTACAGCCGGTGTCGCTGGCACAACCACAATCCACGCTGGTACAGGTGGCTTGAACCTTGCTACCACAGCTGATGCGCGAACAGTCGCCATTGGTACAGGTGCTGCTGCTCAGACCTGGAATATTGGTACGGGTGCAGCTATCCAGACAGCTAACTTGTTCACAGGTAACGCTGCTAACGTTATCATCATTGGTAACGCCACAGCTGGCGGAGCTGCTTCTACAACGATCCACGCTGGTACCGGTGGAGGTAACTTGTTCACCACGGCTGATGCTCGCACGATCGCCATTGGTACAGGTGCTGCTGCTAACACGTGGAACGTTGGTACAGGTGCTGCTATCCAGACGGTTAACATGTTCACCGGAAACGTTGCTAACGTTATCATCATTGGTAACGCTACAGCTGGTACAGCTGCCGCGACGACAATCCACGCTGGTACCGGTGGCTTGAACCTAGGTACAACAGCTGACGCTCGAACGATTGCTATTGGTACTGGTGCCGCCATTCAGACGGTTAACCTTGCCACTGGTAACGTTGCTAACGTCATCACTATGGGTGACAACGCTGGCGCTCAAGTCGGTACAATTCAGCTCGGTGGAGCAAACGTCGTCGTCAACGGCGCCTTCAACTATGCGGTTGACGCCCAGGCCTCGGATGCATATGTTGTCACGATGGCTCCGACCATCACTGGCCTCATTGCGGGTCTGCAGGTATTCATGTATGCCAACACTGTTAACACTGACGGGGCTACAGTTGCCGTCAACGGTATCGCTGCGGCAACAATCATCAAGCGGGCCGCCACGGTCTT
>CAYHNZ010000006.1:0-43545 GCA_964358205.1 uncultured Candidatus Saccharibacteria bacterium | reverse complement strand
GGCATTACTTATCTGGCCGGGACAATTTTGGCGGTTTTGGGCCGAAAAATCCCGATCGTCTTGGTTGGTTGGAGCGTGATTATTGTTTGCTTGGTCGGGTTCTCGGTCATAATTTTCGGACCATAGCATGGAAAATTCGAAGCACGAAGCACGAAATCCCTGCCCGCTCGTGCCTCGCAGTGGCAGGCGGGCGAAACAAATTCAAAAAGTTTTAAATTTTGAAAATTCGAATTTAAATTTTGTTTCGAGTTTCGAAATTCGAATTTCGGATTTAGCCATCCATAATGGCATTGGCTAAAATTTCCTCGGCGGCGGTTAACGGTGTCGAAGCCATTCGCGTAACTATTGAAGTTGATGTTTCTAACGGCTTGCCTGGCTTTACGATTGTTGGACTAGTCGATAAAGCCGTCGAGCAGTCACGTGAGCGAATCCGTTCGGCGCTTAAAAATTCTGGTTTTAGTTTTCCGCTCTCCCGAATTACCGTCCATTTGGCGCCGTCCGACTATAAAAAGAGCGGCTTACATTTCGATCTGCCGATGGCGTTGGGAATACTCTTGGCTGACAAACAACTCAAGCGAACAAGTAATTTGACGAACACCCTTTTTATCGGTGGGATTTCACTTGACGGCGGCTTACAGCCGATTCACGGTACGCTAGTTTTGGTTGAGTGGGCCAAAAGTAATGGTTTTGAGACAGTCGTCTTGCCAGCGGCTAATTTAAACGAAGCTAAATTGATTGAAGGAATAAAGCTAATTGGCGCTGATAATTTTAACCAAGTAATTGACTGGTTATCGGGCAAATTTACTGGTGTCGCGGGTGTCGACGAACCCCCATCGGGGAGCGAAAATATTGATATCGACTGGCTTCAAATCCAGGGACAAGAACGGGCCAAACGGGCGGCGGTTGTTGCCGCTTGTGGTGGACACAACATTTTACTCGAAGGTCCGCCGGGCGCTGGCAAAACCCTCCTCGCCCGTGGTTTGCGGGCGTTACTGCCCAAGTTAGTCGGCGACGAACTGATCGATGTTGTCAAAATCCACAGCGTCGCCGGTGCCTTAAAACCGCATCAACCGATCGACACCATCAGCCGACCGTTCCGCAATCCTCATCACACTGCCAGCCCGATTGCTATTGTCGGCGGCGGGACAGTGGTGCGACCGGGCGAGATTTCACTGGCCCACCGCGGCGTGTTGTTTCTCGATGAACTGCCGGAATTTCCCCGCTCGGTTTTGGAGGCTCTGCGCCAACCGTTGGAAGACGGCGAAATCCATGTCTCTCGGGCTAATCAAGCCGTTACCTTTCCGGCTCGTTTTCAGTTGGTGGCAACGATGAACCCCTGTCCCTGCGGTTGGCTGGACTCGGGCGTCAAAGACTGTATCTGTAGTCCGTTTCAGATTAACGCTTACCGCAAACGAGTCAGCGGCCCGATTATCGATCGAATCGACTTATATCTCCGAGTGCCCGCGGTCAAAATTGCCGAGATGCAAAAAGCCCCCAACGACCAAAGCGAGCTGGAAAGTTTGCGCTCATTAATATCGCGTACCCGAGCTATTCAGTATCGACGCAACAAAAAACGCTTGAACCACGAATTAAAAAGTGGCGAATTGCGCGCCAAAATTGGTCTGACACCGGAAGCGGAAAAGCTTCTCCAACAAGCAGCCGAGAAATTTGTCATTACTGGCCGGGGCTATCATCGATTACTAAAAGTGTCGCGGACCATCGCCGATTTGGCCGAGGCCGAATTTGTGACGCCGTCGCATGTCGCCGAAGCCCTCCAATACCGTTTCAGCGAACAAGTTCGCTAAAACGGAAATCCCAAATCCCAATACCCAAGCTCTAAACAAATCACAATTTCAAAATCACAATACCCCAAAGTATAGCTGTCTGTTAATTTGGTGATTTGAGTTTGTTTGGGATTTGGATTTTGGGATTTGGGATTTTCAGCTTTGCAAACGCAAAGCTGAATAGATCCAGTCGCCGAATTGGTTGAGATACGGGGATTTCTGATCGAAGATGACAGCGGTAATTAACAGGGCGGCGATAACAACAATACTGATGGCGGTTTTGCGTAGGGCCCGATCACTGACAGGTTTTGGTCGAGATATTGGGGCCGACTGAACCGCTGTTTCGGGTTTCTGAAAGGTCTCGATCTGGGAGTTTTCACTAAAAGACACGACCGCCCCTTGGGCAACTTGTTGGAGCTGTTGTTTTTTTGCAATTAGCTTTTGGAGGTTTTGTTTTTTCTTTTTACTCATTTGGAAGTATCTTAAGCCCTTTAACTCCTTTACACAACCCCAACGAGTCGGTAGAATTAATTAGAGTTGCGGGAGTAGCTCAGTGGTAGAGCACTTGGTTGCCAATCAAGGTATGCGGGTTCGATTCCCGTCTCCCGCTCCAAGATTTTCGGTCTGAATTCATAGAAACAGAACTCAACTACAGGTATAATACCTGCAAGCGCATATTTACCTTGTGAAAACTTTCACAAGGTATAATTACAGCAGTCGGCCAGATGCCCGAGCGGTTAGGGAGCGGTCTGCAAAACCGCGTACAGGGGTTCGACTCCCCTTCTGGCCTCAATGCAAAGTCTAAAGTTTCAAGGCTGAAGTCTGAAGTTTGGACTATTTGTTATTTATAAATTACTTTGTTTGGGATTTGGTTCGCCGGCTGGCGAATTGGGATTTGGGGTTTCTGAAATGCTTTTCTCGTTGACTCTTGTCAATAAACGAGGTAGCATTTCAGCTACATGGCTAATATATTGCAAGTGATCCAAGTGGTTTCCGGGATTCTATTAATCCTGTCGATCCTACTCCAACACCGGGGAACCGGACTTGGTGGCGCTTTTGGGGGCGAGGGCGTCAGTTATCGTAGTCGAAGAGGCATAGAGCAGTTACTATTTCGCGGGACTATTTTGTTAGCGGCGGTTTTCTTAGTTGCTTCTGTTGCCCACCTTTTTATCTAAACCATCATGCCGTTGCCTGACTTCGGTAAGTCTTGGCGTCGTCTCGGACGAACAATCGCCAAGCATGAAAACGTTTTGCTGGCCATTTTGGCAGTGATTATTTTGACTAGCGGCGGTTTTTGGTATCGGCAGTTTTCCCAAAAGGACGTCAGTCAACCAACCGTTGGCGGCACTTACGTTGAGGGGATTGTTTTTGATTCAGATAAAAAAGAGCTTAACCAAATTATTATGCGCTTAACCAAAACCGGCCTTTTGGGTTTTTCGGTTGACGGTAATTTAGAGTCGGTTTTGACCGAAAAATGGTCAGTCAATGATGACAAAACCGAGTATCGTCTAACTCTCATTGAAGGGATAGCACGTGACGAAATAATTAACGTCCTCGAACAACGAACGGATTTGCTTGGCGATGCGGCCATTTCGGCCGATCTTGAACGCGATGTGGTGATTCGATTGGTCGCCTCCGATCCCAGTTTGCCCCTCCTTCTAACTCGACCGATGTTCGACTACGGGCCGTATAAACTCGGTAAGGCTAACGACCAAACCACTGTCTTTTCTCGCAATACTCGCAAGGGAGCGGTGGCCGCCTACATTAATAAAATAATTGTTCATACTTATCCGTCAGTCGCCGACCTGAAATCTGCCTTAATCCAGAATCGTATTGACGGCGCTGCTTTACCGACAGAAGAAAATATCAAAAAATACCAACGCTACCAAATCGATCAAAGCAAATACTACGCCGTCCTTTTCAACACTAATAAAACGCCGTTTCGTGATACTCTCTTGCGTCAGGCGCTGACAAACGGCACCGCTCCATCAAGTCAACCGTTTATTCTCACTGCCTCCGATCAAGATCCGCATAAAACCCTCGCTCAAGACTTAGTTACTAAATGGCAGTCCGCTGGGGCGGAGGTTGGATTGGATTTACGTCCGTTGGATGAGGTAACTAGTACGATTGGCCCAGCTCGTAACTTCCAGGCTCTACTAATCGGTGTTGATTATGGATCGGAATTGGATCCGTATTATATTTGGGATTCGTCGCAAGTCCGGGCGACTGGCAATAACGTTACTGGCGTCAAAGACCCCGATGTTGACTTACTGATAAGCCAGGTTCGCTCAACGCTGGATGTGAAGAGTCGGCAAGCAACGATTGTCAAACTCCATCAAACCCTCGTTACTAAAGGAGTGGCGATGTTCCTGACTGCCGAATCAGTCCAATATTACCAATCGGCGAAGATACATTTCGTTGCTCCCACCCTCCCTAAGTCTTCGGCCGATCGATTTCTCGCCGCCGCCAAGTGGTCAGTGAAGTAGTATTCCAGGAAGAACAGTTTCTTTTGGGTACGAGTCCTCGCCCTCCAGCGTGGGCTCGGCTCTCGCGCTCCTCCTCGCTCTTCCGTCGGCTGACGGAAACCCTGCCCGCTCGTCGTCCGCGACGCCCCAAAAGTCACTGTTCTTCCTGGGAAAGAGGGAGAAAATTTGGTAAAATTGCATTTAGTTGTTGCGCGAGTGGTGGAACGGTAGACACGCTGGCTTCAGGAGTCAGTGCTCGCAAGGGCGTGGAGGTTCAACTCCTCTCTCGCGCACAATGCCCGAGTGGCGGAACGGTATACGCGGCGGCTTGAGGTGCCGTACCTCGCAAGAGGTTGTGGGTTCAACTCCCACCTCGGGCACCGAGTGTTACTTTTGATGGATTGATGGCTCCGCGCGGCGAGTACGCCGCGCTCCGCCTAACGAATTCTTTTGTAGTTTTCGCTGTAAAATCCCAGAGTTCATTCCAATTAATGGACATTGTTTTGTTCCTTAGTTCGGGGTTAGAGCCGATGGAGCGGAAAAATTCTCGCCATTGGGTATATTCTTCGGTTTTGGCTAATTTTTCCGCTTCTTTCAGGGACAAAACAAAACTCCGCAAGGGTTCGAGCCGATTCTTGCCTCGTTGTCCAAAATCTCCCAAACTTTCTTCGAACTTAGTTTTTTGACGCAAAAGAATATCTTTCTTAGTTAGGTACAAGTCTCGCTCAATGTCGCCGTCCAAGTAAAGCGAGACGAGTTTGTCTAACTTAGTCTTCGTTTGGGAAAGTTTGGTTTTTAGATTTTGGACAACACTACTCCGTGAAGAAATTGATTCATGCTCCCAGTCGTTAATTTGTTTTTCCATCGCTTCAATTTCTTCCGGAGGTAACGACACTGATTGAAGCAGTGTTTTGAACAGGGCGGCGAGTGCGAATTCTTGGACGTAAGGCTGGGCACAAAATCCTTTCTTTTTGGTGCAACGGTAGTAGGTGTATCTTGTGCCCCAGCGATTAGTAGCAAATTGTGCCGTGATAGCCGAGCCACACTCGCCGCAACGCATGAGTTGGGTGAACGGAAAGGGGATGAGCGTTTTTTGTTTACGAGGCTTCCGTTTAGACGATAGTACTCTCTGCACTGCTTCAAACAGTGTCGAGGCAATGATCGGCTCAAAGTTTCCGTTGTGCCACTCGCCACGGTGTTTAACAAAACCAAGATATGCTCTATTAGTCAGCATCTTAACGACGGAAACTTTAGCAAGTGGCGTTCCTTTACGTTGGACAACGCCGTGTTCCGCCAAAAACTCGGCGAGAGTAACGAGAGTTTGCGACCCCTTGGCGTATTCCTCAAACGCAAGTCTGATAACTTTACTGTAAGTCGGATGTGGCTCAATATTTTTTGTTTTGTAATTATTCACATAGCCAAGGGGCGCTTTGGTGAGCCACTCGCCTCGACGAAGTTTTTGGCGGATACCACGTTTAACATTCTCAACTAAGTTGTCGGAAAAATACTTGCTCTGTCCGAACGCCACTTGCAACATAAACTTCCCTTGCGGAGTGGGCTCAAACCAAAACTGCGGAAAGCGTAAAGTCGCAATTCTGTTGATATCTACTAAGTAAATGATTTTCCCCCCATCAACAGAATTACGGGCGAGACGGTCAGGGTGCCAAGCGAGGATACCTAAGGGTTTCTTACTTGTTTCGATAAACTCGATCATCTTGGCAAACTCTTCTCGCCCGGGCGTCTTTGCGCTTTTCGCTTCCGTGAACTCTTTGACTATTTCAATGCGTTCTCTCTCAGCAAACTCCCGTAACTCAAAGAGTTGCGCCTCGATAGACATAATCTGTTGGTCGTCCTCCTCGGTGGACTTCCTGGCATAGAGAACACATTGAATTTTTGGTTTGAGCCCTTCCATATACAGAATTGTATCGGAACGAACTCTGGGATTTTACAGCGAAAACTACAAAAGAATTCGTTAGGCGGAGCGCGGCGTACTCGCCGCGCGGAGCCATCAATCCATCAAAAGTAACACTCGGTGCAGTAATTATACACTTCGCCCGAACCTACTTCGAGAGAGATTAGCTGATGGAGGCGCCGCCTCCGCCCCCCAACGGAGGCGGCGCTTGTTTTAACTCTTCACCCGCTCGGGCGCGGCGCATTCCTCCCCCCACCCCTCCTTCGCCGCGCCCTCGCGGAGATTGGGGAAAATTTTAGAAAAAACCAAGGCCAGAATAATGATAAGAGGATTTGCAACAATGTGGTGTAAGTCAACCTTCTAACCTATGATTAAGATTGATGGATATATTTTTGCAGATCGTTATCAACGCCTTGATCGCTGGTAGCCTGTACGGCTTAGTCGCCGCTAGTTTCTCGCTGATTTACTCAACCAATCGATTCGCTCATTTCGCCCACGGCGGTGTCATTATTTCGTCAGGATACTTCTTGTTTTGGCTGACTAACACCTTGCAACTCAACCTTCTTCTGTCGGCAATTTTAACTGTCGTTTTCGCAGGTCTCTTGGGAGTTTGCCTCAACCTGTTCGTCTATTTGCCACTCAGGAAGCGTGACGCTAGTAATTCAATTTTACTTATTGCGAGCGTAGTGACGCTAACTATTATGCAGTCAGTTTTAACACTTCTTTTTGGCTCCAGTATAAAAAGCTTTAACTATCCCGGGCTTCACGAACCAATGGGATTTCTTGGGGCTTATATGACACCCATCCAAATAGTTATCGTTCTTTCTGCTATCGCTATGGTTACTTTATTGTCGATATTTCTTAAAAAAGCCAGGCTGGGAAAAACTCTTAGAGCAGTGGCTGAAAATCCTAAGCTCGCCGAAACGATTGGTATATCGACAGTTTCAACCTACAACTGGTCGTTTTTTATTGGATCGGCGTTAGGTGGCGTTGCGGCGATTTTTATAGCCTTGGAACAGAACCTGCTTCCAAGTATGGGTATTGGTTTAGTCATTAAGGGCTTTGCGGGAGCTGTGATCGGAGGCCTTGGTAGTGTCACCGGAGCGGTTTACGGTTCGCTTATTATCGGTGCGGCAGAGAATATCGGGGTTTGGTTTTTCCCGTCCGGGTACAAGGACGCCATTACTTACGTTTTACTCTTCGTCTTTCTGCTCGTTCGGCCATCGGGCTTATTTAGTAAGAGGAACGCATAATGGAAGCATATTTTCTTAGTCTCCTTATTCTGGTGACAATTTATTGGATATTCTCGCTGTCTCTTCAGGTATCTTTAGGTTTTGCTGGATTCTTAAACTTTGGACATATCGCTTTCATAGCCATAGGTGCTTACGCCTCGTCCCTACTGTCCAAAGTTGGGGTTCCATTTGGACTATCGATTTTGTTGGGAGCAACGATTTCGATGATGTTTGGTTACTTAGTTGCATTACCTTGCCGTAGGCTTAAAGGTGACTACTTAGCCTTAATAACTTTAGGTTTTTCGTTGATAGTATTCGTCGTTGCCTTGAATTGGGCTGGCTTGACTGGCGGTCCGGCGGGTTTGGCCGACATTCCAAGCCCTCAACTATTTGGCATTAGTTTGGCTAGCAACTCGCATTTTCTCGTTTTTTCGTTCTTCGTTTCGCTGTGTACCTATCTTATTATCAAACGGCTATCGGCCACTCCGTTTGGAACTGCTTTGCAAGCTGCAAGAGATGATGAGCTTGGCACGCAAGTTCTGGGAATTAGCACTTTCAAGTTGATAACCGTTTCATTTGCATTGTCGGCTTTCTTTGCGGGCTTGGGCGGGGGGCTTTTTGCTCACTACATCACCTTTATTGACCCGTCATTATTCACGCTCAGTCAATTTATTCCGATTCTAGCGATAGTAATCCTTGGTGGTCTGACCTCGCTTGAAGGAACACTACTTGCGACTGTAGTGGTTGTGTTGCTTCCTGAGCCACTACGCTTTCTCAGCCTTTCGTCGTCAGTTATCGGACCAGCAAGAGAACTGTCATATTCGCTATTATTGCTAATACTACTAGTACTTCAACCGAGAGGTTTCTATGGAAAAATTAGACTCAAGTAAGATCTTGGAACTCAAGGGCGTTAGCAAGCGCTTCGGCGGTGTTGCGGCTGTCAAAGGCTGCGATATTGAGATTGAGAAAGGGAAAATTACCGCTTTAATTGGGCCGAATGGAGCTGGGAAGACAACAGTTTTCAATATTGTTTCAGGAATCCTCTCGCCAGACGAAGGCGCAGTTGCCTTGGACGGAAAGTCGATTGTTGGTAAAAGTGTCGAACAAATATCCAATCTTGGCATTTCGAGACTGCTGCAGCATTCCCATATCTTTAGTAACTTAACGATTCAACAGAATCTCGATCTCGCAATTAACGATACTGCCGCTAATTTTTGGCAAAGCATTCTTGGAATAAGTAAGCCTGACCAAGCTTTAGGAATAACTTCAAATGAATTATTGGTAAAATTTGGCCTTCTAGGCAAGAAAGATGTGGTAGCACTTGAATTAAGCTTTGGGCAGAGGCGATTGGTTGAGCTTGTGAGAGCCTTAGTCAACCCGCATCAGCTCTTAATGCTTGACGAGCCAGTTGCGGGGATCGCCCCGTCACTAAGAGAAGAAGTTGGTACGGCCTTGAAAGAAAGGGTAACAGCTGGCGATACGGTGCTACTTATTGAGCACGATATGGCGTTTACGCTCAGCATAGCCGACAAAGTGATAGTAATGGACAAAGGTGAGATAATTGTCGTTGGTACGCCCGAGTTTATCAGGAATGACCAACGAGTCCTGGACGCTTATTTGGGTTAGTGTTGCTACCGGGCAGAATGTGGTTAAATTATAAGCAATGGAAACTAGTGAGGAAAACATAATGGAAACTCAAAAACGTAATGTCTGGATACCTATCGTCATTGTAGTTGTGTTGATCGCCATCTTAGGTGGTTTGGTCTTTTGGCAAAGCAATAAACAAGCGGCTGCTCGACCAACGGTCAAGATCGGCATTGTTACTGATTTAACTGGCGGAGCCAGTTATTGGGGTGAGTCTACCCAGGTTGGGGCGGCAATCGCCAAGAAAGAGCTTGAAGCGGAGGGCTATAAACCAGAATTTATCTTTGAGGATTATAAGCTAGATGCCCAGAAAGCACTGTCATCGGCGCAGAAACTAGTCAACATAGATAATGTCAGTGGGATGTATGCTGAGTTTAACCCAGCTGCAATTTCCGCGGGCTCATTCCTCAAAGGCAAGAGTCTGCTCTATACCTATGATGCTGCCGTTACCTCGCCATTAGCGGGTAACTCCCTAGCTTTCAAAACCTATCTCGACTATCAAGCTGGCTGTAAAGCCGTGGCACAAAAATTCCAGACCGAAGGAGTAACTAAAGTCGGTTTTCTCAAAGTTAACTTAGAATTCGGCGAGCTTTGCCAGGCAGGCATCACAGAAGTTTTTGGCACCAACCTGGATTCAGAAGCTTACACACTGGGCGATACCGATTTCAAAACCCAAATCTTGAAGTTTAAAACAGCTGGAGTTGGAGCGGTAATGAATGTCGGCTTCGAAGGAGACACCCTTAACACCCTCAAGGCGATGAAGGAGCAGAGCTTGAAAGTCTCTTACGGAACCGTTGACGACACAATTACAGCTAGCGTTAAAACCCAATATCCGACCGAGCTAAAAGGTGCGTGGACGTTTGGATTTGCTCAAGTCGACCCGAGCTTCTCCGCCAAGATAAAGCAGGAAACAACAAAAACTCTCTCAACAGAATTTGGTGCCGCTATCGCCTATACCCACCTGAAGCAGATGGTTAAGGCCTTAGATAAGTGCAATAACGACACCACCTGTGCCGCAACTGAAATGGCTAAATCCGTCAGCGACAGCACGATTGGGTTTAATAAATTCATCGACCGAATTGCCGACCTGGATATGACAGTCAAGCAGTACTAGCTGCAATGTTAAGCATTCAGGGTCTGAGTGCTGGTTACGACGGAAGTGAGATACTCCACACTATTAACCTTGAGGTGGGCGACAGAGAGATCGTCGCTCTGATTGGGCCTAACGGCTCAGGGAAGTCGACGTTATTAAGAAGCGTATTTAATTTAGCTGACGTCTATCGTGGGTCAATAAAGTTTGGCAATAAAGAGCTAGCTGGTCTTCCCATTAACCGGCTAGTGAAACACGGGATTGCCTTTGTTCCGCAAGATGAAGTTATGTTTCCGGCGATGACTGTAGCCGAGAACCTCGAAGTTGCTGGCTACTCAGTGAGGGACGCCCTGCCGGCCAAAGAAATTTATAAACAATTTCCAATTCTAGCCGAGAAAAAAAGAGTTGATGCACGTAATCTTTCTGGCGGCCAAAAGCGTATCTTAGCGATCGCCCGGTCGTTAATTCAAAAGCCTTTATTATTGTTGCTTGACGAGCCATCGGCCGGGCTTGACCCGAAAATGGCGAGAGAAGTTTTTCAAATGATAGAGGATATAAAAGACCGTGGATCATCAGTTCTTATGGCCGAACAAAACGCTAAGCAAGCAGTCGCGATTGCGGATAACACCTACATCTTAGAGGCGGGTGAGGTCAAACTACGAGGTAACGACAGGATTTTGGACAGCTCCGAACTAAGAAAAGTTTTCCTAGGCAGCTCTTAATTGTTTATTGGGATTCTTAGTAACAACGTAACTGCTAACTAAGATTAGTACTGCCCCAACTATACCCAGAGCTGAAGGCACTTCGCCAAAGAAAATCAAGCCAAAAACCGCTGCGGAAAGTGGCTCGATATACCCCACAGCTCCAGCGTCTTGAGCGGGAACTTTGCTGACACCACTTACCCAGAGAGTGCGAGCGATGGCCGTGTGAACAACACCTATCACGATAAGTAGTCCTAACGCTTTTGCCGACATAGTGTAGTGGTAAGAGAACGCTGACGGCAGAAGAACTACGGCAGCAAGCAGATTTTGATAAAAATTGATTCTGATAAACGGCAATGTTGCCGAAACTGCTTTTGTTGAAACTATCATCAGAGCAAAGGCTATCCCCGAGCCTAAACCGGCCACAATCCCAATGATTTCCTTACCGTTATTTAAACCAAGTGTAGGAAGGCTTAGAAACAATACCCCAATAAAGGCAATCGCGAGACTAACAATCGTCCGTTTTTTCAGGGGCTCTCTAAGAAAATAAGGAGCTAGCAGAGCGACAAAAAGCGGAGCTGTATAGAAAAGGACGACCGTATTGGCAATTGAAGTGTTATTAAACCCGATGAATAGCAAAACCGATGCCACTGCATAGCTGATGCTTGAACCAATAAGCCCTTTGATGTTACCCCTAAATCTAAGTAAGGGGTCCTTGTTGATGATTAAATAACTAGCAAGCGCCAGTGCCGCAAACAAATAACGGTAAAAGTTTTGAACCGGAGCGGGTAAATTAATCCAACGACTGAATATTCCTATCGAGCCAATGATTATAGAGGCAATTATTAGGTGAATATAACCTTTGCTCATCTATAAACTATAGCATTACCTGTCAGCTCGCTGATCCTTGGTTTTTTCTAAAATTTTCCCCAATCTCCGCGAGGGCGCGGCGAAGGAGGGGTGGGGGGAGGAATGCGCCGCGCCCGAGCGGGTGAAGAGTTAAAACAAGCGCCGCCTCCGTTGGGGGGCGGAGGCGGCGCCTCCATCAGCTAATCTCTCTCGAAGTAGGTTCGGGCGAAGTGTATAATTACTGCACCAGTAGAAAATTTGTCGAAATTGATGGTTTTGCCCGGCGCCCCTGCAGAAATTGGCAGAAGTTAGCCAGTGATGAAACGGGAGACACGGGATTGATGTTGCGAGAGTAATACATCCGTTAAATCAAACCAAAACATAAGCTAAAAGCGGACAGTAGCTATTCTTCGGGACTTAATTCTAGAGCTTCAAGAGCCGTGGGAGAAAGAGTTTAATGAACTCGTTGATGCCGGGATAATGCAGTGGTTTCGCGACCGCTAACCAGCCCACTTTATAAAATCTACTTATCCGAGCCGCCTAATCGTATTAGTAGTTGCTGTAATACTGTCGTTAGAGCTGCAGGATCTTTGCTCAATTCCTTGAGTGCGTCGTCGGGGGGTGTATAAATCTGTTGGATAGTCTCAATCAAGAATGCCGTATGCTTTGATTTATCTTCTGGGGTGTCAGGCAGATCTTGTTTAATAATCTTCAGGTGAGCATCTAGAGAATGTGAGACAGCTCCCTTAAATGCGTACTCTTCTAGCATTCTTTTGTCCTTTGCATATTGGATGTTGCAAAAAATTACATAGTAGAGAACTGGAAGTGCAACAATCGATTTGACTACCAGACCAACTGAGTAGAAATCGTCTTGAGAGAGATACTGCCACAACGCAGCACCTACAGCGATAGTCACTAAGAATAATGTCCACCCTGTTAGTTTCTTCAGCCATTTTTCGAGAGATGACTCCAGGTTGTTGGCTCTGTTTTTGAATTCAAGGGACAAAATATTCCCCGCTATCTCGCCTAGTTGAGTCGAAATGCTCGCCTTAAGGTTCTCATAGTCGTTAATCTGTCCCTCCAAGTCTGTTTGAGATTTCTCTAATTGTTCCGCTTTGCCTAGTGCATCATTTATGCTTTGTAGCTTCTCGTCTGCCTGTCCAAGCGATTCTAGCTTGCTCTGAACCGAGGCTAGATCAGTATTTATTACGGATTCAAGCGAGCTAATTCTTTGAGTTAATAAGTCTAAGTCCTGTCTCGTGGTCATGCTGCCTAGAATGTTGCACAAAAGTTTAATATGGTCAACATATCGATATGTGATCTAAGAAGGTATTCTAAGCCGGGTTGTTTCCTGGCAGTAAACAACTTTGCAAATCCTGACTGCCAGATATCTTGCTTTAAACAATCACATCTTCTGGTAGAATTGGCACTAATGGACGAGAAAGTAAAAAGGCTGATTCTAAAGAAAGCGAAGGATTGGTGGCGTAAGGAAATAGCGACTTCTCACAAGAAGAACACCGAGAAGTTGGTAAATATCGACAGATTCATCATTAACCCGTTCATTTGGAGCTATCTCTCATATTTCTTCGAAGGAAATTCTTCTGCTGAAAGCTTGGCAAGGGTATTGATTTATCCGCGAATTTTAGGAACTTCGATTGTCACATCGTTCGGACAGAGATCACAGCAGATGATTACGAAATTATTCGAGGGTATTAGCGGTTCAACCACGAAGGGGATAGACATTGAGTTTGTTGATAAAATCGACGGTCGGAAAAAATACTGCCAGGTGAAAGCTGGCCCAAATGTTATAAATAAAGACGATGTTCCTACGATAAAAAATCACTTCAGAGATGCGATGAACCTCGCACGTACTAATAATCTTCAGCTTCAAAATAGTGATTTTATGTTTTGCTTACTTTACGGAGAAGATAGCCAAAAAAACACTTTCGTGAAGGAGATTGAGAAGGATTACCCTGTCGTGATTGGTGAGGACTTTTGGCGTAGGTTTACCGGCGATAAGAACTTTTATCGGGAGCTAATCGAAGCTATTAGAAGCGTCGCAAAAGAATCTGACTCTAAGCTACTCATTGAAACCGTAGTGAAGAAGCTGGCAAAACAAGTTACGGCGAAATATCCCAAGCTCGTCTAGTCGTTAGAGTAACCATTGCATTATGCATTGGTTACTATAGCGTAGTTATTAATGGAGGGAGAGTATCTCAATGTCCACGATGCCGCACTCAAACTGAGGGTATCAGCGGACACAATTCGGAGATGGGAAAAGAAGGGCTTGGTTAAAGCTCATCGATCTGCGGTAAATCATAGACTCTTTAACTATCTCGAACTAGAGAAACTTTTGCTTAAGACTAGCCATCCCGAAATTGTGAACCCCTTCCGGGTGTTGAAAAACAATAAAACTACCGATTACACATCGATCGAACTATTTGCTGGCGCTGGTGGAACTGCGCTTGGAATCGAAAACGCCGGTATTAGGCATGTGCTGCTCAATGAGATTGAAAAAGATGCTGTCGAGACACTGAAAAAGAACCGACCCAACTGGAATGTTGTGCACGATGATGTAAAAAACATAGATTTCAGAGGTCTCAAGGCCGACATCGTACAGGGTGGGTTCCCTTGTCAATCATTTAGTTATGCCGGCAGAAAAATGGGTTTCGATGATATACGGGGAACACTCTTTTTTGAGTTTGCTCGGGCAGTAAAAGAAGTTATGCCTAAAATTGCTATTGGTGAGAATGTGCGAGGATTAACTCAACACGATGAAGGCAGAACTTTAGCCACTATGGTTTCGGTCTTGGAAGAGCTCGGCTATAGAGTCAGGTACAAGGTCTTAAAATCTCAGTATTTAGATGTCCCACAGAAAAGAGAGCGACTTATTATCATAGGGCTAAGGAATGATTTGGATATGCCATTTATTTTTCCAAAGGAGAAAGATTATACTATCTCTCTGAAAGAAGCGTTACAGAACTGCCCTGAATCATCTCACCAGGAATATTCGCCGAAAAAGAAAGCAGTTATGGAGCTAATTCCTCCAGGCGGATACTGGAAAGATCTCCCAGAAAATATGCAGAAAGAATACATGGGAGCGAGTTTCTTTATGGGGGGCGGGAAAACTGGTATGGCTCGGAGACTTTCTTGGGACGAGCCGAGTCTTACTCTTACGTGTAACCCCGCTCAGAAACAGACAGAAAGATGTCATCCTACCGAAACTCGACCACTTGCCGTGAGAGAGTATGCCAGAATTCAAACTTTTCCTGACGAATGGGAGTTTGTTGGCTCGACCTCTTCTCAATACAAGCAGATCGGAAATGCTGTGCCAGTGAATTTGGGCTACCATTTGGGTGCGTCAACAATCGCTATGCTAAAACTCTCAGAGTTGGCGAAGAGAATGGATGTGAGCTGGGAAAAACCACTTCCAACTTCTCAATTACAACTACAATATAGCTAACAAAATACTTAGCTAATTCACTCGACTAATCCATGATTCCGTCATTCCTATAGCATCCAGCCGCAAATTTTACTTACCTTGAGTACATTGAAGAGCCAAATACCTGCGTATTGAATGAAATAGATTGTAGACAGTTGTTGGGGTAGTGGTATTCTGGAGATAGACAATGAACGATATTGAGCTGGTCGCGTATATCAAGGAATCTCTGGGTTCGAAGCAAACCGTTCAGGCGGTGATTGCCGCCTTGGAGCATCAGGGTTACAGTCAAGAGCAGATCGACACGGCTTTTCGGCTGGCCCTCCATCCCGCAAGTAGCGTTAACGGCGGCGGAACGATCGGTTCAGGCGAACCCAAAAAGGCCCTATTCAATTTAAGTAACTTCGATCTGACCAAGGCCTTTCTTTTTCTTGGCTCAATTCTAGTTCTGGTCGCGCTCATCATCGTCATCTATTCCCAGTGGGCAACCGTCACGCCGTTAGTTCGTATTACCTTTTTGGCTCTGCCGACGCTGGCTTTATATCTGACGGCTGGGTTCTTAGCGAAAAAACCCAGCTACCTGGACGCATTTCGAATATGTCTGGCGACCGCTAGCTTAATGCTTCCCTTTACAATCGGCACCTTTCTTTATCAAACCGGCATCATGCCGACGATCGGCGAGCTTCTCTTTTTCTGCTCGGCCGCCAGCGCTTTAATTTTCTACATCGTCTTTGAATACTTTTTCAAACAAACTTATTTTTCGGTTTTGACGGTGTCTGCTTTCGGGGTGGCACTTGTCTCGTTGCTGACAACTATGAGGTTGGATAATCTGCCAATCCTTTGGATAATGTTGACGGCCTCGGCTCTGGTGGCTGGCTGGGGGATATTTTTAGCCAGCCGACAACGGTCGGACTGTGGCGTCTACATCACCGTCGGCACAATCGCCACCCTCGTCCTACTGCCAGCCAGCACCCTATCTACTCTCGGTCAAAACGCGGATATTTCCTATCAGTCATCGCTGATTATTGCGTCTGGTTTTGGACTGCTCAACCTGGCCGTCGCTTCGTTTTACAATGTCTGTCGCGGTCTCTGGCAACCAGAGATTTTTTACCGTCTCAAGCGCTTCCTGGAAGAAACGGCCGTTTTGGTGATTCTGACGCCACTGTTGATTTTGGGCTTTCAAGAAAATGCCTACACTTTCGTCGCTCTAGCCTTCAGTTTAGGTTTTGTCCTGTTGCGCACCCAAGTGGCAATTTCCAGCCTGGCAACCTACGGCGCTTTGGGAGTGGTGGCGAGTGTTATCGCCATTTCCAGCCAATACTTTGCCGATTCGATCGGTTGGCCGATTATTGTTTTTCTAGCTGGTTTTGTTGCCATCGGTTTGGGTCTTCTCGTACGAAAAATGGCGCTCTTTAATCGATTTAACACGTCCTCGACCCTCCGGCTGGGCTTGGGACAAGATCCGGAATTTGAAACGCATAGTCGGTCATTCGGTTGGGCGAAGACTCTCGGAGTTCTATTGCTAATCTTTCTCCTATTTCAGTTCGTGGCGTCGATGCTTATGGGACTACGCGATGAGCAAAATTACAGCTCGCCAAAAAGCCTTCCGACCGAGCCGTATCAAGAGCGAGTGCCCGGGGCTTCGACTGGTGCGGGGGAGGCGATCGGTGATTAAGTTCAAAGGGCCGATACTTCTTCTAGTAATTGTTTTGGCGGCGCTCGGATTGATCGTGTCAATTTCAGTTTGGCTGGCCAAAATTGAAGGTGGTGTTGGTTTTACGGCGACGCCGCTAACCCTGGTAGCTACGACTGCCGAGCCGGGGATTTTAGCCCAACAATCAACTTCACTTAGTTGGCTCGATCCAACCAGCGGCCAGAGCGTCAAAAAATTGGCAGTGGAGGGTTTGAACGATATTTCGACCATTTCATATGATCTAGGGAAGAGCCAGCGAGCGACTGCCAAAGTTTCCGCCGACGGCAAATATCTAGCGCTGGCTAGTTCGATCACCTCCGTTCTTTACGGTTACCCCTACTCAAAAACGAATACAGCCGAGGCGACTATCACTGTTGTCGATTTGACTAGCGGTGAAGCTCAAACGGTCGTCAAATTCGATCAAAAAACGGCGCTAGTAGACATCGCCTGGGATTTTTCCACCCCTGATGTAATCGGCTTTGCGACCATCTCCAAGGCTAGATTAGATAACCGATTTGAAGTCTTACCTATGGATATGGAAATGTTCAGCATGGAGTTGGATAGCAATTGGGGTAAATTATATTTAACGCGACTAAATCTGCGTACCGCCGAGTTCGAAACAACCGACTATAAGCTAACTAACGGTAGCAACAGATCCCCGATGTTGATGGGCCTGAATCAGGCCAAATTCTTTTTGGTTGACGACTCCCTGACATCAGTCAGTGGCAAGGGAAAAGAACAAGGCTTGGTTAGTCAAGAAAGCGACGTTGTTCAGTATAGTTCATATTACAACAGCGCCAACTTTGGCAATCTCGCGACCAATAACGATCACTCGGTGGTAGCGCTGACTAGTCAGGACAACAAGATCGTCGTTTACTGGCTGGAGACTGGCCAAAAGCAGGAATTGAGTCTAGCCAAAACCGGTAGCACCAACCAAGTGACTAGTTTGGCTGTGTCAAAAGACGGCACCGAGATCGCTTTTGTCAGCCAAACAACTCTTTATGGTAGCGACTTGTCAATCAAGCCGCTGGAAGGTAGCACGTCAATCAGGCCGCCGGTTAGTAGCGATACTAGAACACTTTGGTATTACAGTCTCGACACCAGTAAAAGTCAGAAATTGACCAGCTGGACCTATACCCCAGTATTTGACACAGAGTTCACCCAGACTGATTTAATTAGCCGGTCGCTGGTCTTCTCACCGGATGGCAAGCGTTTGGCAGCGATGTTGTCCAAAAATGACCAGGATAGTCCGCTCGAACAGTCGGAATTGAAGATTTTCACCATTGGTACCGACAGTCTGCCGGCCTCGTTTGACTTAGGCGCCGCCAGCACCCGACTAATCCGCTGGCAGTAGCCAGCTCTGTTTGTTACACTATTATTGATGAGAACGATTACATTCTCGATTTACTCCCTGGGGTCGTAAAATGAGAGTGTGGGTAAGAGTTCTGGCAATTACTGGAGTAGTTCTAGTTGGGCTAGGCGTACTTTTGTTTGTCATCGGCCCAGCTCTCTTTGCTAGTGTTGCCTACCCGCTACCCAAAGAATATCAACAAACGGTTTGCGACGAAGCCAAAAACTTCAATGTCGAACCGAAACTTCTGGCTGGTTTAATTTTCACCGAGAGTCGCTGGAACCCGACCGCCCAATCCGGGGCTGGGGCCCAGGGATTAACTCAATTTATTTCCAGTACGGCTATATCGGTGGCGAAGCACCTGGAAGTCAGCCCATTTCAGCCGAGCGACCTAAAAAAGGATCCGAAAATGGCGATCAGATTCGGTGCTTATTACTTGAGCGATCTAGTTAATCGACGCTACGGCGGCAATAAAATCAAGGCCTTGATTGCCTACAACGGCGGTGGTGGCGCAGTTATCGGTTACGAGCAAGGCTATCCCTTCAAAGGGACGCTGGCTTACGCCGATAAAGTAATTGCCGTTGGCGATATGTACGAAAAAATTTACGGCGACTGGTGCAATCACGAAAATCTGCCCGATCTGTCGGCTAAAGCCCAAAACCCAACCGATTTATTAGCAACAATTAATGTTGGCGATTTTTGGAAAAACCTATTTTTTAGCCGCGATATTCCGCAAAGCAAAACCGACTCGTCGGATTCGACTAATATAGATTCGTTTTGGAAGAACTTACTCGGCAATTAATTATTAATTGCCTATGACTTACCCCCTAGATTCGGTAAATTAAATGCAGTTAGACGAGGTTCGAAAAAGCTTTATCGACTATTTCACCGACCTTGGCTATTTACGACAAGACGAATCCAGCTTAATCCCCCGCAACGACCCGTCGGTTCTTTTTACGACTGCCGGGATGCAACAGTTCAAGGATTTTTACGCCTCGCCGCTCGATGCCCCAGCCAAGTCGGTCGTGACGATTCAGCCAGTTTTTCGTACCAGCGACATCGGCGAAGTTGGCGACGCCACTCACCTAACAATCTTCGAGATGCTCGGCAATTTTCGTTTCGGCGAAGAATCGTCGATGAAAATGAAAGAGACGGCGATCAAAGAGGCCTGGAACTTTATCCACAAGAAACTCGGGGTGGTCAAAGAAAGGGTGTCAGCGACGGTTTTTAAAGGCGATAAATTATCACCAGCTGATACCGAATCGGAAGGCATCTGGCAAACGCTAGGTATTGAAATTAAAAAAATGGGTCGCGACGATAACTTTTGGGGACCGACCGGCGAGGAGGGGCCGTGCGGTCCGTGCAGTGAGATCTATATTGATGGCGTGGAGGTTTGGAATTTGGTTTTTGCCCAATACTACAAAAATAGCGACGGCAAGTTCGAGAAATTGCCCCAAGCTGGCCTAGATACTGGCTCGGGACTTGAGCGATTGGCAGCCACTCTGCAGAGTCATCGATCGGTCTGGGCGATCGAGCCCTTTGTAAGTTGGGTGGAATCGATCGATCGCACCCGCGAGTACGAAAGCAAGATTATCGTCGATCATTTGCGGGCGATAATATTTTTAGTCAGCGAGGGAATAGTGCCAGCCAACAAGGGTCGGGATTATATTTTACGCCGACTGATTCGCAAAATCGTCTTCTTAGAGCGCCGAGCGGCCATCAAAGCCGATCTGACTAAAATTATTCACGAGATTCACGCCTATTACGTCCCAACCTATACTCTGACCGACCCAGAAAGAATTATTAAAGTTTTTGACGACGAACAGGCCCAGTTTGAAAAAAACTTGGCTCGAGCGATCGGTCATTTGGATCGCTGGGTGGATCTTCAGACCGGCCAACCATCAAGCGAGGAAATTACGAAGCTGGCATTTTATTTGTTTGAGTCGTTTGGTTTTCCCAAAGAGCTGCTCTTGGAGCACCTGGTGGATCTAGGCTGGGAGTTTGACACCGACTTGTTTGCCAAGCTGTTTGCGACTCATCAAGAAATTTCTCGCCAGGGCTCGGAGGGTTTGTTCAAGGGTGGTTTGGCCGATCACGACGAACAAACAGTCAAACATCACACCGCCCATCATTTATTACTAGCGGCCTTGAGGCAAGTCTTGGGCGATTCGATCGTCCAAAAAGGTTCAAATGTCACCAGCGAACGGCTGCGCCTAGACTTTAACTTTGACCGAAAATTGACCGACGACGAACTCAAGAAAGTGGCAGATATTGTGAACGACCAGATTGCCGCCGACTTGCCGGTTGTGAAACAAGAAATGTCGAAAGACGAAGCCTTGCAATCTGGCGCCCTAGCCGAATTTGGGCAAAAATACGGAGACACCGTTTCGGTTTACTCGATTGGAGATTTTTCCAAAGAACTCTGCGGTGGCCCGCATATAGAAAAAACCGGCCAACTCGGCCGGTTCGAAATCCTCAAAGAGGAGGCCTCCGCACAGGGTGTACGAAGGCTCAAAGCGAGATGCTTTACTTCATCAAGCTAACACTACCGGCAGTCAAAATGCGGGTCGTTTAGTGAAGTTCAACCATATCGAGCAGACACCGGATAGCGCTTTTGAGACCTTGGTCTTGCGCTCTCTCGCCACAATCGCTAATTCTTTCCATGCGTTCGGGTCATGAGAGTACACAGGCGCTATCCAAAAGATAGATCCGAAGAAGCTCCCGACCAAGTCGTAACATTGGCTGATCACCAACGGCCTGACTCATCGCCTCATCGCTGGCTTCGGTTTTCTGAATATCTTCGGCTTTGATACCGCCGACGCCCAAGTTAAGCAACTTCAACGTTGAGGGACGTACCTCTAGGCCACACCCCTTAATTATGTTCAGCCAGTAGTCGCCAAAATTGCCGAATTGTTGCGGATCCCGATCTTCGTCAATCGAACTTTCGTAGTCCTCCTGCCATGTTAGGTACAAAAACTTTTCCATAAGACCTCCTAGAGATGTAGCCACAGATTAGGCTTTAACTCGTTGCTTGTCCAGGGTTGGGACAAAAGAAGAAGCCTCCCGATGAGGGGAGGCTTGAACTTGGACTCATTCGAGCAGGAACAAAACGTCGAGGTACGATGCTACCATCAGTGCGGCTTGACCCAGACCTTTCAACCCGCCCGTATGTTGACAGTAGCCGTAGAAGTCCGTTGCCTTGGTGGCGGCGATCGCAGCCATCTCTCGGTCTTCTCCGATGATCGCTTGCTGAGCCTGAATCATCGCTTTCTGAAAACCATAGACTGCCAACTCGTCAGCGATCACCGCCGTATGTTCCTCAATCACTGCTGTGATTTGGGCTTCGACCTGCTCGTTGGCCCGGCGTAGCTGCATGTTTTTAGCCGCTTTAGCTTCAATCTCGGTCAGGGTCTTGACCGGCTGGCTGGCGCTACCGATGTTGCCAGTCAGGGTCGAGATGGCATTGAGTACATATTCTGTCTGTTGAAGATCTAGCATTTTCTATCCTTAAAGTTCTTGGCTACTTTATCATAAATACAATTGCTTGTCCAGGGTGAGGCTGGTACTGTAAGAGTATCTATGGGGCTGTTTGGGGGGCGCAAAAAACAGAATAACTGGGCGATAAGTCTCGATATTGGGACGGAGTTTGTCAAAGCTCTGGTTTTTGAGGTGATTGACGGCGAAGGTCATATCCGTGGCGTCGGCCGCGCCCGTCAGAAACTCTCCGATATGCAGGGCGGCGGCATTACCGATATCCACGGCGTCGCCCATAACTGCGAAAAGGCGATCGAAGAAGCGGCGACGATGGCCCAATTTTTACCGGACAAAGCCATAGTCGGCATCGCTGGCGAGCTGGTCAAGGGGGCAACCACGACCGTCAAAGTCACTCGCCAAAAACCGCAAACCCAAATTCAGGTTTCTGAACTCCAAGACATCGTCAACCAAGTCCAAGCCCAGGCTTTCAGCCAAGCCCGCAAAGAACTAGCCGAAGAAACGGGGTTGGAGGAGATCGATATTCAGCTGGTTAACGCCGCTATTGTTTCGGTCGTTATCGACGGCTACAAAGTTTCTAATCCGATGAGCTATCAGGGCAAAGAACTATCGGTTGGGGTTTATAATGCTTTTGCGCCGATCGTCCAATTTGGCGCTTTGGAAACGGTCGTGCGGGAATTGAATTTAGAACTGTTAGCCATCGCCGCCGAGCCGTACGCCGTTGCTCGTTGTATGAACGAAGAGTCGACCGATTTTGCCGCCACTTTTATTGATATCGGCGGGGGGACGACTGATATTGCGGTGGTCCGAAACGGCGGCGTTGATGGGACAAAGATGTTTGCCATTGGCGGTCGGGCGTTCACCAAGAGAGTGGCGGCTGTGCTGGGTGAAACTTTCGCAGGCGCCGAAGAAGACAAAATCGCCTACTCGTCCGGCACGCTCGATAAAGAAAAAGCCGAGTTGGTCCGTCACGCTCTCAAGAACGACACCCAAGTTTGGTTGTCGGCCCTACAAATATCACTGGAGGATTTTGGCGAAGGCGATCTCTTGCCCTCAAAGATTCTGCTCTGTGGCGGCGGCAGTAACCTGCCGGAGATCAAAGAAGTTCTGTCCGATCGGGAGTGGTCGAAAGACTTGCCATTTGCCCGAGCACCGGAAGTGCAGTTTATCAAGCCGAGCGATGTCGCCAATATGATCGACGAGACCAAAACTCTCAAAGACATTTCCCAGGTCACGCCGATGGCTTTAGGCAATGTCGCCTTAGACTTGATTGGCCAAACGAGTATGCTAGAGACACTGATGAAAAAAGCCCTGACCGGAGTGAAGCAATGAGAATGGGAAACAATTTCGAATTTCGAATTTCGAATTTCGAATTAAGTTCGAATGATCAAATTTTAAATTTCGTCATTGAAAATTCATTGAAAATTGGAAATTCAAAATTAAAAATTACAATTTCCGGAGGAAATTGGTCATGAAGCCTATTTATTTAGAGCCGGACGAAGAGATTACCTCGATCATCGATCGACTGGCGAAAGTCGACGAAACGAAGATTGCGGTGGTGGTGCCAAAAAACAGCACGATGTTTCAAAGTCTGGTTAATTTAAAGCTATTAGCCCGTCAGGCCCAGAAGTTGGGTAAAGAGGTGGCGATTATTTCCAGTAACAAAATTGGTAGTCGTTTAGCCAAACAAGTCGGGCTGGAAACTTACGCCAGCTTAGGGACGGTCGCTACTGCCCCCTCGCCAGTAGTCTCTGGAGCACCAGTGCTAGCAGCTAGTAGCCAGAAGCTAGAAGCCACGCCGCCAGGCGTCGACACCCTTCCCGACGGCACTCCAATTCATCGCTACTCACCAGAGACGGCCGCGCCGGAACTAGGAGCTGGGAACTTGGAACTAGTTGATGAAGATAAATCGCCCTCCGAGGAGATCGGTACCGAGGAACCAAGTATTAGCGAATCCGAAGTTGCGCCAATCGTAAGTACCGAACTCCCGATCACCCCACTTAAAGAACCGGTTCCTTCTCCTGACAAACCAGTCCCTAGTCCCCAGTTCCCAGTCCCCCCTCCCGGTCTCCCTCCCATAGTCTCGCGAGGAATCCAAACTCGTCATGAATTTGTTTTTCCCTGGAAATCAGCCCTCGTCGCCGGATCACTGGTGATTCTAGCCCTACTAGTCACCTTCTTTTTCTTACCCAAGGCGACTGTCACCTTGACTTTTCCGGCCAAGCTCTTGAGCGATACCGTTACCCTAAATGCCAAAACAACCGCCTCTGATGGTGAGGGTGTAATCGCTGGCAATCTACTAACGACTGAAAAAACCCTAACCCAAGAAGTGATAGCAACCGGTCAGAAGAACATCGGTACTAAAGCCAGCGGTACGATCGCTGTCAAAAACTGTGAAGACACCAATTCTCATAGTTTGCCTGCCGGCACTAAAGCAACTGGTGGCGGTAAATCATTCACTACCGGCGCGGCCGTAACTATTCCGGCGGGTTCTTTTAGCGGTGGCGGCACGGTTTGTAATTCTTCGGCGGTGTCAGTGACGCTGACGGCCTCTGAAGTTGGTGACGGCTATAATCTAGCTAGCACCACATTCACTTTTTCCGGATTTGCCAGTCGAATAAATGGTACTGGCTCGACCACCGGCGGTACTACTAAACAAATCACCGTTTTGTCTCAAGATGATGTCGATAAAGCCTATACCGCCCTTATAACGCAATTGGTGGCTGATGCGACCAACGAGCTGAAAGGCAAGGCTGGCAGCCAAGTTATTCTAAATGAAAGTATTCGGCAATTAGTGGTGGAGCAAAAAGTTGATAAAGAAGTTGGGGCTCAAGTTGAAAAGGCCTCCGCATCAGTAACCCTGAATCTCTTCACAATTGCCTTCGACCAAAACGCTGTTGACACGGCTGTCAAAGCCAAACTAGCGGAGAAATTAACGCCCAACCAAGAGCTAATTATCCCCGAGGCCAAAAAAGCTACCCCCACTTTTAAGGAACTGTCAGAAGATAAAACCACCCTGACCATAACTGTTGCCGCTTCCGGTTACGCCGCCCCGGTTATCAACAAAAAAACAATCGCTAAAGAGGTTAACAATAAATCCATCGCCGGCGCGGAGAGTTTTCTGAAAGATAAGTACCTGGCTGACGAAGTTAAAATCGAGGTTATCCCTGGTTGGTGGCTGAAGCGCTTGCCAATTCTTTCTCAAGCCATTAGTGTCGAATACGGCTTCGTGGAGGAAGCCACAGAATAGAATGAACCAAACCCCAAGCTCTAAATCCCAAACAAAAAACAAGTTCCAAATTTTAAAACATCGGCACAGCTCGATTAGTAACTGTAATTTTGGTGATTTGGATTTGTTTGGAGTTTGGATGTTGGGATTTGGGATTTCCCAAAAATCGGATATTTTTGGGTGATGCGGTATTTAGGACTAGATGTGGGCGAAAAGAACATTGGCGTAGCGGTTGGAGAATTAATGGCTAGCGAGCTGACAACCCTACAGTCCGGCAAAGACAAAAGCTTTTATAATCAGCCCTCGTTGGCTTTTGAGCCAGTTGCCAAGTTAATCAATCAAGAGCAGGTCGATGCGATAGTCGTTGGTTTACCGATAAATGAAGATGGCACTCTTGGTGCCGAAGCTCAAAAGATCCAAAAATTTGCCGATGAACTAGGGGTGGCATTAGATAAGACGATTCATTTCGTCAACGAAACCCTTTCTAGTTTTATGGCTGAAGATATTTTAGAGAGCCAGGGTTTAAGCATCCAAGAGGCTAGACTGCGCGAGCATCAATTGGCAGCCCAGCTAATTTTACAGCAGTATATCGAAGAAAATGTTAGTCCTTAAACGAGTTGCGCTCGGATTGCTAGGATTAGTCATTGTTTTGACGGTGATTTTTACTGTTCTTTTAGCGCCGAGGGACAAAGAATCAAGCCAGAAAATTGACTTTGTCGTGGTTGCCAATCAACGCTCGGCCGACATTTCGCAGAATTTGGAAGCTAAGGGCTTGATCAAAAACGACTTCGCTTTCTATCTCTATCTTAAACTTATCAGCGGTAAGATATTGCCCGGCACTTATGAGCTATCAGCCAACCAATCAGGTTCAGATATTGCTGGACAACTGGCCAGCGGTAAGTTTAAGGTGGCTAAAATAACCATTATTGAGGGCTGGCGAGCCAGCCAGATGGAGGATTACTTGGTGACTGATAAAAAGTTGTCTCAACTAAATGGCTTTACCGAGTTGGCCGAGCTGTATGAGGGCTATCTGTTCCCCGATACTTACGAAGTAAAGATAGATGTCACGAGCGCGGAGATAATTAAATTGATGCGAGAAACTTTTGAGCAGAAAACCAAAAAACTACGGATTACGCCCGAGACAGTTATTCTGGCATCAATTGTTGAACGCGAATCGTTGGGGGACGAAGATCGAAGCCAAATCGCCGGCGTCTACGCCAATCGAGTCAGACAAGGCATCCGGCTCGAGGCTGATCCAACTATTCAGTACGCCAAGGGCAACTGGGCAGCGGTGACCTTGGCCGAGTATAAATCGGTCATCTCGCCATACAACACTTACCTCAATGACGGTTGGCCGCCTGGCCCGATCTGTAGCCCGGGACTTAAAAGTTTAGAAGCGGCCGCCGCGCCGGCGACTCACGACTATCTCTATTTTTTCCATGCCAAAGGTCAGACCTTCTTTTCTAAAACGTACGCCGAGCACGCCGCCAAAGTCCGCCAGAATTTTTAGTTAATGGCTCGCTTCCCACGGTCGATTAGGAATTATACCCCATGGGCAATTATGGTCATTATCGGACTAATTTTGGCCATTTTTGTTCGCAATCAGTTTTCGAGCTACTACGTCGACTTAGAATTATCTCCAACCACCTTGACGCTCAAAAAAGTTACGCCACCCCAAGTGATTCCCACACCGACTAACTTACCAGTGGCGACGAAACTCCAAGTCGACCTACCGCTCAAAGTGCCTTTCACCTCTCAAGCGCCGTTGATGGTTTGGGATCCGCTACACGAGGAGGCCTGTGAGGAAGCGAGTTTGCTGATGGTTTACTACTACCGGACCGGTCAAAAGTTTGCCTCACCGTTGGAAGCCGATACGGAAATCAAAAAGATGGTCGCTTGGGAGGAGGCTAACGGCTACAAAGTCGATCTGACTGCTCAAGAGTTGGTAGCGGTGGCGGCTGGATATATGAAGTTAAAAACTGGCCGGGTGATAATAAATCCGACTGTCGATCAACTCAAAGCCGAGCTTAAGGCCGGTCGACCGGTTATTGTCCCGGCCGCCGGACGCGAATTGAAAAATCCTAACTTCACCCTGCCTGGGCCGATTTATCATATGCTAGTCCTCAAGAGTTTTGATGAGACTGGTTTCATCGTTAATGATCCCGGCACACGCCGCGGCGAAAATTACCATTATGGGTTTAAACCCATAATGGACGCCATGCACGATTGGGACCCGGCTAATATCTTGAATGGTCAAAAAGCGGTGGTGGTATTCGACTGATAGTATTTCTCATTGATTTCAGCCCTGTTTCCAATACAATACTAAAACGATGCTAAACAGGTTTTGGGGCGCATTTTCGCATGATATCGGGATCGATTTGGGCACCGCCAATACACTTGTTTATGTTCGAGGCAAGGGGATTGTCGCTAACGAGCCATCGGTGGTAGCGATCAACCAAAAGACTAAGCAAATATTGGCCGTCGGTGCCGATGCCCAAATTATGGTCGGTAAAACACCGGCTCACATTGTGGCGACCCGACCGTTAGTTGACGGAGTTGTTAGCGATTTTGAGGTGACGGAACAGATGTTAAGATATTTTATTGAGCGAGTGCATAAAGAGCGCTTCTCGCTTTTGCCTCGTCCAAGGGTCGTGATCGGTATTCCTTGTGGCGTCACCGAAGTTGAGCGTCGGGCGGCCGAAGAAGCGACTCTTAACGCCGGTGCTCGCCAGGCATTTTTAATCGAAGAGCCAATCGCCGCCGCTATTGGGGCTCACCTGCCGATCCAAGAGGCAACGGGTAGCATGATTATCGATATTGGCGGTGGCACAACCGAAGTGGCGGTGATCTCAATGGGCGGTATCGTGGCCTCTCGCTCGGTTCGAACAGCCGGCGACGAGATGAATCAGGACATTATTAATTTTGCTCGGGACAATTGTAATTTATTACTCGGTGAACGAACAGCCGAAAAAATAAAGGTCGAAATCGGTTCGGCTTATCCGCTCAAAGATTCAGCCGAACGACCGATGCGTGGCCGTGATTTAGTAACTGGCTTACCCCGAGAGGTAATAATTAACGACGAGCAAGTTCGCCAGGCGCTGGGCAAGTCAGTCAACAGTATTGTTCAAGCCGTTAAATCGACGATTGAAGAAACACCACCCGAGTTAGTAGCAGACATTATGGAGCGCGGTATCGTTTTGGCCGGCGGCGGCGCCTTACTAAAAGGGTTGGATGTATTGTTGAGTCAGGCAACCCAGACTAAGGTTTTTATTGCCGACGATCCGCTGACTTGCGTTGCTCGGGGCACTGGAGTAGTCCTAGAAGACCTAGAGACATTGGAAAGTGTGCTTTTGAGTAGCGCTCTGAAGTGATGCGATTCCCCCGTTGGAACTATCGATTAATTATTCTCGTAGCCGTTGTCGGCCTGATTATTGCTAGTCAGTTTCGCGCGTTTACACCTGTTCGGGACTTTTCCCGAGTAATTATTACCTCGCCCGCCCGTCTGCTCGACGGCTTTTCTTTTCGCTTGACCAGCTCTATTCGAGTTCTATTTGCGATTAGTGACCTAGCAGGCGAAAATGCCGAGCTCAAAATGAGAAGCTCCGAGTTGGAGGCCGAACTGGCTAAGTTAAAATCTGTTCAAAGCGAGAATGAAACCCTCCGCCGCGATTTAAATTTCAAGCAGTCTCGGAGTGATTTAAAATTAATTCCAGCCGATGTTGTCTCATTTTCACCGTCTGGCCAGTTTCAGGCGCTGACGATCAACCAGGGTTCGCAGGACGGCATAAAAGTCGGACAAGCCGTAGTATCAAACGGCTTTTTAGTTGGTAAAGTCCATCGTGTGGCCAATTCAACTGCCGAAGTTTGGTTAGTGACCAATCGTAATTTAATCACTCCGGTTGTTTTAACTGGTAGTCAAACGATTGGTTTACTATCAGGGGGTATTCGTGGTTTGGTGGTCGAAAATATCCCGCTCGATATCAAAGTGACCGTTGGTGAGGCCGTAGTTACTTCGTCGCTAGAGAGCGTCTATCCAGCGGGGATCGTGGTTGGAAAAGTCGAAAATATTATTTCAACCAAAGAAGATATTTTCCTCACTTTACGAATCAGCACTTCAGTCCAATTTGGTAATCTGACGGTCGTCTTTGTGGTGGCGGAGTAAGATGTTTTATTTAATCCTCATTCTAATTTGCTCGCTCGAGCTGGGTCTATTGGGTCGTTTATCGCTTTCTAGCAGTTTTGTGCCCAATTTATTGGTGGTATTTTTATGGGCCATGACGTGGCTTAAGACTCGGCAGGAGTCACTTCCCCTAGCTATCTTTGGTGGTTTGCTACTTGATATGGCTGGGTTTAGCTATTTTGGTATCTGGACGGTTATTTCAGTCTCGATTGTGCTCTTAACCCATCTTCTTAAATATCGCTCCCTAGATACTTCATCGGTTCTTCACGCTATCTTGGCGCTGGCTTTAGCGTCGCTAATCGCCCCACTAATGATCGGTATATTAGTACACAAATTCGATTTCCAGAGAACTGTCTATGGTGTCGGAGCTAATGTAGTCGTCGGCGGAGTGGTCTATTATCTACTGGCGATGAGATTGAAGCTATTTTCCCGTTGGGCTGGACGGAGAATTGACGCATGAAACGCCATCAACTCGATTCCCAGCGAATTTTGACTAAACTACTTAATCTATGGCGATCGATCACTAGACCCAGTTCTATACGATCTTCAGACTCGGGTATTTTTGATCCTTATTTACCGCTCGGTACCCTAAAGAAGATTGATAAAGAGTATCGGGCCGATTACGGCATGACGGAGAACAAGGAGGTTTTTGAGTCAAGCAATGATGAGGCGAAGCGGTCATTTTTTATTCTCCGAGCGACGGTTTTTTTGATTGTGGCAATTTTTGTTATTCGACTAACTTCACTGCAAATCACCCAGGGTCAAGAAAACTTTCAACGCGCCGAAGGCAATCGTTTGCGAGTGACTTTTCAAGATGCGCCTCGGGGATTAGTTTACGACCGAAATGGTAGTCCGCTAGTTCAGAATTCTCCCAGCTACTCTATCGTCCTTTACCCCAATGAACTACCCAAAAAAGCCGAAGATCGTTCTCTCTGGTTATCGACTTTGTCGGTAGCGATTGGTTTTGACCAGACCCGTCTTCAGGAACTAATCAACGATCAAAAGAGAAAATCGGTCGTAACTCTCGTTGACAGTCTGACCCGAGACCAGTCGTTAGCGCTAGAGATAAGAATCCAAGATTTGGTCGGTGTCGAGCTAGTGAAACAGCCAGTTCGTCTGTACGGCGACCTACCTTCTTTGGGTAATATCCTTGGATATATCGGTAAAGTGACTGAAGACGAGCAGAAAGCTCGACCAGAATTACTTCCAACAGCTTTTGTCGGTAAATCTGGTGTCGAGTTCTCGTATGATAAAATACTTCAAGGCACACCCGGTCAAGAAATAGTCGAGATTGACTCTCGCGGTCGATCGGTGCGCTCGGTCGGTAGTGTAGTGGCTTTACCCGGCAACTCTTTAATCTTGGGGCTTGATGCTGGTGTTCAACGGGCTACGGCCGACGCTCTCCAGGCCTCAATCAACCGTTCTGGAGCTAAAAACGGAGCGGCTGTTATGATCGATGTTACCAGCGGTGATGTTCTGGCGATGGTTAGCCTACCGACTTTTAACAATAACTTATTTGCCCCTTCAACTGATTCGGCTTTGCGTCAGGCGGTTCTGCAAGACCCGGATTCACCGTTAATTAACCGAGCGATTTCCGGCCAGTACCCATCCGGATCAACGATTAAACCCTTTGTTGCTACCGCCGGACTAGCAACCGGCGTTATCAACGCTAATACTAAAATCGATACATCGGAAGGCAAAATTGAAATTGGCCAATGGACGTTTCACGACTGGAAAACCCATGGGGTGAGCGATGTCAGGCAAGCCTTAGCCGAAAGCAATAACATATTCTTTTATTCGGTGGGCGGTGGCTACAAGCAAATTACCGGCTTAGGTGCTGATCGACTTGATCAATGGTTGACAAAATTCGGCTTTGGTCAAAATACCGGCATCGATATCCCCGGTGAACAGGACGGGTTAGTGCCAACGCCAGATTGGAAGAAAAAAACAAAAAATGAACAGTGGTATATCGGTGATACCTATAACCTTTCAATTGGTCAGGGCGATTTTTTAGTAACGCCATTACAGTTGGCTCGAGCAACAGCGGCGATTGCTAACAACGGTAAGCTGATAATTCCGCGGTTAGTTAAGTCGTCGTTCTCGACTAATTCTGGTCAGCAAGACTACCCAGCTAAAATTAGTCGGGACAATATTGCTGATAATTCAGTATTGCAAACTGTTCGCGATGGTATGCGTCAGGCGGTGACCAGTGGCTCGGCTCGATCCCTCTCGGATTTAGGGGTTCAAGTTGCCGCTAAAACCGGTACGGCCCAATTTGATTTAGCTAAAGAGAAAACTCATTCCTGGTTTATAGCTTTTGCCCCCTACGATAATCCCCAAATTGCCATCTCGGTCATTGTTGAGGGCGGTGGCGAAGGCTTTGCTGTGGCGGCGCCAGTGGCAAAGAATATGATTGAGCAATACTTCAAGCTACCGCTCACCCCCATTCAACCAACACCGTAATTTTAGGTATTTGTATCTTCTTACAATAAGTCTTCAGTATAAGGACTAGCTCTTCCCAATTTTTAACTTGTATTGCGACGTTCTTTGTAAGAATATACTAAGTAATGTCACCAAAACTTTTTGAGCAATTGTTCGAACAAATTAAGCGAGTTATCACTAAGCCAATCGCCCTGGCAGATGATCGGGGCAAAATATATAAAGGGTTTTCTGATTTTGGCTCGATGTCTACTCTTCAATTTCGGACCGGTTTTAGCCCTGATAAACGATCGGTTGAGGTTGAAAGCGATGCTGATACTTTAGCCATTCCAATTTATCTAGAGGAAAAATTACTTGTGGTGGTTGCCGTTAAGGTATCCAAGGAAGATATCCAGACGATTCAAATAATTAATAGTTTAGCCGAATTGATTGTTCAGCAGTTTATTCTGATTCACAAACCCAAACCCGATGCGGTTGATCTGCTACTAACGCGAGTTGCCTATCGGCCCCAATCACTCGATCCCGAAGAACTATCGGAACAAATGACAGCGCTCGGATTTCGACTTGATTTACCGCGAGTAGCGATAGCGATCGAATTAAGGGGTTTTCGCGATAACTACCTCCAAACACTCGGCTCACCACTCGGTGAAAAAGAGAGTTTAATCGAAGCTAAAAAACGCGACATCAACCAATCGCTAATCAGCTTTTTTACCAAAAACCAAGACAATCTCGTGGGCTTTATCGGTCATGACACCTTCCTAATTCTCAAAGATTTGCGCGACACTGACTATCAGCGTTTCTGCACCCTTCTCAACCGGCATTACGGTGAAATTAGCGCCCCCCTTAAGAACATTCATATTAGCGAGGTCACAATCGGTGTCGGGTCGTTAGCGATCAATCCCAATGGGTTAATTAGTTCAGCTCAAGAAGCTTTGCAAGTGTTAAAGATTGGCCAGAAAGTAATTGGCGCCGGCCGAACTCATCGATTTGATTCACTCGGTGTCTTGCCGTTACTTTTAATGGGAAACGACGAGCAAAAAAAAGAATTTGCCTCTAAAACTTTCTCATCACTCGAAGACAAGCAGTTGATTGAAACACTAGAGGCGTTCATTGCCGCCGATTTGAACCTGACTCAAGCGGCTGGAAAACTTAAAATCCATCGCAACACCGTTATTTATCGTCTCGATCGGATCCAGGAAAAACTTGGCAAGGATCCGCGCGTCTTCACTGATGCCGTTGAACTTTATCTAGCGGCGCTGTTTACCAAACTATTTAGCTAACCAAAAAACCCAAGCACTGTGTGGAGACCTTTTTCCTCCAAATGCTCGAGTTCTTTTGGTAATTTGACCACCTTCTGTCACCACTGCGTTAAGCAATCTACTCGGCCTCGTTTAATAATCGCGCCGATCCCGAAAGCTTCTCTGTAATACTCTGGGCAGAAGGTAGGAGGTACGAACGAAAAACACTAATTCATCTTGCCAGAATGCCGCCAGAAGTCATTAGCAAAACAGACAAGAGTAATAATCAATACTCAATATCCAATAATCAAAAATAAATAATAATCAATCAACAATTATTTATTGGTTATTCTTGGTTACTTCGAATGAAGTGAGAAGCGAGCGTTAGCGACATTGATGCTTGATTATTGGTGATTATTACCGGAGTCTTTTGTTAATAATCTCTACCATCTCATCCGGGGTGTGATAGGACTTAACTAGATAATCAACGGCACCAAGCGAAAAGGCCAACTGCTTGTCTGAATCAGATTGCTCACTGCCTAGGTTAGTCAGCACAATGACTGGAATATCGCGGGTGTCTAGATTTCTTTTTAGTCGTCGCAAGACCTCAAAACCGTTTATACCCGGCAAAAGAATATCAAGCAAAATCAAATCAGTGTCTTGATTAGCTTTTTTCAAAGCCTCATTGCCGTCCTGGGCGATCTCTAGTTCAAAGGCTTCCTCACCAAAACGCTCTTGATATAAATCAATCAAAAGCGGTTCATCTTCTACTAGTAGCACTCGTTTTATTGTCATTCCTTACTCTTTCTAGGCGGTTCTAGGGGAAAGGCAATTGTGAAATGCGACCCCTTACCAGCTCGACTCTTTACTGTAATGGTTCCATTTTGTTTTTCAACAAAGGATTTCACAATATATAGTCCCAGACCGGCGCCACGTTCGCGCGACTGCTCTGGTCGGTGAGCCCGATGGAATTTTTCGAAAATTTCTTCGATGTTTTTTGTCCCGATTCCGATACCAGTGTCGCGGATGTTGATGACTAATTGTGGGCATTGGCCGTGGCGATTTTCGATATTCTCCAACCAAATTTTAATTGCGCCTTGCTCGGTATATTTAGTAGCGTTATCAATCAGGTTAGCAAAAATTTGTTCGGTTCGTTCCGGATCGAGACGAACATTGTCGCGTAGATGATTATTGGTTAGCGACAGCGTCACGCCCTTAGCGGCGGCCTTGGGCTTAAAATCGCGGACGACTCTCTTGAGTATTGGAAAGAGATGAATATTTTGGGGCTTAAAAGGCAAGCGATCTTGGTCGATCTGGGTGACTCGCAACAAGTCCTCCGCTAAACAAGCCAGTCGATTACTGGCCTTGGTCGTTTGAGATAAGTAGGAAAGTTGTTTACTGGTTAGATTTTCCTGGCTACGCTCGAGCAAACTCAAATAACCTTTAATGGCAGTTAGGGGAGTGCGCAATTCATGAGTGGCGATAGAAATAAATTCGTTTTTCTTTTGTTCTAAAGTTTTTTTATGTGATATATCGCGAGCGACAAGAGCTAACTGGTCTATCTCATTAGAGTCGTTTTTGTAGATTGAGACCAAACAGTTTAGCCAAAGTCGGTCGCCACTTTTAGTCATGATTTCAAAGTCAGAGTGGGTGTGACGGAGCTCTTTTGTTCCAGGGTTAGCGACTAGACTGGTTAACCAGTCGGGCGTATCGGTTCGACGAAATACTTGATTGATATTTTGTCCGAGCGCCTCGTTGGTTTTATAGCCAGTTAATCTTTGGAGGGCTCGATTCCAAAGCGTGACTTTCAGATCACGGTCAAGTAGGGCCATACCTTCACCGAGCTGCTGGGTTAAATTATTTAATTTGTGATTTTGGCTTCGAACGCTTTGAGACAAGGATAAATTTTTCAATCGTAGGCCGATAGCTTGGCAAATTACTTCCAAAGTATGAATCGTTTCCCCCGTTATGGCTCGTTCACCAACAGCCAGTAAGTAAGCTTGGCGGTTGTTGATTTCACCTAAATGAATTGACTGGCAGTTGGTGAGAACAGTTTTACCGACTGACAGCCGGAGCGGTAAGCGTCTGTTGAATGAGCGGTGATTGATTCGGCTCATTTTCTGGACAATCTTCAGCTCCATATAGGTCCGAGTCTTGTTTGACGAGAGATTGGAGGCGATAATTTCCGAGTCCGTTAACCCCTTTGCCCAAATCACTACTCCTTGACAGCCGGTGATTCGGGGCAGAAACACACATAGTCGCGGGAAAAGCCCAGCGACGGAATTAGCGTCATTGCTGATGAGACTAATTAGTTCCAGGCTCAACGAACGATGATCCACCTTCGTCTCTGGCAGTACCGATAGACGGGTTAATAATTTTTCCCACGACGGTAGTGCGGGCAAACGAACCGGTAGTCGCTCGGTACCCATTGGTTTAGTGTATCGACTCATTTTTTACATCATACCTCGACGACTGGGTTTCGGGGTGATTAATTCTCTCATAAATTTACTCAACCTGTTATTTTTTTGTCATTTCCTACAAAAGGCGGTAGAGTCTTGACAGGTTCTGTGGGGCTGTTAGAATCTTTGTAATAGCCTAAGTCAAACACACTTCACTTTTCAACAGACTCAACTGAATTATTCAACGATCAGTGGCTAAGTTATAAACTAACCAACTACTAGTAATTACTAAATGACAAAAAGAGATATTTTAATGACGTCGGAAGGACTAGTGAAGCTTAGAACCGAGCTTCAAGACTTAACCGAGGTTCGAAGACCCGAGATTATCGGTCGTATTAAAGGAGCTAAAGAATTGGGCGATCTGTCGGAGAACGCCGAATATTCGGCCGCCAAAGAGGAGCAGTCGTTTATCGAGGGCCGAATTCAGGAGGTTGAGGAAATTATTAAGCATGCCAAAATTGCCGAAGGCGCATCATCTCAAAATGGCACCATCGGCATCGGCAGTACGGTCAAGGTATCGGTTGACGGTGAAGCTGATGAGTTTGAAGTCGTTGGTCCAACCGAATCTGATCCAACTAAGGGCAAAATTTCGATTGACTCACCAGTAGGAAAGGCTCTCTTGGGTCGTAAAGCCAAAGATACTGTTTCAGTTGAAACGCCCGACGGTAAAATTCAGTATAAAATCATTTCCGTCGACTAGGTTGTGCCCACAAGCTAAACAATTAATCGTCCTCAATTCCCTTGACTTTCTCGATAGGTTGGGGTATATTTCAGCAAGTATTTTAACAAGTAATTGAGGTGGGCTTTTGGGAGGCAAAGAAATTGCTTTCCAGTAGCCCATCTCAATTGTGAGCTGGCCTACGACCCGCGGATATAACCGCAAGGAGAATAGTTGATGAGGAATCAAACAGTTTCGATTAAAATGGCTACGGAGGAACAGAAGGAAGGTATTCGGGGAACCGTATATAGTGCCCTCGGAAAAATTTTCGGAAGTCTCACATTCCGCGACGCCCAGGCCTGCGCTGGCGCTCAAAGCGAAATCGTCGCCGGAGTCCGCAAGGCCTTCGAGCCGTTCATCACAACCAAGTCAGCTCTGTACTGGCTCGATGAGAAGGAGAGCTTCTACCAAGAGGTCTTCGGTCTCGACTGTGACTTTTCGTCGGTACGAGTGCCAGTTTCCCGTGAGGGTTTCGGTTGGCTACTTGTCGCCGACAAATGCGTCACAACCGAAATGGCTGCCGCCAAGTGCAAGGAACGGTTCCCGTTCTGGCGCTTGATCGACGAGTCGTATGACGCAGTTGTTACCCACAACGACCGGAGTGAAAAGGACGGTACTTACGCCATCTGGTTGCGCGACACGGTCGAAGCTGATGAAGTTCACAAGAACAAATCGGCCAACGACATTCAGGCAGCCGGTATCAAAGGTGTAACGCTCCGCGAACAGCTTCTCTTGGTACTCTGGTACCACTGGAAGTTCGGGAAGTTCCTGGACATCGTCAACACCACCCTCTGTACTGGTTCCCGCTATTCGGACGGTGGCGTGCCGAGTTGCCGCTGGAGTCCCGACTATCGCAAGGTCGATGTCTACAGGTGCAATGTCGCCTATCGCTACGACGACCTTCGGTGTCGTGAGGTTGTTTCCTAACCCTTACGACTTTTCACTCTCTCCCTTGCCCACCCCACCCGGGGTGGGATTTTTTTAAAAGTGGAAAAACCACTGGCTTTAAACGGTGCGTCCGTTTTTGCACCGCATACCCTTGGCGTTTCAGGAGGGGGTTTGGTACACTACGGTCATGATTGATCGTGAATTGTTACGCCAAAATCCCCATCAGTTCCGAGATTCTCTAACTAAGCGCGGTGAAGACCCGGCTCGAATCGACGAATACTTAAAACTTGATACCAAATGGCGAGAGCTAACAGTTGAGATCGATCCGCTTCGAGCCGAGAAGAACCAGTTGAGTCGAGGTGGCAAACCCACTCCAGCCGTGCTGAAGAAGGCGCAAGCACTGGCTAAAAGAATATCCGCTATTGAAAGTGAGCTGAAAAAAGCTGAAACCGCCGTCAAAACCGCATTATGGTCATTGCCTAATTTAGTCGCCGCTGATGTGCCAGTTGGCAAGGAGGAGTCGGCCAATACTACCATCGGGCAGTTTGGTCACATTCGTCTTCGGGCCGGTCTGTCGCATCATGAGCTAATGACTAAATTAGGCTGGCTAGATTTAAAAACGGCAGCTGAATTTTCTGGCTCTCGTTTTCGTTACCTGAAAGGTGATGCCGCCTGGGCACATCTGCAAATTATGGGTGAAGCTCTCCGACTGGCTGTTCATCACGGTTTTACTCCCATCATTCCGCCGGTGATGACCCGAGCGGAAACGCTCGAAAAAACCGGCTACCTGCCGTTTCTCAAAGACGACTTTTTTAAAGTTGAAAAAGACGATCTACTTTTGAGTGGAACATCGGAGCAAACCTTGCTAGCCCTCTTTGCTGGTCAGACTTTTAAAGAAGAGGAATTGCCGATTCGTTTGGTCGGTTTTTCGACTTGTTTTCGACGAGAGGTTGGCTCCTACGGCAAAGATGTTGAAGGGATGTTTCGCCAACATCAATTTGACAAAGTGGAAATGGTCTCGATTACTACCCCCGAAAAGTCAGTCGAGGAACATGAATTTCTAGTCTCGATGGAGGAAGAATTCGTTAAAAAACTTAAGTTGCCGTATCAGAAAGTCTTAATCGGTAGCGGAGACTTGGGTCCGACAGCCGCCAAAAAAATTGATATCGAAGCCTGGTTTCCGTCACAGGCGCGCTATCGGGAAACCCATTCGGCCAGCAACTGTACCGATTTTCAAACCCGGCGTCTGGGTGTAAAGTACCGAACTAGCGACGGCCAAGATAAGCTAGCCCACAGCCTGAACGGTACATTAGCGACCGAGCGATTACTGATTTCATATATTGAAAATAACCAACATCCGGACGGGTCGGTTAGCCTACCTCGACACTGGCGAATCTAATCGCTATGGGCCTGTTGAATAGATTCTTTGGTGACCCAAACAAGAAAGAAGTCAGCCGCTTCCAGTCTTTGGTTGACGAAGTCAACGCCCTGGAAAGTCAATTAGAAACTATGACTGATGTCGAGCTTCAGCAGATTTCACTAAAGCTCAAAAACGATCTGTCAAAAGAGGCAACGACTATATTAATACAAACGGACGCTCTTAATGACCGCAAAGAACGTAATATTCAGCGTCGCGAACGACTGAATAAACTATTAGAACCGAAGGAAGCATATGCTTATGCCTTGGTGCGCGAAGCGGCTAAAAGAACAATCGGTTTGCGACATTACGATGTCCAGATATTGGGGGCAGCTGTCTTACATCGTGGCCAAGTCAGCGAGATGAAAACCGGCGAGGGCAAAACCCTTGTTGCCAGCCTGCCGCTCTATCTTAACGCCCTAACTGGGCTAGGAGCACATTTAGTGACTGTCAATGACTACCTGGCTCGTCGTGATGCCGGTTGGATGGGCCCACTTTATCAATTTCTGGGTTTGTCGGTGGGTGTAATCGGCCCACAGTTTTCTTATGTTTATGATCTTTCTCACGACAACGGCGAAGCCGATGAGCGTCTAAAGCGTTTTCGGGCCGTTTCGCGCCAGGAAGCTTACGGAGCCGATATTACTTACGGCACTAACAACGAATTTGGTTTTGATTATTTGCGTGACAATATGGTCCAGACGGTCGAACAACTAAGTCAAAGGGATTTAGTATATGCTATTGTGGATGAAGTTGACTCGATTTTAATAGACGAAGCTCGGACTCCGCTAATCATCTCGGCGCCTAGTTCGGAATCGGCCGACTTGTATCAAAAATTCGCTAGTTTGATCCCCAAGTTGAAAAAGGAAACTGACTTTACGGTTGACGAAAAGGCCCACGCCTCGTCGTTAACCAGCGAGGGGATTACTAAACTCGAAGGGCTGATAGGAGTGGAAAATTTGTATGCACCTGAACATGTGACGCTTGTTCATCATGCCGACTCCGCGCTAAAAGCATATGCTCTCTACCATAAAAATAAAGAATATGTCGTCAAGAATGGTGAGGTTGTAATTGTAGACGAATTTACTGGCCGAATGTTACAGGGCCGTCGCTACTCGGCTGGTCTTCATCAAGCCATTGAAGCCAAGGAGGGGGTGGCGGTACAAGAGGAGTCGGTGACGATGGCCACGATTACTTTCCAGAACTATTTCCGGCTTTACGCCAAATTGTCTGGTATGACCGGAACGGCTGTCACAGAAGCCGAGGAGTTGGCTAAGATTTACAATCTAGAAGTGGTCGTTATTCCGACTCATCGGCCAATGACTCGAATCGATCGTCAAGATGTAATTTTTAAGTCGGAAGACGCCAAGTTCAGGGCTGTCACAGCTTTAATCAAAGAACGCAATAACAATGGCCAGCCAGTTTTGGTCGGAACGGTCTCGATTGCTAAATCGGAAAAATTATCGAAGTTTCTGAAGGCCGAAAAAGTTCCTCACACAATATTAAACGCCAAGCACCATCAAAAAGAAGGCGAGATTGTTGCCCAAGCAGGCCACCTTGGCGGGGTAACAGTCGCAACTAATATGGCTGGGCGGGGTGTTGATATAATTCTTGGTGGACAGCCACCGAGGCTGACCGCCAAGAACGACGAAGGGAGCATCCTGGGCGGCCAACCGCCCCAAAAGGATGCCGAGGCGATCGAGTTTAAGCAGTGGGAAAAAGATCATCAAAAAGTCATCGAGTTAGGCGGTTTGTTGGTGATCGGCACTGAACGGCACGAATCGCGTCGGATTGACAATCAGCTTCGTGGTCGAGCTGGTCGTCAGGGCGACCCAGGTGTAAGCCAATTCTATGTTTCGATGGACGATGATTTAATGCGGATTTTTGGCGGCGAGAAGATGAAGAGTTTGATGGAGCGGTTAAAAATTCCTGACGACGTCAGTATCAATAACGCCCTTTTGTCCAAGGCGATCGAACAGTCGCAGAGCAAAGTGGAAACTCACAATTTCGATATTCGTAAACAATTAGTCGAATACGACGATGTTATGAACAAGCACCGCGAGGCTATTTACCGTCGTCGTGAACGAATTCTTAAAACGACTCTTGATCAAGGATCCGATCTCCACCAAGAGATCGGGGCGTTAATGACCGACGAGCAAAAAGTCGCCTACGAGCAAAAAAGCACCCAGTGGCCAGTCGAATTAAAACTTGACGTTGAACGAGCTATCTCTCTGCGAGTAATCGACACGATGTGGATCGAACACTTAAAGACTATGGAATCACTGCGCGAGAGTATTGGCTTGCGTGGTTACGCCCAGCGCGAGCCGATTGTTGAGTATAAGCGAGAAGCATACGACCATTTTCAACAGCTCCAAGCGGGGATTGATGCCCAAATTACTGATTTACTTTTAAGGGCACAAATTGAGATCAACCAACCCGTAAAAGTAGAGACGCCCACCGCCAAAATTATGACTAATGACCCATCGGGCAACGACGACAATGTCGGCCGGCCCACCACCGCTAAAGCTAAGGTGGGTAGAAACGATCCCTGCCCGTGCGGAGCGACGCTTCCCGATGGCCGTCCCAAAAAATATAAACATTGCCATGGGAAAAATGCGTAGCTTTACGAGGGGTGAGCGCAGTCCCGCCGTAGCTTCGGCGAAGGAGGACGGAGCAATTAATCCAGCCACTAAGAGACCCTATAAGTACAAACAGTGCGGATTCATTAATTCTCCGCACCACCTTGCCTAAAATATCTCTAGTTATTGTTGGTTGAGGACAGTAGGATAAAAAGATGACGCAGGACGAGCTGAACAAAATTGCCATCTTTAGACGGAAAGAAATTCGTAAAATCGTTCATCAAAATGAGTGGTGGTTTGTTATTACCGACATCGTGGTTGCACTAACAGAATCTCCAAATCCCTCCCAGTATTTAAAAAATATTCGCAATCGAGACGCTGAGCTTAACGCTTTGTTTGCGCCCGCGGAAAAAGGGGGGGTTCAATTCGAACCCCCCCTTGCTCTGCCATTTAGTACAACCGGCGGCCTTCAGAATTTGTTGTGCTGGAATACAGAAGGTCTATTCCGCTTACTCCAATCCATCCCCAGCCCCAAAGCCGAACCGTTCAAACGCTGGTTGGCTAAAGTCGGCTACGAACGGGTCCAAGAAATAGACGACCCAGAACTAGGGATGAAACGGACCCGCGCTCTCTACCGCGCCAAGGGTTATCACGAAGAATGGATTGAAAACCGCCTGCGCGGTATCGTCATTCGCGAGGAATTAACTGACGAATGGAAAAATCGAGGTGCCCAGGCAGACCGAGATTACGAGATATTGACCGCTGAAATTTCTAAAGCCACTTTTGGTGTCACGCCGAGTCAATACAAAAAGCTAAAAGGTTTGGAACGGCAAAACCTGCGCGACCATATGGATGATTTTGAGCTGATCTTCAATATGCTGGGCGAGCGAGCGACCACCGAAATTCATCGGAACGAAGATTCCAAGGGCTTGGGTAAACTCCAGGCCGACGCCAAGGCCGGAGGTGATATTGCTGGTGGTGCGCGAAAAAATCTCGAAAAACGACTCGGCCGATCGATCGTGTCAGACAAAAATTTTCTCAACCCCAGACTGGGTAAGCACAAGCGTGGAACCGATGCCCTCAATTGACTTTGAGGATTTATTAGCCCAAGCCGATCGGTTGCGTGATAGTGCCCAGGTTGACGAAGCCATTGACGCCTACAAAGAAATAGTTCAATTAGCTACCGATGCTCACGAAACTTTTTTTAAAGCCAGAGCCTTCCATCTAGCCGGGGTATCGGTCAAAGAGTCGGTGATCAGTGCAGAAAGTTCTTACTATCGAGATGCCCTTAATTTTTTCGCTCAAGCCCAGGCGCTTTATCAGTCACTCGGCGACACCCAGATGCTTGGTGCGCTTTACCGCGACATCGCCATTTGCGGCGATTACGCTGGCGATTTTCAAGTGGCCATCAATTATTTTCAAAAAGCGATTGCCGTGCTCGAGCCAACAGAATTTTTTGGCGAGCTGGCAATTACTTACGACAAGCTGGGTCTGCATTTTTACAAACTCGGTCAGCTAGACGAGGCTCAAACTTTTATCGATCGCGCCCTGCAATTATTCAAAAAAGAACCAACAGCCGGATTTTTTCGAGCCACCACCCTGCTGGATGCCGCCAAGATCCAGTTTCGCTTAGGCAATTTCGACCGGGCATACGAACTAGCTGAAGAATCGCTTGGTTGGTTTCGGGCCGATCACCCTGACGCTAATTACACTAGGCGTCTGGCCCAACTATTTGGCTTGCTTTCGGCGATCGAAAACGAACAGGGAAATCAAAAAGAAGCCCAACAATATTATCAACAGTACCAGGATTTACTCAAGGGTTTCGATCCGTTGGCGACCAAAGTTATCGAAAAAGACCTCCGGGAACTAACCCCCGCATAGGAATAAGGCTAAAGTCTCAAGTCTAAAGTCTGATTTGTCGCTAGCGCTCGCTTTTCACTTCGTTTAAAGTAAATCTCAAGTATTAAGTGTCAAGTACTTTGAACTTGCGACTTTTTACTTAGTTCAGACTTTAGACTTCAGCCTTCAGACTTAATTACTAGAACTCGTCACAGTTCCATTTTAGAAATTACTACAGGATGCGTATACTATTTAATAATGAGTCGTCTAAAAGATTTTTGGCATAAAATCGGTCCTGGTTTGGTAACCGGTGTGAGTGATGACGATCCATCAGGAATTGTAATTTACTCCCAAACAGGCGCTCAGGCTGGTTTTGGTTTACTGTGGAGCGCCCTGTTCACCTTTCCGCTCATGGCGGTTATCCAGGAAATGTGCGCCCGGATCGGCTTGGTCACCGGCCACGGTTTGGCTGGTAATCTGCGCCGTTGTTACCCTCGCTGGATTTTGGTTAGCTTGGTTAGTCTGGCTGTGGCTGGCATTACTCTGAATATCGGGTCGGATTTAGCGGCGATGGCTGATGTCACTCATTTATTTATACCGATTCCCGAACCCATTTTAGCCATTTTCTACTCGATCCTGATTGTCGTCTTGTTAATTTTCACTTCTTATCGGACGCTGGCTAATTTTCTTAAGTGGACTGCCCTAACGGTCCTGGCGTATATGTTCGTACCGTACTTCACCCAAACCAATTGGCAGGAAGCGATCTCTCACACAGTCGTACCATCAATGAGTTTAAATCGGGAAACGGTTCTGCTCTTTGTCGCTATACTCGGCACAACCATCTCACCGTACCTGTTCTTCTGGCAAACCTCGATGGAGGTTGAAGACAAGCAGACCAAGCTGAAGCGCT